>NZ_DFOE01000032.1:0-184798 GCF_002376635.1 Sphingobacterium sp. UBA3549 | reverse complement strand
TGTCATTTTGAGACAGCCTCTTCTTAATTGAATACAAATAGTATATCAGCGATATGATGGTCGACTCAATTTATCGACCAATAAGAATAGATCGTCCAATTCAAATGGTTTGGACAAAAAGGCGTCGGCCCCACATTCTAAAGCAATCTGTTTGCCGTGCGACTTCGCAGACATCAAGATTACCGGAAGATCGGCGTGTTTCTCCGAATTTCTGAGCTCGCGTACAATATCGTCACCAGCTATCCAAGGCATATCAATATCCAATATTAAAATATCAGGGTATACTTCGTCAACCATGGCCACAAGTTCCCTGCTCTTTGAAACAAGATAGACATTGCTTCGTTCATTTTTTAAAGCCAGCTCCAATACGTTAAGGATGAGCGCGTCATCGTCACAAATAACAATTTTCTTTTTCATTTTTTGATTGTTTATAAACACCGCAATGATTGAAAAATATGGTCTTGGAGAGAATTAAAAAAATAGACCTAAGCTGGGCAGATAATTGGTTACCAAACCTTTTATATCATCTTTCTTTGAGATTTCGACAAGGTAGTCAATTTATGGGATAAACAACTGCTTTATTTATTAAATATTGCTATCACCCACGTCCGACGCTGGTGATAGCGTTGTTTAATCAAATAATGGAAATCCGAAAATCGAGCGGGGTAATTTGTGTTTTTCTTTTGAACAATCGCGTTAGCGACTGCGGATGCTCAAACTTCATTCTTTCCGCTATTTCCGCAACAGAAAGATCCGTTTCGGCCAATAGCTGCTTGGCAACGGCAACTATAAAATTTTCAATATGATACTGTGCTGTCTTTCCCGATACTTTTAGCGAGATGTCATTAAGAAATCGTGCTGTACAATTTAGTTTTTTCGATAATGATGTCGCGGTCGGTGGCGCTAACATACAACGTCGCTCCTGGTCGAAAAATGTATCCAGCTCCTTTAAGAGTTGACACTGCAATGCATTAATTTCATCCGATTTATCTTCCATGAAGCGTTGGTAAAGCCTTTGCATATGGTATAACAATAGATTCAGATAGGACGCGATTATTGTCGAATGAATTTCACTTTGTGGCATTTTGGTCTCTTCAACCAATAGGTTGAAGAGTTTAGCAATAAGATGGTGATCGTTGTCTTTTAAAACCAATGATTCCTGCATTGAGTATTCCAGAAATCCAAGATCCTTTAATCTGTTCCGCAGGCTGTAGCCTTTAAAAAGATCCGATCGAAAGGCAAAATAAGCGCCTTTTTTCAAATACCCTTTTATTTCGGAGGCCGGAAAATAATACTGATTGAAGAATAATAATTTGTTGTACTCTTCATCTCCATCGTTAAATGCTCCATAAACGATTATGAAGCATTTATCTTCAATCAGTTTTTGAGCAGCATTTAGAAATTCATCATCATGATCGAAATCGTCAAAATAATAGGTATGATTTAATTTAAAAGCATATTGCAGTTCACTCATCTTGTCGGCACTCAGCATATATAATTATGTAATGGGTATAAATTATCAAGGTAATGATGCTAAAAAAGTCTCATTATCCTTATGAACCCATACATAATAGCGATTGTTTCCGTTTTTTCAAAATATCATCGTATCCATCGTCACTATATAGCTACAGCAACATCATTGAAGGTGACTGAAAAAGTAGTACCGATGCCAAGTTCACTTTCCACATGTAACGTTGCATTGAGCTTATTAGCAATTTGCTTCACAATGGATAGACCAATGCCCGAACCTTCATAACCTTCGGTATTTGACATACGCCCAAAAATTTCAAAAATTCTTTCACTCTCCTTCAGATCTATACCAATTCCATTATCTTTTACATCATAACGAACGGTATCCCCCTCTCTAACGCTATTGACAGTGACTTTTGGATTTTCCTTCTTACTGCTGTATTTTATTGCATTGCCGATAAGATTCAGAAACAATTGATATATCAAGGTTCTCTCCCCCATAATCGGTAATGTTTGTCCCATTTTAAATTCCAAATGGGTTACCTGATATTGCTGCTTGCAATTCTCAACGATATTAAGAATCTTTGACCGCGGATTGATCGGCTCAAAGACAAAGTCAACATGGTTTACCTTAGACATTTGGTAAACTTTGTCCATCATATCATTCATAAGTTGCGTTCCTTCCAAGATATTTTTCATTGACTTTTCGAGAAACTCCCGAGAGACATCCTTTTTATACAGCAACATCTGAGCCGTTAGCTGAATGGTAGTCAATGGATTTTTAAGATCGTGGGTCAACGTGTACCCAAATGTATCAAGAGCATTATTAGAGCGCACCAGTTCCTTGTTAAGTTTGTCAATTTCTCCCCCGCGCTGCGCAATCGACTGCTGAATGATATGCGTAATGTTTTCAATAAAAGCAAGTTCTGACGGACGCCATTTTTCGGCTTTCCCTTTTGTAATCTTCTTCCAGGCTTCAAACGAAGTGCGTGGCGAAGGAAAAGCGATCTTTTTTTCTGCGTCAATCTGCATCACTTTTTCTGGTTTCCCTGCCCATACTTCTTCAATCAAACGCTCCTTCCTAAAAATATATAAGTACCAATTCGTTACAGGCAAAATACTAATACGCAAGACACCGGGAAAAACCTCCACATCGTCACCAAAGCCAGTACACTTAAATCTATTAGTGACGAAAAACTCCTTAGTTCCAATCTCTTCATCGATCTTTTTAAGAATCTTTTTGTCAGGCACCTCACCAACAGTCATGGTCGCACGATCACGTTTAATGATGAGCCCCTGCCCATTCATGACCTCCATGATCCGCGTTGCATAATTCTCCAACACATCATACAAGTCACGTTTAACCAACAAATCACTTTTTAAACTATGCTCCAGCTGAGACAGGCTTTTATGCATACGAACTTGTTCTTTCTGGAAATCTGCAAGGTAACGGTTTACGGCATATTGAGTGAGCAATGTACATAAATGACGCTGCGAGAGATCCACATGCATAGGCTCCCGATGCTGACAGGCAACGAGTCCCCAGAGTTCATCATCGACAATGATACTAAAGCTGGCACTGGCCTTTACGCCGGCATTTTTAAGGTATTGCAAATGCATGGGTGAAAGCGCCCTTAAGCTACAACGTGTCAGATCAAAATTTTCTGCAGCCTTGCCCAGGATTGGAATTGCTCGCTCATCCACATCAGCCGTGTGCCGCGCATGGAAGATACGGTAAAGTTCCCGAGCCTGTGCTGGAATATCAAACTCCGGATACCGATAGTTTAACAGCGATTCTAATTCCTCGCTCCTGCTTTCCGCAATCACCTGACCGCTATTATCCTCCATAAAACGATAAATCATCACCCTATCAAAGTGGATGATATCCTTTATCAGTTCCGTCAGTGCCTGCCAGCAAGATTTACCTTCACGTTGATCTTCCAGATGCTTCGCGTAGTAGTATAATTTGGTTGTCTTTACGGCTTGGGAATTACAGTCTTCAATCTCAAGATATATTTTTCCATCATACCGATATAAACTGAGAAAATAATCTTGCTGATGAATCGTCACACGCTCGACAAATCTAGCAAATAGACTTTGGGAAACTGCCTGTTCAATTTTATCTCCACGAAGTCCAAACGACGGCGCGACATGATCCAGAACAGCTTCAACGGTCATACCTAACACCGTAGGATATGCTGCCCCCATAATCACTGCACAATTTTCACTTACAACGGCACACTTATCATCCTCGAAGATAAATAGATAGCCAAAAGACTGAATATTACCACAAAGATGAATCTTTTCATCATGACAATTAACTTCACGCATACACCTACTATTTCATTAAATAAAAATATGGTAAAATCAATAGTCTTATTCTCCATCAACGCTATCATATCATGCTAAATTAATAAAAATTTTTAGAATGTTAAACTATCCTATTTACACCACAAACACATGCGAAAATCTTGATCCATTCCGAGGCAATTCTACACCGAAAAACGCACTACATTAGGCATCTTTACCTGCAATTGTAACAATGGCGTTAGCATAGTTTATGGCTTAGATACAAGAACTTTCATATTTTTTTTGTATATTGTCTCACTATGAAAATAGTAGATATAACAAAAGACACGCTAATCAGTGCTCAGAAAGAAGGATTTACCGTATTGATAACAAAATTTAATTCAGATCCTTTAAACCCAACGTGGATTGTCGATAAGGTTGAAAAAGACAAGATAGAATCGAGCAAAAAAATACTGAGCGAAAACTACCAATTATGCTATTCCATTAAAGAAGCGATAATGACAGTTGATAGCCGCCCGTTTATTGGGAAATTACAGCTGAATAACTAATCGCATTTAATGTATTTATAATTTCTAACGTATCATTTTAAGCCTTGATAGCTAAGGCACTAAATACAATTATTCATTTCTATCTCAGTCAATCACCCAAGCTATTGACTGGGATAGAAATTAACATCAATGCTATAAATAATTGGAGCATTGCCTTTAGATTTAGCCGTTAAAAGTGCAGCGACATCGACAAGATGCACTGGCGCAGGTTGCCTGGGGTGATAAAGCCTCTCCCCCCATAATAATAGCGAGTATCAAATAGATTATCGGCAGTCAGATTACATTTAAGTTGTCGGTATGCATAACCAATGTTACCATTGCAAAGGATATAGGCATCAGTATAAAAACTCCCGGCACTTTGGCTGTTGATGATTAGATCTCGTCCCACATAGTTCCCCCCGAATCCCACATTCCACTTACTTTCTTTGGCGACAAGCCGTTCATAACTCACATACCAAGTGGAAGACCATTTGGGCCCAGCATTCACCGGTCTCAAACCCTCTACCGCGGCGTCAGCAACCGTTATTTTGCTTATGTTGTGCGCGCCACCTGCATGTATAAAGAGATTGGGTAAGGGTTCTGCCTGTATATCAAGCTCCAGACCGCGGCTATATTGTCGCCCCCCCTGTGTATACTTAGTGGCATCATTAGGATCTGTCATCACCGTGTTGCGTACGTTGATGGCATAATAACTCAATGTCAAGTCAAGTGCATTACCAGGAACCGCTATTTTAACGCCAGATTCTAGCTGACTACCGTATTGCGGTTTGAAATTATACAAAACACCATTTGTACTCGTTGGCGCGAGATTTTGAAAGCCGCTCATATAATTCCCAAAAAATGTCGCCACTTTTGGAAGAAGCTGATAAGTGAACCCTATCTTTGGGGTAATGGTTGATTGTTTATAATCCGCAGTAGTCGTGCCTGTCAGCAAATCTTTCGTCCCCAAATTGATCAGTCTATCATACCGCGCACTGAGCATCAATGTCAATGCATCGGTTGGATGGATAACATCTGAGATATAAGCCGAATAACTGTTTTGCGGAGCAACGGAATTGCTGGGATGTTTAGAAAGCATAAGATTACGGATCAGGTCTGCATGCAATGAATTTGCTCCGGCCAAAGGATTGGCCATGAATATCGTATCTACATAACCGGCATTTTTATAATTTGCAGCATAGCTATAGCGGTGGTAGTCAAGACCGACCAGCAATTTATTTTCCAGCCCCCTTATATTAAAATGACCGATAAAGTTTTGTTGCACCTGATAATTACGCATACCCTCCTCATCATAGTGCAATACCCTCCTCGCTACGGCAGTATTATTTTTGACCAATAAATTTGTTTGATAATCGCCGCTCGATGTACTGTTTGTACTTGCAAAGTTTGTTTCAGACTGCCAATCCGGCGAAATAGCGTAACTTATCTTTGCGTAAAAATTCAGTGAAGACGTTTGCCATAGCAAAGTGTTGTCGGTGTAAGATTTAAAGTAGTCCAAATTCAGGTCGTTGGAATGCTCAACATTGATCAAGCTTCCACCGACGAGCGGATTTGCTGGCGTAAATAAAGGACTATTTGTCGTATTTCTTCGCAAGAATTCTGCCTCTAACCTCACCTTAAGATCCGGACTTAACTGATAACTAAAACTCGGAGCGAGAAAAATACTTTTGTTTATTCCTGCATCCTGAAAACTCTTTCGCGACGTATAGGTACCAAACATTCTGAACAGCGACTTATGGGTTGCATCTAAATGCGTATTTAGGTCGATACCGATGCGCTGCAAAGCATTGTTGCCTGTAGTCAGCGAAAAATTCATAAAGCTACTATCAACGGGTACATACGTCAGTACATTGATCAGTCCGCCAAAAGCCATGTTTGTTCCTCCAAACAAAGTACCGCTCGGTCCCTTTATCACATCAATTTGCTGGATATTGCTATTTTCATCACTATACTGTAAATAAGCATTCAAGCCATTTCTAAAATTGCTCCGCGTCCGAAATCCACGAACAGTAAAGTAAGGCGCTACTCCGGCCCAGCTTGGTGTTACACCCGCCGCATTTGATAGCATCGCCGACTGGGTTGTGTAGTTTCTATTTTTAGTTAGACGTTTACCCACGCTCGCAGTTACCTGTGGATTTTCGTAGTCAGGGATATTCATGCGGGCAGACTGGAAGCTGGCTTTATCTTTGGCGCTGAACCGTGCGTTGATATAAACAGAGTCAAGCTGTTTGGGCAATAGTGAATCTTTGTATTGCGCCCTTGCAGTGCTGCTACAAATGGTTATTAAAAGCGTAAACATGAATGCGTACGCTAAATATATCGTTTTCAAAAGCATTATAAGTTAAAGTGGACCAATAATAAATGTGGATTAAAACTAGAATACAGTATAGCGGATTCCGGACAAACCGAAAGTCGTCATAAAGAATTATAGATTTTATCTCAAAAAAATGGGATAATCTGGTAGAATTAAGCTAATAAAGAGATGGGTGGTCTGAGTATTTTATGAAAGAAATCAAACTTAATAAACAAGGTCGACCGCGCCTTGCCAACAGAGCGCTCAGACTTTGGGGTAAACATTTTTGGCAAAATTGTAGGAAAATAATGGTGACAGAAAAAAACCGGCGTTTTTGAGAAATATTCGTGAACATCTTTCTCCCGTTGCGCTTCCTTTTTCAACATACGCATAAGAAAGCATTTACCATCACAGTGTAAGGATGGCTTACCTTTATTGATACAATAGGTACTGGCAATTTCGGTACGATTCGCATAAAAGCTTAGCACAATAAAAATCTTGCTAAAACTCATCAGGATGACGCATAGCAGCAGCAGGATTATTGTAATCGATTTAAAAATTCTCGCAACCATTATTATAGCCGCAAATATAGCCATTCTTCAGTGAAAAGGGCCAAATTTTTATCAAATTTGACCCTCCTAATCCGTACAAATAAGACAACGGCATCACTATACACATGATATGATCCATAGGATATCAATTGCCTAAAGCGAGCGCCCATCAATACCTAACAGATTTTTCGAGTTCCTTTACAAAATCCTTCCCCCAATAGTGGATATCGTAATGCTCAATATGCTCATACAGCCGACGCGCCCGCACATGAGCCTCGCCCGGTTCCATCACCAAAGCTTTCAACAAGGCATCTTTCATGCTCTTGCGGTCATAGGGGTTTGTCAAAATAGCATAGGGCAGTTCCACCGATGCTCCTGCGAATTCAGAAAGTACAAGTGTTCCTGGAGTGTCCAGTAATCCATGGGTGGCAATGTATTCCTTTGCCACAAGGTTGAGGCCGTCGCGCAAAGGTGTGATCCAGGCAATATCGCTTAACGCATAATGCTTGATGACCTCCTCAAAAGGAAGCGCTCTATAAAAATATTGTATCGGAGTCCAGTTCATCGTAGCATATTTCCCATTGATCTCACCCACCGCCTGATTTACCTGATCGCGGATTTCATCGTAGATTGTCATGCCCTGCGATGGCGGTGTACACACATTCACCAGTTCAATCTTACCCCTAAATTCGGGGTATTCTGCTAAGAACTCTCCAAAAGCCTGAATTTTCTCCAACGGGCCTTTTACATAATCTAAGCGCTCTATAGATATAATACGCGTTACTCCTGATTCGTCTTTGTTTCTTTTGAGCGTATTAATCTCCAGCCTCACCTGGTCATCCATCAAAATCTGTTCGATATGATGCTTGTTTACGCCGACCGGTTGAGCTCCCAACCTGATCTGTCTGCCGTCCACTTCAATGACCTTCGTCATCTGATCTACTCCGAGAGCGCAGCTATAAGTGAGAAATTGATTGGCAACATTCACCTTTTTGATCACTTTAAAAGGGGTATGGCTACGGATCACATCCACAAAATTTTCTACATAACGTGGGATATGAAAACTGATAAAATCGCAAAGCAGCAGACTTCCGATAATTTCTTTGCGCCAAGGAATGATATTAAAAATATCAGCTGCCGGAAAGGCGGTATGATGAAAGAAACCAATTTTCAGATCGGGTCGCATGGCCTTTAAAAACGATGGTACCATCCACAGGTTATACTCATGGATCCATACGAGGGCCCCATCGTCGGCTTCTCTTGCTATACGCTCGGCAAAGTGCTTGTTAATCATCAAGTAGTGATCCCAATCTTCGTGGTTAAACTTTGCACGGTCCACAAAGGAAAAAATAGTTGGCCAAAAGGCCTCTTTTGAGAACACGCGATAGAATTTATCTATGTCTTCTTTTAATAGCGATATGGTGGATGCCACCAGGTTGGGATACCGGCTTTCATCTACCAACTGATTAGGAACCGGCTGTCCATCCGGCTGCAAAACTTCCTCACCGATCCAAAGACCTGAACGCCCCTTTTCAAATAAGCCCAATAGTGAAGGAATAATTCCGTTTGGACTTTTCGGAGCCACCCGCACTGTCTTCCCATTGATCGATTCCTTTTCAAAAGGCAATCGATGATACACCATCACCAGCTGATCGGATTTTTTAGTCCTGCTTTTTTGAGGTGCTATTTTTTGTTCAGTACGGATGAGTTGCTGGAAAGGGCGATATTTACTCATATACTCTAATATACCCCCCGCTCCGGCGGCCTCGGCGGCGTAAGCTGTCTCCATTTGATCAACAGCTTGAAGCAGACCGTCCTCCGACTTTCCTACGGCAACACCACGAAAACCGATCTCAAACAAGGCCAGATCATTGAGGGTATCCCCAGCCACCATTACATCGTCCGCCTCGACATCCAAAAATTCAATCAGCTTTTTAAGCGTTGTACCTTTGTTTACACCTTTCGGAAGCAGGTCTAGATACTGATCGGCCGAAGTAATCATATCACACTCATACCTGTCGGCCACTTGCTTCACTAGATTGAGGTCTACCTCAGGTTCATAATAAAAAGAGCTGCGCCGCTGTTGTGGTACATGTTGATAACGCAATTGCGGAATCTCATCCAGCGCTGAACGGATCGCATAAGTCTGCGGCCATTTTTCCTCAATTTCGCTCTGCAAGGGTTCAATCGCTTCGAGGCTGTGGCCGTTTACCACTGTAGCCCCCACGTCAGCTATAATAAAGTCTGGCACAGGAATAAGTGGATCGCTCAGCAAAGGCAATACAGACTCCAGCCCCCTCCCTGTCACAAAAACCAGCTGCATATTCGCACTCGCCTTTATCAATCGATATAATCTGAGGCGATCTTCCATTTTACCCCCCAAAAAAGTTCCATCTAAATCTGTTGCTAATATCATATTATCTTATATTCCTTTCTAAAAGTTTAAATTCATCTTTTGCTGTCATATGGTTATACAACACCCGGTAGGCAGTCTGCAACAGGGGCATATTGAGTCCGAGACTTGATACGGTATTCATTATCCCCTTTGTCGCATAATAACCTTCGGCAACCATTCCCATCAGCCCACGGGCCTCAAAAACCGAAAATCCCTGACCGAGATAATGACCAAACTTCCGGTTGCGGCTATGCCTGGAGTATCCCGTCACCAATAAATCACCCAAATAGGTCGAGTTGCCTAGCCGAGAATTGGGTAGACCAACAGCTTGCAGCAACAATCCAAGTTCGTCGATTGCATTTGCTACCAACACCGCCATAAAGTTGTCGCCATAGTGCAATCCTTCAGCCATACCGCAGACAATACCAACCACATTTTTATAAATGGCCGCGTATTCCACTCCGATCATATCAGCGCTATAGTGTACCTGCATATAAGCTGATGCAAATCCTTTCGAAATCTTTTGAATAAAGCTTTCATTTGATCCACATAAGGTTATATAGGTTTTTTTGCTTCTAGCAATTTCTTCCGCGTGGCAAGGGCCCGCGATAATTGCCTGCTGTAAGTCGGTTAGCTCAAAATACCTGGCAATGAAAGCACTGGGAAGCAAATTATCCGGCCCAACGGTTCCTTTTATTGCGGTCATCACAAATTTGCCGCTCATGTCCTTTTTGGGGATTGCTTCGCAAACATGATCCAGGTGCGCACTTGGAACAACAAATAGGATTACTTTCGAACGCGCCACGATCATATCCAGCTGATCAGAAGCATAAATTTTTGTATTATCAAGTTTTAAAAAAGATAGGTAGTCGGGGTTGACAGCATCTTCATTGATCGAGCGTACCTGTTCGGAACGCCGCATATACCAGTTCACATGGATGCTATTTTCTGTCAAAATTTTAACCAGGGCCGTGGCCCAACTCCCACCACCAATCACACTAATCTCATTCAAATTATTGGGGTTTTAAAGATGCAAAAGCAGCGATCTCTTGCCATCGGGTTATCTATTAATTCACAAAATTAGCAAAAAATTAATCAATAAGCAAAAAATAACATCCAAAGGAGTATTTACACCCTGAAAAACACGTGTTAATATTTTTTCTTAAATTTGTCTGTTCATATGAAAAATTTAAATATGCTAAATCTTAGTGAACAATCATCAAATTCAATCTATCAGTACATTTTCGATCTCTTCTCAAAATTAGGCTTACCCGACCAGCAGGCCCACATAGCAAGCGCAGCTGGGCTCCTTTTGACAGCAGCGTTACTCCTCTACGTGCTCGACTATATCATGCGTCGCGTATTTTATACAGCGTTAAATAAAATTGCCCTTCGAACCTCAACCAAATGGGATGATTACCTTTTGAGCAATAAGGTACATGTCCGCCTAAGTCGCACTATTCTCGTTCTGCTGGCACGCCAGCTATTGCCAATAATTTTCCTAGGATTTCCAGTGTTAACGGCTGCTTTGGTCAAATTTCTTGATTTAGTGGTTTTGCTGACTATCTATCATCTTGTAAATAGCTTATTGAAAACCTGCCGTGATATCTTTCGCACTTCAAATGGTTTTAAAGATAAGCCCATCGACAGTTACCTACAGGTGGTGCAGATCTTTTTAATTTTTGTGATCGGGACACTGGCTGTTTCACTGCTAACAGGAAATTCACCATGGTCCTTTCTCGTGTCGCTGGGTGCAGCGTCCGCAATTCTGATGTTGGTATTCAAAGACACAATTTTGGGATTTGTAGCCAGTATTCAAGTGTCGGCCAATGACTCCGTACGTGTAGGCGACTGGATTGAAATGCCCAAATATGGTGTAGACGGCGATGTGCTACAAATTAATCTTAATAATGTCAAAATACAGAACTGGGACAAAACCATTGTCACTATACCGACCTATACGCTTCTCAGCGATTCATTCAAAAATTATCGCGGAATGCAGGAGACTGGTGGTCGTCGTATAAAACGTGCACTGAATATTAAAATGTCATCAGTAAGGTATCTTACCGAGGAGGAAATAACAGCCTTGAAAAATATCCGCATATTATCACCGTATATTGATCAGCGCGAACGCGAGATTGCCGCGTACAATAAGACGTGGAATACAGACAATTCTTCGCCAGTTAATGGCCGAAGAATGACCAATATTGGTTTATTTCGGGCTTATGTCCTCGCATACGCAAAAAATAACCCTAATATCCACCAGGAATTGACATTACTGGTACGTCAGCTGGCTCCGACAGAATATGGCATACCATTAGAGTTATATATGTTTACCAAGGGAACTCAATGGGTATATTTTGAAGATACGATGGCCGATATTTTTGACCATCTGCTCGCAGCAATCAAACACTTTCACTTGCAAATCTTTGAATTGCCGGCGGCAGACGATTTGCGTTTGCTTATATCGAAAGAAGAACGTGCTGAATATAGTTTGTAATAACCAACTAAGAGTGCCTAGTGGTTTTCATATGAAAACCACTAGGCACTTATCATTAAATGGTTTATCGGAATACCCGTTGTATCAGTTTACCGATTTCCGCAAAATCCTGGTGATTGCTAATCGCGCGCTTTTCTGACACATCACTGTTATTTTCAGTAAAGGGATAAATCAGCAGATAATTGTTTTCAATCTGATTTTCGTTGAGGTATTGGGTAATGGTATGAATAGGCGATTTATACGAAAAACGGTTACGGTCGGCCATTAGCACGATTAACCCCTGATCAGATGTTAGTCCGCCGATAACCTGATCCACTTCTTTCCAGTCAGATATGTTAACAAATGAAGCTTCCACAGCAGACTTTTTGATAATCCGATAGAGAATTTCGATGATATCCGCTGTACTGTAGAATATAAGCGGGGCGCTCGAATTTCGGGCAATATTCCATATTTTTGATAGCGCTTCAAAAAAGCCGGATTCCCGGTATGCCAATGGCGGGATAAGCACAACATACTCTTTTACAGTTGAAATCGGTTGAACGGCACGGTACAACATCAAATTGACATGCTCATTTTTTAAGTAGCCGTTGTACAGATTATACATAAAAGACGTTGAAAAGCCCTTATCTTTATCCAGGCCGATGATCAGATCCGAAATGGATTTTTCTTTGATCACATTATTTATTCCGTCAACTACTCCGTTGTCATGCCGGGTAATGGCCTGTACCTGCACATCAGCCGCTGCGCCCAGCTTCACTGCAGATTCAAGAATCCTTTCTGCATTTTTTACGGAAGACTCATTTTTATCTTCACTGATGATATTTAACGCAAAAAGCTGATCGTCTTTTAATTTTGTACGAATCAGCAGTCCCAAATTGACCATCTTTTCAGTCATCTGTTCGCTATTGATCGGCAATAGAATATGAGCATCGGGCAGCTTATCCCCTGCTATGGTATCTTCCCGATCTGCCTCCGCAATTCGCTGTGCATTGGACATGGACACAAAGGATGAAATGGTACACGAAATTAGAATCAGCAAAATACTCCCGTTCAGCACATGCTCATTAAGCAAACGAATGGGCTCACCTTCTGCCGTTTGGCCAAGGATAATATTATAACCAACCATAACAGTTGCTAATGTTGCGGCTGCAGAGGCCGAGCTCATCCCGAAAATAAGCATCCCCTCCTGCTTGCTTAGACCAAAGGTCTTTTGCGTCAGCATGGCGGCTATATATTTACCACCAATAGAAGCGACCAACATGGTCGCTGCTACACCCAAGGTTTCCCAGCTTTTAAAAAAGGCCGAAAAATCAATTAGCATCCCCACGCTGATCAGAAAAAATGGAATGAAAATAGCATTTCCAACAAATTCGATCCGGTTCATCAATGACGAAGTATGTGGAATCAGGCGATTCAATGCCAGTCCCGCAAAAAAGGCACCAATAATGGATTCAATACCAGCCAGCTCCGCCAAAATCGAAGCCAGATAGATCATCACTACGACAAATATATATTGGGATATCTTATCCGGCACATTTTTAAAAAACCAGCGCGCTATAATCGGGAATACCAACAAAACAACCAATGCAAACGCAACCATTGAAGCGCTTAATCGAATCCAAAAGGCAGTGCCCACTTCCCCCTGAGACACGCCTACAATAACTGCCAACACCAAAAGTGTTAGCACATCTGTAATCATAGTCCCTCCCACGGTAATATTGACGGAAGGATTTTTCGCTATGCCCAAACTGCTGATCATAGGATAAACAATCAAGGTATGAGACGAGAATAATGCGGCAAATAAAATTGACGTTGCTAGTGAAAAATGTAATACATAATATCCGCCTATAAATCCGAGGATAAAGGGCGCCAAAAAAGTATAGATTGAGAATGTGATACTTTTCCATTTATTTTTCTTAAAGTCACCCATGTCGATTTCTAGACCAGCTAGAAACATTATGTAAAGCAGCCCTGTCGTTCCCGTCACCACTATACTGCTGTCTCGCGAGAGCATATTGAAGCCGTAGGGCCCAACAATCGCACCTGCGACCAGTAAACCTAGCAGATGTGGAACTTTTATTTTATTGAGTAGCAGAGGCACCAGTAATATAATAAGCAACTCGATAAAGAACTTAAGTAAAGGGTCTTCAACCGGAAAAGTAATGTGGTGAATACTGGCTAAGATCATCTTTCAATGCGTGTAAGTTCAATAGAAAAGTTTGCTTCGCAATCGCCATTCGTACCGACCGTCTGTGTTCCGCGCATGATCTTAGAACCAATCAGATCAAGGTTCATTTGCACCCTCGCCCTACTTTCGTTCATACTATCTTGTACTTGGACTAGGCTAATCCGATTATCCAATAAAGAACCTTTAAAGAGTCGCATCGTTTTATTTTTGGTATAGGTCTTTACATAGATACCTGTAGCATCAGCCACAAATTGCCATTGCTCGTTCCTTTGGTCACCAATTACATAATTGTTGCAATTCGAAGACCGGCAGACCAATCTGCTGTTCCATTGTCCTGCGATCGAATCTGGCCAACGCTGAACGATGGTGTCGGGCTTAAGCTGCTTGGATTGTGACGCGCGCAGACTGTCCCGCATGGCTAATAATGCATCGTATTCGGACTCTTTCTGCGCAAACTCGTGTTCTTTCTTGACAAGCTGTTCTTCACGGTTTTGCAAAGCTGTCGTTTCACGCTGACCGCAGGATACGATAAGTACAGAAAGAAATATCATGTATACTATATTTTTCACTTCAATCTTAATTATATATGAACAAATTCTCTTACAATCGCACACTTGTAGAAATATTAATCGGAAATAACAAGCGGCAACTTTAAGCGAAATCAAACCCTATGACGGATTCCTCATCGGAGATTCTTATTCGCATTACTACTAATAAACATTTCATTTTTCTCTTCCGAGATAATTTCCAGAAAACGATCGTAGTGCTTTAAAACATCGCTGATCAATTCGTTTCTTGTAAAGTACTGAATATCATAACCCTCTCGTGCATCTCCAAAATAAGATTTGGGAAAATACGTTTTTTTATCGTCGAATTCTGGGAGATTCTCTTCTTCAACCACATAATCAGAAACCACTTTGACCTGACTTTTTACACCATAGATAAAATTGTTGATTACATCGTGCCGGATTTCAATTTGAATCCGCTTGGGCTGCGCTAACTCTTGAATCTTTGCATCAATACCATTATGCTTGAATTCTGCCTGCAAATCCTCAAACGCTACCATCACGGTGTTCTTCATAAACTCTTCAACAGATTCTCTACTTTTGAATGAGACAATCTGCTGCAGGCGATCTTTCCAAAATTCGCCTGACCAGGGAACCGTACTGACCGAAAAATCACGTTCATAATAACTTCGATCAATGGTCAATGCTTTGACCAAACTGACACAAAAAAGCAACATAATCAGCGAAAAAGGCAAAGCCGTGATAAGGGTCATGGTTTGCAATGCCTGCAGTCCACCTGTATTTAACAACATAAGCGCCAAGATAGCCAACAGAGTCCCCCAAAATACCATTTGCCATTTCGGTGACTTTTCCGCATTCTTAGTAGCAATGCTATTCATCACAAAGATCCCCGAATCGGCCGAAGTCACAAAAAAGATTATGATAATCAAAATGACCAAGTAACTGACTATCTCGGAGAACGGTAAGTAGTCCAAAAACCTAAACATCAAGGCATCAGGATTATCAGCCAGCGCGCTCAATGCACCTTTGGCAAAATGAACATCAAACCACATCGCACTGTTACCAAACACAGACATCCATATAAAATTAAATATGGTCGGGATAATGAGTACGGCCGCAATAAATTCGCGAATGGTCCGCCCCTTGGATATTTTAGCAATAAATAACCCTACATAAGGGGACCATGATATCCACCAGGCCCAGTAAAGAATTGTCCAATTGTAGAACCACGGCAGCGTAGCCTCGTCATACACATGTGTATCGAAAGTCAGACTAAAAAAATTGTTTACATAATTACCGATTCCTTCCGTAAAACTTCCGATAAGGTAAACTGTTGGCCCCAAGAAAAGTACAAACAATAGCAAGATTACTACGGTGATTATATTGATGTTACTTAATAGTTTTACTCCTTTATCCACACCGGAGGTAGCTGATAAAATAGCTAATAGTGTTAATACGCCAACAATAACAATCTGATAGGTAAAATTATTCTCAGGTACAAGTCCTAATGTTTGTAAGCCTGCATTGACCTGTACCACGCCGAACCCGAGCGTCGTCGTAATACCAAAAAACGTACTACAGAGGGCAAATACATCAACGGCATTACCCCATTTTCCATTAATCTTGTTTTTTAATAATGGATAGAAACAACTTCGAAGCGACAGCGGCAGCCGATAGCGATAAGCAAAATAAGACAGAGCCAGTCCCACAACGCCATAAATCGCCCAAGCGTGTATACCCCAATGGAAAAAAGTGTACAGTTGCGCATTTTGAGCTCTATTAATATCATGACGGCCAGCAAAAGCTTCTGTAGAAAAATGTTGCATCGGTTCGGCAACGCTGAAATACATCAATCCGATTCCCATACCCGCGGCAAACAACATAGAAATCCATGAAAAAAAAGTATACTCGGGTTTACTGTCGTTACTTCCCAACTTGATATTCCCAAATTTACTAAACATGAGGTAAAGGAGAAAAATAACGAAGAGCGTAACGGCCCATACGTAAACCCAGTTGAGATTAATAAAAATAAATTGCTTGGCAGTATCTAAAATACGTACAGAGAGGGTCGGAAAAAATACCGATAGTAGGCAAACGCCTATAATAAAGATTAGGCTAGGAATAATAATTCCTTTATTAAATGTCGATTTTGACAACATCACTAAAATTAAATTTGTTTATAATATAGTGTCAAAACAACAGTCTTGACATCGATTTTTACGCTAAATTATGCATTACTACGGATATGGATATCACGTTGCGGAAATGGAATCTCAATACCAGCCTGGTCTAAAGCTTCTTTGCAGTTTATAATCAATTGTTCTTGCATCGTCCAGAAGTTTTCATTTGAAGTGGTCGCGCGCACGGAAAGGGTGATTGCGCTATCGCCCAACTCATTGACCACAACCTGTGGAGCAGGGTCTTTATACGCATATTCATTATTTTGAACGACCTCCAATAGTATCTGTTTAGCTTCTTTTAAGTCAGCGCTGTAAGATACACCAATGTCGAACCATGTCCGGCGTGTCCCCAAAACAGTGTAATTGGTAATGCTACTGTTGGATAACACACCATTGGGAACAACTAGCTGCTGATTTTGCGGTGTATTTAATTTTGTATTGAAAATATCGATTTCAATCACCGTCCCTGACACATTCGCGCTTGAACTAATATAATCGCCCACCCGAAAGGGCTTCAGTAGCAAAATCAGTATTCCACCCGCAAAATTAGATAAAGAGCCCTGCAAAGCTAAACCGATAGCCAAACCCGCAGCACCAATAATAGCAACAAATGCTGAGGTTTGAACACCCAATTGTGTGACAACAACAATAAACAGTAATATATTTAAAATCCAACCAATTAAATTACTGAGAAAACGCTGCAAAGAAACGTCCATTTTCCGGCGTTCGAAAGCTCTGTCGATCATACGCTTCACCAAACGAATAATCCAAGATCCAATTAAATATATCAGTAACGCTGAGATGAGGGCAGTAATAACACGTGGTGCCCAGGCAATTGCAGAAGCAATAAAATTATTCCAATGCGCCTGTACGTCGTTAAGTTCTAAATTATTCATAGTGCCTGTTTTTAAAAAATGTAATACTGAATTTTCAATATAATCTAATATTGATTGAATACCAAAAAAGAAAGTGGATGTTATTTCTAACAACTAATCGGCACGAATGTTTCTGAAAAAATAATACATCCAGATTTAACTTCATAAAAAAATAGAATTTGTAGCGGATATACCACCAATTGATAAAGAAGTATAGTCTATACTGAAATAAGATAAGGGATGTTTCCTATATTCGCATAAGTTATCAACAAAAAGTATATGAATAGAATTTTGGGCTTTTTCGATTTACATCAGGGAGAAGAAAAAAAAGAAACCGTATTGGAAAACGTTATCGCCAATATTTCCTTTCAGGGTTCTAATGCTTGGATCTTAGCTTGTGCCATCGTGATAGCATCGATAGGTTTAAATGTGAATTCAACTGCCGTGATTATCGGCGCCATGCTGATTTCTCCGCTGATGGGACCTATCGTGGGAGCAGGATTTGCATTAGGAACATTTGATTTTCCTCTGCTTAAAAAATCCATTAAAAATCTGCTGATTGCTACAGTCATCAGTCTTGTTGTATCCTTCATTTACTTTCTGCTCAGCCCGTTCAAAGAAGCTCAATCCGAATTGCTCGCGCGCACTTCTCCTAACATCTACGATGTAATGATCGCTATATTCGGTGGACTTGTCGGCATCATCGCCATCACTCGGGTTGACAAAGGAAATCCGATCCCAGGAGTTGCTATTGCAACAGCGTTGATGCCACCGCTGTGCACGGCAGGTTATGGCCTTGCTATTGGAAATTTCAGTTATTTTGCTGGCGCATTATTTTTATATATCATCAACTGTGTCTTTATCTGTATCGCTACTTTTATTATAGTCAAATATTTACGTTATCCGAAAAAGCACTATGTAGATCAGCAACGTGAAAAGAGGATTGCTCAAAGTATATCCATTATTACCCTTGCGCTCGTCGTGCCAAGTATATATTTTGCCTACAATCTGCTGCAGGAAAAAAAATACACCAATAAAGTCAAACAATTTGTCCAACAAGAATTAAGCAACAAAGGCTATACCGTCATTTATGAGAAAATGCAACTCAATACTGAACCGAAGAAGCTAGAATTAGCTTTTCTGGCAAAGAAATTCAGCAGCCAAGAGATAAAATCATTGGAACAAACAATGCAAACCTTCGGAATAAAGAATACACAGCTTGTGATCCATCAAGATAGCTTAGATTTGAAGTCTACTATCCTTAGTGAAATAGACAAACGTACTGCAGCTGTAAGTGAAAAAGACCTAACTATTCGCGCCCTGAACAACGAACTCACAAAATACCAGGTCGTCAACCCAGAACTCGACCGCGATATTAAGGTTCTTTTCCCCGAACTAAATTCTTATAGCATGGGCATGCAACAACATTATGCAAAAGCTGATAGCGTGGCAAATCTCATCGCATTTATTTATACTTCCCCAACCTCGCTAGCACAAAGCCAACAAGATAAATTACAAAGATGGTTAAAGAACCACTTTCCAAAAGACAGTGTCGAAATTATTAGGAGATAAACGTATTAAACTATCCATACGTTTCGCGGAAGCTAATCTGCTGCATTGTCTGTCCAACATATTTTATTGGACGATCGCTTCTGCGATCGAATAATTACTATTAGGTTCGAAGGAATCGACAAATCCACTCTTACACAAACGCTGGAACCGTCATTCTGCAGACTCTTTCGCAGGGTAAACTCTTCCGATCTCCTGCTACTTGCAGGTGTCATATCTAGACCACCCGGTTTCACTATATGCTGAAATGTTTAGCCGCATAGCAAGCGTCCGTCCATGAGATGGTAAATTATCTAACATGTATTGATCATTTTATAAAATTTAAAGCATAGAAATATTTGATACAGATAGGATAACACGCCTATATAAATATTATATATATAGGATTTTCAGAAAAATAAACAAAATCTATTCAATATTTCAGATAGTCTTGACTCCTTTTACCTACTTTTAGCCGACCTAAGAATTCAATTTTACAAGATGGAAGATTTAATCAATAGAATTTATAATATTATCTGGAGTGATGCGCTTGTCTACCTCTGTCTGCTTACGGGTATATACTTTACCGTGCGCTTTCGCTGTCCTCAACTGACGCAGATTCGGGAAATGATCCGTTTGCTTTTTAATGGCAGTAGTTCCGACAAGGGCATTTCCTCTTTTCAGGCCTTCTCTTTGGCTATTTCAGGGCGTGTGGGTACGGGGAATATCGCAGGTGTCGCGACAGCAATTGCCATGGGTGGTCCAGGGGCTATTTTTTGGATGTGGGTAATTGCATTTTTAGGTAGTGCCTCAGCTATTGTAGAAGCGACCCTTGGCCAGATGTACAAAGAGGTAAACGATGGTGAATATCGCGGCGGTCCGGCATTTTATATTCTTAAAGGAGTAAAATCCAAAACTTTTGCATGGGCTTTTGCTATCGTCACCATCATAAGTACTGGTTTTTTACTACCCGGGGTGCAGAGCAACAGCATCAGTTCAGCAGTCGAGTCTGCTTTCTACCTATCTCCTAGCGTGACGGGGTTGGCAATAGCTGGCCTCCTTGCCATTATCATTATAGGTGGGGTAAAGCGTATCAGCACCGTAGCGGAATATGTTGTACCCTTTATGGCTGGCGCCTATATCCTTATGGCTTTGGTTATTATAGGCCTCAATTTTACAGAGATCCCTGCCGTTATTGCTTTGATCGTCAAATCTGCCTTAAACATGGAAGCCACATTTGGTGCTGTAGCAGGCATGGCAATTTCTTGGGGTGTAAAACGAGGTATTTATAGCAATGAAGCTGGCCAGGGCACCGCCCCACACGCCGCCGCCGCCGCCGAAGTATCCCACCCCATCAAGCAAGGTCTCGTACAGGGATTTTCGGTATATGTTGATACTATGTTTGTATGCACAGCAACAGCCTTAATGATCTTGTTTACCGGCCAATATAATGTTGAAAATCCAGCTGGCGGTTTTATTGTACAGCACCTTCCGGCTACGGAAATGGGACCAGCTTTTACACAACAAGCAGTATCCCATCATTTCCCCACCGTCGGAAATGCTTTTGTCGCATTAGCCCTCGCCTTTTTTGCGTTTACCACCATCATGGCTTATTATTATATCGCCGAAACGAACATCAGTTTTGTTAGTCAAAAAAGACAACATAAGACCTTACTTATCTGGATTTTACGACTGCTGATTTTAGTATCTACCTATGTAGGCTGTACCAGCACAGCTAAATCTGCCTGGGCATTAGGCGATATCGGAGTAGGACTTATGGCCTGGCTCAATCTGATCGCCATACTCCTGCTGCACAAAAAAGTACTTACGCTCTATGCGGATTATTGCGAACAGCGGAAGTGCAAAAAAGACCCAGTATTCGACAGTAGTAAATTTCAATTTTCGAACCTGGACTTATGGTCCAAAAAAAATAGACAGAACGATGAGTCAATTGATTAACCTTACCGTATTCAAAAATTTTTTCAAATCAAGTAATGCCGGTGGTATTTTACTATTTATTTGCGTAATTATATCACTTATTATAGCCAATACTGCTGCCGGGCCCACACTGCAATCTTTTTTGGACACTTCTATTGGTTTCGATTCTGATAAAGTGCATTTAAAGTATAGCATTCTACTTTGGATAAATGATGGCCTAATGGCAATATTTTTTCTACTTGTTGGACTAGAGATTAAACGAGAAATCGTGGAAGGCGAACTCTCCTCTCCTAAACAGGCATCGCTACCTATACTATGTGCTATTGGAGGAGCCATAGTTCCTGCGCTCATATTTATAGCGTTCAACGCAGGCCGTGCAACTGTTGGAGGTTGGGGTATTCCAATGGCAACCGATATCGCCTTTGCATTAGCTGTAATAGGTTTATTGGGCAACAGGATTCCAGCAAGTTTAAAAGTGTTTTTAGCTGCATTGGCTATTGTTGACGATCTGATCGCTATTTTGGTAATTGCTTTTTTCTATTCGTCGGGCATTGAGACCACTTATTTACTTTATGCAGGCATCGGTATGATTGTCCTCTTTATCATGAATCGTATAAATGTACAAAATCCTTATTTGTACCTGATCCCAGGCGTATTCATTTGGTACTTTATACACCATTCAGGTATACATGCAACGATAGCAGGTGTGATGGTCGCCATGACAATCCCAACAAATGATACAGACATTGAGTCTCCTTTGGAGCGTTTGGAACATGCTCTTGTAAAACCTGTAAATTTTATCATTATACCCTTATTTGCATTCGCCAACACTAATATCACCATCGAAAGCGAGATGCTTACCGGACTTGTCGCACCTATGGGCTTGGGTATTAGCCTTGGCTTATTGCTTGGTAAGCCACTTGGAATTTTGGTCATGACCTTTGTATGTTCAAAACTAGGGATCAGTAGCCTCCCAGAAGGAAGCTCATTCAGACATATCCTTGGCGTGGGCTTGTTGGCCGGAATTGGCTTTACAATGTCTATATTTATTTCGATCTTATCCTTCAGCGATCTGTTACATATTAATGAAGCGAAGCTCGCTATTCTTCTGACCTCCTTACTTGCCGGAATTTTAGGGTATCTCGTGTTGTCTATATTTGGTCAGAGAAGGAGATAGTTTATTAGGATATATCATGTAACAATAAGTTAGTATTAATACATGTTGGATAGGCAGACGCACAAATTCCTTGCAATAATGACTATATTGGCCCACCTTTTCGTAAAGATAAAATAAGGGTGAATCGTTCAAAATGGCAAATTTCAAAAATACCTTTTACAGGAAAATAGACCAGATCAATCAATGGCGTATGAGAAAGGTTTCCAATCGAAACTTTATTATCATATTGGCATTCCTGGTAGGCATTGTAGGCGGACTGATGGCATCCGTTTTAAAAAGGCTGACTCATTTTATTGCGACCAGTATTCAAAACGATGTGGACTGGAAAGTTAAATATTCGCTGTATCTGGTATTTCCTTTAATTGGTATTTTGTTGAGTGTATTATTTGTCCGAAAATTTCTCAAAGGCAAAAAAATTGAACATGGCATCACGCCCATTATTTACGCCATCAGCCGAAAAGGGAGCCGACTGGATGCTAGTAATATTTATTCACAGGTGTTCACTTCGGCTATCACGGTGGGATTTGGAGGTTCATGTGGTCTAGAAGCTCCAGTGGCCTTGGGCGGATCTTCTATTGGTTCCAACATCGCGCGCTTTTTTGGATTGCAATATAAGGAAATGACTATGCTGCTGGCCTGCGGTGCAGCTGCAGGTATCGCGGGAGCGTTTAATAGTCCGCTGGCGGGTATGATCTTTGCCATTGAAATTCTGCTGCCCGAATTTTCTATCCCTGTATTTATCCCATTGCTAATTTCCTCAGCCATGGCCTCTGTGGTTTCGCGTTTGATGTACAGTGAGCCTCTTTTCACGAATTTTAATTCTTACTGGCAGGTTTCAGCGTTGTTTTTTTATCTTCTTATGGCCGTACTGATAGGCTTATATACCATTTACTTTGCTCGCATATCTGCCGTTGTCAGCCAATGGTTTCGCAAAATCAAAAACCCTTATCACAAGGTGTGGTTTAGCGGTGTCGCTTTAGGACTGATGATTCTGGTATTCCCCGCACTGTATGGTGAAGGCTACCTGACTATACAGCAAATTCTTAACGGACAATTTAATGCAATCGTCAAAAATAGTCTATTCTCGGAGTATCACAATATGGGGTGGGTGGTTTTTGGCTATACTTTATTGACACTTTTCGGAAAATCATTTGCTGCATTATTTACCCTAAACGGAGGTGGCAATGGTGGCGTTTTTGGACCAAGCTTAGTCATGGGCGGATTATTGGGTTTTGCGTTTTCATACGGCATAAATCTGACCGGCATAGCCGAACTCAATGTTCCAAATTTTGTCGTCGCCGGCATGGCCGGTGCATTGAGTGGCATCATGCATGCCCCCTTAACCGGAATATTTCTAATCGCCGAAGTGACTGGAGGCTATACATTGATGGTACCATTGATGCTTGTCTGTTCGATCTCCTATCTTATCAATAGAGCAGCACGCAAGCATTCAATCTATACCAAAGTACTCGCAGAGTCGGGCGATTTGATCTCCTATGAAGACAAAGATCGCTCGGTATTGAGCATGATGCGTATTAAATATGTGTTAGAAACAAACTTTGTAATTCTACGCCCCGACGAGACACCCAAATTGAGGCAATCTGACATTATTCATAGCAAACGAAATATATTTCCTATAGTCAGTTACGATGGTAAATTTATCGGACTGATCAACAGCGAACTTTTATTCTCGGTTCTCCTTGGGGAGTTGCATGGACTAGATAGCACCTTTGAAAAATTGGCTCAAAAACCAAATGACAGCGTTCTAATAGATGAAAATATGGAATCCGTCATGGCTAAGATGAACAAAGATGACACTTGGATCTTGCCCGTGCTCGGCCCTGAAAACAAATATATGGGCTTTGTTTCCAAATCCAGTGTCTTCAATAAATACCGGGCTTTGCTTATCCGACAGGGGCATTACCTCGAATAGCGTATGAATACAAGCGACGATATCTTCAACAAATGGTGTACGATGATGCAACAAAGTTGTGATGCACGACCGGAGTAGTCTACCCAGAAAACAGAATAGATTGTCTTCTATAGGTAAAAAAGGATTCCATTTTGAAAACTTTTCCTTAATACTTTATGGAAATTCATAGCGAAACCTATCGTAAGATAACGGAGTCAAGATTTTAAATTTTCAAATTGATTAAAACCAATTCGTGTCTTTACATCGTATATTAGAAAACAAGAACGGACAATCGCTATGAAAAAAGCATTTTTATTACTATTACTAGGGTTAGGCTTATTTATGCTTAGCAAATTTGGGTTTTCACAGAAATCGGATCCATCCAAACCGATTGAGAAACAATCGGCCGACCATAGACCCAAGCATGATCAGGTTATTTATTTTGCCGGCGGATGCTTTTGGGGTACCGAGCATTTTTTCAAACAGGTGCGCGGCGTTACGGGCACGGAAGTAGGCTATGCCAATGGTAATTTTAAAAATCCCAGCTATGAGCAGGTTTCCACCGGAAAAACAGGCTTTGCTGAAACGGTCAAAGTCACCTATGATCCACAAATAGTTGAGCTTAAGCTTCTCGTAGATCTGTTTTTAAAGACAATAGATCCCACGTCCCTCAATAAACAAGGGAACGATATCGGAACACAATACCGTACCGGTATTTTCTATACCGATAACGCAGTTATTCCTGTTATTAAGGAAAGCCTATCCGAACTGGAC
The DNA here is from genome assembly GCF_002376635.1 of Sphingobacterium sp. UBA3549. Lineage (NCBI taxonomy): Bacteria > Pseudomonadati > Bacteroidota > Sphingobacteriia > Sphingobacteriales > Sphingobacteriaceae > Sphingobacterium > Sphingobacterium sp. UBA3549. The sequence continues at coordinate 159,612 of NZ_DFOE01000032.1, read as the reverse complement.
AAGAAATATCCGGCAAAAATAGTTGTTGAACTCGAGCCCTTACAGAATTACTACGATGCGGAAGCGTACCATCAAAAATATCTAGACAAAAACCCGGGTGGCTACTGCCATATCGTTCCAGAGATGTTTGATCTAGCGCGCAAAGCTAACCCTGCTCCCACAGATGTTACTGCTCCGAAAAGTTACCATAAAAAAGATAGAAGCACGCTCAAAAAGGAACTTACACCACTGCAATATGATGTAACGCAGAATCAGGCCACTGAACGGGCCTTTGACAACGCATACAATGATGAATTTAGAGATGGCATTTACGTGGATATTACCACAGGTGAACCGCTATTTGTTTCGACAGATAAATTTGAATCAGGTTGTGGGTGGCCCAGCTTTTCCAAACCGATCAATCCCGACTTAGTCGAAGAATTATCTGATAACTCCCACGGTATGCGCCGCACAGAGGTACGCAGCAAAACCGGAGATGCTCATTTGGGACATGTTTTTGATGATGGTCCGGCGGACAAAGGCGGTTTACGGTATTGCATTAATAGTGCATCGCTCCAATTTGTGCCCAAAGAAGAGATGAAAGCCAAAGGCTATGAAAAATATCTGCCTCTACTGGTCAAGAAGTAAAACGAATCACTCCAACGCTTCTTTAAAAAACTGGTGCAAGTCTGCATCAGTTTTTTTTTTGAAAAAAATAAAAAAAAAATTAGGATTTAGAAATCCAAGCTTTCCAAAAAGTCGTAAATGATGATAAGTACAGAAAAATATTATAAACTAAAAGACTTTTGTTATGGAAAAGATAACAACTCCCCACAACGATTCGCTATTGACTCCCAATGGTGAAATAGACCAAAAGGATCTCCGCAGAAGAGATTTTTTAAAGTTTGCAGGTGCCAGTGCAGCATCGCTGGCCATCCTCGGTTTGTCTAGCTGTAAAAAAGACCACGATGATAACATGGATAACGGCGGAAAAGGACTATATTTTGGTAGTGGCGATATCGCTATCCTCAATTATGCCTATGCCCTCGAGCAACTCGAAGCTGCTTTTTACATTCAATTGGTCAATAATCCCTACTCAGGCATGACCGATATGGAAAAGGCCTTCTTTACGGATATCCGTGATCACGAGATTGCACATCGTGAATTTTTTAAAGTTGCGCTGGGTACCAAAGCAATCTCCAGCCTCGAATTAAATCTTTCAGGTATTAATTTTAGCAGTCGGGAAAATGTCCTGGCAACCGCCAAAACATTTGAAGATCTCGGCGTATCTGCATACAATGGTGCTGGATGGCTTATCAAAGACCCTAATTACCTGCTGTTGGCCGGAAAGATTGTTTCGGTAGAAGCGCGGCATGCCGCTTGGGTAAGGGATATGATCGATAATGGCAGCTTCGCCAACCAGGAAGTTGTTGATTCCAATGGACTCGATGTTGCTAAAAGTCCCAGTGTCGTCCTGAGCGCCGCCGCACCCTTTATCAAATCTAAAATTGATGTATCGGATCTACCCACTTATTAATTCACCTAAATACGGATTATCATGAATCTTTTAAATGTTTTTGACCAAATAAATGCTGTAGATCCTGAGTTCAGCGATCGTATCAGCCCACGTCGCGAGGCTATTAAAAATCTAGCTTCCATGAGTAAAAAAGTAACCTTGGCAGCGTTGCCCTTTTTTGTCAGTGAACTTTTCAAAAAAGCGTACGGTGCAACCGCTCCTACGGATGTCAATGGCGTCCTTAATTATGCACTCACGCTCGAATATTTGGAGGCCGAATATTATACAATGGGGGTTGCTAAATCTGGACTTATTCCTTCGGGTAAACCACTTGGCGCTATTACGACCATACGGGATCATGAAGTCGCCCATGTCAACTTTTTGAAACAGGTATTGGGCAGTAAGGCTGTATCGAAGCCAACATTTGATTTTACGGCTGGTGGCACTTTTGGAAATGTATTTAGCGATTATGACACATTTTTAGCTGTTGCACAGGCGTTTGAAGATACTGGTGTACGCGCTTACAAAGGTCAAGCAGGCATTTTAGTTGGCAATCGGGTTGTCCTTACTGCAGCATTGCAGATTCATTCGGTTGAAGCTAGGCATGCATCGCATATCCGTCAGATGCGTCGTGCACGCGGGGGCGCTGCAGCAAATCAAAAACCTTGGATCACTGGAGCAAATGATTCTGGTATCGGTACCGTGGTCGACGCTGTATACGCTGGTGAAGATAATGTAAAGCAAGCAGGCGTTGATATTACGGCACTCAGCAGTTCCATGGGAAAGATCTCCACCAATGCCGCTACCCAATCTTTTGATGAACCATTATCTGCAGAAGCTGTACTTAACATTGCAGGTTTATTTATCAAAGCTTAATAAAAGTCAAGCTACCTGTTAAAACAGCCCTGGTCTGCTATTCAGATCAGGGTTTTTCATACTATATTTCATACAAAGTAGATTTCATATAAAATCATAAATCCCATTTTTCCAACCTAATATTTTGTCGGAATCCGCATCAAGCCAGCTTTTAAGTAACGTAGCATACACCTTTCTGAAATCTTCGGTATACTGGAGATCACCTTCATTGAGTTGGGTCAGATCTGGCAAATCATTCAGTAATCCTTGCTTTTTTAATCCGCCCGAGAGAAAGAAGAGCTGATTGGCTGTACCGTGATCGGTACCATTGCTCGCGTTCTGTGCCACCCGCCGACCAAATTCAGAAAAGGTCATGAGCATGACATGCCGAAAAAGGCCATCTTGCTTTAAATCCTCTACAAAAGCTTCTACTGCATCGTTGATCGTGCGGAATAGGCTCTCCTGCCGTTGATTTTGATTGATATGCGTATCAAAACTACCGATCTGCAAATAATAAACCTGCGTATTGATATCCGATTTAATCAACGAAGACACCGTCTTCAGGTCCTTCCCAAGCACCGAGTCTGGGTACGTCGCTGCAGTTTTCCTAGCTTTACTCTGTTCAAAGATATAATCGGCATTGTTGAGGGTTTCCCCCAGTGTCTGGTACAGGTAAGCAACTGTTTCGTCTTCATGTTGATGCTGATGTTCCTGATACAGCTTTTTAAAATACGCTTCACGACTGGTCTGATAAAGCTTTTTGGGGTCTTTAAACGCAAACGCTTTTTGTTGCCTTCCTTTGAGCGCGAGGCTAAGCATATCGTTCACCTCCAAAGCTTGCGTAGGATGGTCGCAGTCGTAACAGACCTGATCAAGATAGCGTCCTATCCAGCCGCTATCCAAGTATTCATCACTTCGGCTCGCGCTATGCCAGATATCCATGCTACGAAAATGCGATTTGTTTGGATCGGGATAACCGACATTGTTAAGCACCGCCAGTTCGCCACGATCAAAAAGCGTTTTAAAAAATGGCAACGCCGGATGAATACCCGCTTCATCCGTGAGCCGCAGCGCATTATTGATGGCAATCGTCTGCCGCTCGCGAAAGTAAATATCATTACGGATCGGAATGATCGTATTAAGCCCGTCGTTTCCTCCGCTGAGCTGTAATATCACCAATACCTTGTTCCGATTTTCCAGCGCAGGGGACGAAGATAGGGCTTTTAAGAAATTAGGCAACAGTAGCGATGCCGACGCGAGTGAACTCGCTTTGAGAAATTGCCTTCGTTTAAGGATCATAGTAGTCGTTCTAACGGTTAACAAAGCTGATATTCGGGAGTGCTCATGGCTTCAATAATTGCCAATCGAATGTTTTCACTGTCATATTCATCCCGTAATGCTTTTTCAAAGGATATCTGCCGCTGCAACAAAATACGAAAAGGGTCTCTCCCCCCAAAAGTAACTTCTACAGTGGACCAGTCAATGGAAATTTTTGGATTCTTATAGGCTTTTGCAAGCGCCCTCGACTGTTTCAGCCCCATGTCGAGGTCATCGTCATTATGGACATCAAGTTCGAGCGGCCGCAATCCGCTCCATATCTGCGGCAGCTGCATGCGGAGCAACAAGGTAGAGCTGTCTATCCATGCTTTTCCCGACGGCCAACCCGACACGTTCGGCGGATACAAAAGCATCTGCCCCAATAATTTCTGATAGACAATAAGGTTTTCTGGGTACGCGATCTCCATGGGTAAAATGCGCATAATACCAGCCATAAGTTCTATAGGCGACTTTACTTTGTTGCCGATATGCTTGGAATCGTAAAACCAGTCTGCCGTAAATATGCTGTTGATCAGTTGCTTGATATCATAACCCGAATGATAGAAATCACGGCTCAGTAAAGAGACAATTTCCTCATCCACCTGTTCGTTGACCAAAAAACGATATAGCTTTCGGGTTATAAACCGGGCTGTAGCAGGCTGCTCCAATATACTATCCAAAATATCGTTTCCATCAAAATTTCCCGTCTTACCCAAAAATGTTTTACTGCCGGTATCATGAAATTTTCTGCGCTCCAGAAACTGACCATCCTTATCGTAAGACCACCCTGTAAAGGCGCGCGCAGCCTCTCTGACATCCAATTCAGAATAATTACCTCTTCCCATTGTGAAGAGCTCCATCACTTCCCGCGCGAAGTTTTCGTTCGGATGCCCCTTTTTATTCTGCTGGTTATTCAGGAAGTTGAGCATGGCTGGCGCTTTAGAAACCGCAAATAGCAGGTCCCGAAAATTCCCTAGGGCATGCTTTCTGATTTCATTGAGGATGTGCGCACTAAAATTGGCATTAATGACCCTGCTGGCAAAATGTCCATGCCAAAAAAAAGCCATTTTCTCCCTGAGCTGGTCCTCACCATGCACCATTGCTTCCAGAAAATTAAGATTGATTTCAATATTACGCTTGCGGTTGAGCTGCTGTACCAGCTTTTTATCAGAAGCATTCAATTGAGATAGTGCCGTATAATCAACTTCCCCCTGCTCCGAACTGAAACTGATCGGATGGAATGGATGCGCATGCGCATATAGCTTCCATATTGCGGTGGGAGATTGCTGTTCAAAATCTGTAATCTGCTGAAGACTCATCCCAAATCCCGCTCGATTGGCCAGATGCTTATTTTTTATAAAATCAGAAATCATCATGCTTCCATTTATACCTAAATAACGAATTATTTATACATGTTAGCATAAAGCTGCAAAGATTTAACAAACATTAATTTAAATTAACAGTTTAACTATCAATCACTTTCAAAACTTCTAATTTTTTATTAAATTTAATGAGATATGGGCATACGCTAATTCACCTTACCGTTTCATACATATTTTACAATCGACTAGTTGACAAAACCTTTAAAAACCGAATATCATATGCTAAAATTAACCAAGGTATGGGTATCATTATGGTTTCTTACAATTTTCATACAATGTGTGGGAAGTCAAAAGGAGCCGTCCGAAAATTTCGATTGGCTCGTAGGAGAATGGCAGCGCACCAACGAAGCCAAAGATAAAAAGACCTTTGAATATTGGAAGAAAATGAATGATTCTGAATATGCAGGCTTTGCATTTACATTGCAAAACATGGACACCATTCATCAGGAAACCATGCGCTTGCTGAAATCTGACGGCAACTGGAATTTAAGGGTTAAAGTACCTGAAGAGAAAGATTTTATCGCATTTACAATGACCATGATGAAAGATGGCCTGTTCGAATGCAATAATGATTCGCTTCCCTTTCCAAAAAAGATTTCTTACTGGCGCGACGGTGAGCAATTGAAAGCGAATGTAGCAGGCGATAGCCTCCAGATTCCTTTCGAGTTTAGCAAGATTTCCAAATAGAGGGCAGTCCAATCCTTTGACGAGCAAAGCCAACTGAAACATGTCAGTTGGCTTTCTACACTGATGCCGCCTGTTTCTTCTTTTTTCGGAGCACCAAGGCAATTACCCAAACAAGTAGTAGTACACCCAAAATTGCGCCGCTTTTAGCGTTGATACCGGGAAAGAAATTATTGAGGGAATGAAATGCACTAACAGCAACCAGTGAACCCGTTGCATCGGCGACTTTACCTATTCCCCAACTTCCCAACACCAAAATGGCGAAAAACGAGAACTGAACCGGCGTAAAATCAAAATTGAGATGCCATAAAAACCAGAGTAATGCCAGCAGCAATATGTTGTAGATAGGCTTCAATGCTTTGAATTCCTGATAGAGAAAGCCCCGCCATCCAATTTCTTCCAGCAGACCGTAGATCAGGACGCTAAAAACAGTCAAATATGGAATAGTACCTTTTGAAAAATAATACACCGTGCTGATCAAAACTACCGGAAATACCCAATATAACGTAATCGGATAAAGGAGACTCTTATAGTTTCCTTTGAGGGAGAGTATAGGCTTTATCTTAAAAGCCACAAACACAAGCCCAGCTCCAAGCGCAGGCCCCATTCCTGTAAGAATGGATTTTAAATACGGATTGTCTATGGCATTCAGTAATTCAGTTTTGTTGGTCAAATAGCGGCATGCGATGGCAATAATATAATAAACAATAACGGCCCAATAATTGATTTTTCTTTTCATCCTATTTGTATAGCTTTTTTGCAATGCCCAAAAATAACTGCATTAAAACAAAAAACACTTGACGAAAGTTAAGAAATCTTTTTTCTTATTCTGCTCAAGCTCTCCGGTGCAATACCCAGATAGGAGGCGATAATTTTAAGCGGTGTACGCTGAAAGATATATGGTCGCTCTTTTATCAGTTTCAGGTATCTTTCGGTAGGTGGCAAAGTAAGCAGATTGATCTGCTCAGACTGTTTAGCCGTAAACATGATATCCGAAATCGCCTTACCGATAAGGAGCGATCGGTCGGACTTTCCATAAAGCTCCTGTAAATTCTGATGGCTTACCGACCAAAGTTCTGTATCTTCGAGGCATTCCGTTTTGATGACAGTCGGCCGCTGTGATACAAAAGAGAGGTAGTCGCTGAATAGCTGGTTTTCATAATATAGATTAATACAGATGTCTTTATGCTGATAAGGCATAAAATGTCCTACCGAACCTGAAACGAGGATGTTGATAAACTTTTCGGTCTTATCGTATCCCTTCACGATTTCATTTTTTGCAAAACTCCGACGTTCCACCACTTTTGCAAATTCAACCCAAAATTTAATGTCGACGGAATAATACGTATCAAATACTGCTTTGATGTTTTCAGGAGATGGAGTCTTCATATTGCTTTGCTTTTATAATACGAAGTGTCGCTCATCCGCCTAATGATTCTCTTTCCCATTTCTGTTTGGTACAAAAAAGAAACGCCACCACTGACTCCGTATAGATCCATTGTTTGAAGGCTTTCCACCGGCAATCCAAGCCACATGACATTGAAGATACTTAAGCTATCGCCGTGCGAAACAAGGATGATATTCTCTTCATTACCAGACATTACTGTTTCATAAAAGGGAATCATCCTTTGCCAGACGTTAAATCTGGATTCTGCATCACTAAAACATTTGTCGTAGATTGATCGTTCTTCCGCCTCGATATTGTCTTTAAGCCATTGAACCGATTGCCCCACCGCTCGTCCAAGGTAACGTTCTTTTAGTGCGGTTGCCCATTGGGGAACGACATTAAACTGTTTTCCAATGATATCAGCGGTCTGAGCTGTTCTGCTGAGCGGTGAGGTATACACAGAAAACTTCGTATCCCGAAATTCCGACTTTAAATTAGCAGCGATATTTTCCGCTTGTTGGATCCCTTTTTCCGTTAATGGCCAATCGTTCCAAGAGCCAATCATACCATTCGTATGATGCACGGATTCCGGATGTTGTATCGTAATGATATTTTTCTTTTGAGACATACGTATATAAGCAGGCAATTAAGAAAAGCTGACGGCAACTAAGTTGCCTTCAGCTTACACTGCATGCTGTCCACAATGGATAGCGTGTGGTTCAAAAATACCGAAACTTTAGTATAACGACAAATTGTCGTTGGTTTCCAATAGCGCATTGATACACCACATGTAGGCAGCCTGTCCATGATAATCGCCTGTATGTCGAGGACGATCGTAATAATACTGTTTATCGTTCTTTTTGTTGGTACCCACGCAGATTTCCGATACCGCTCCTTGCCCGTCAACATATTTTGCAAGCGCCAGCCAAGCTCTTCGGGCAACGGGACCATATTGCTTTTCCCTTAGCCATCCGTGCTTTACCCCGGTTATGATCGCATAAGCAAACATTGCCGAGCCCGAAGTTTCTGCCCAACAGTCGGCTTCATCAATCAACTGATTCCACATGCCACTTTTGCGCTGCTCTTTTTTCAAACTCTCCATCATGGTAAGATAACCCTTCAAAATACGGGGCCGGTCAGCATGGTCTTTCGGAAGCATGCGCAGTAATTCGGTCATACCCGCGGCCATCCAGCCATTACCACGACCCCAATAGTAAGGAACATCAGGTGCATGGTAAAACAATCCGTTGGAACGTTGTAATTTATCTAAATAAAGCACCATTTCTTTCGCCGCGCGGTCGAGATATTTTGATTCACCGGTTGCTTTAAATGCAGCCGTCTGTACAATGGTAATCATATACATATCGTCAATCCACATCCGGGTCTGCCAGGAATATCCCTGCTGAGCCCAGTTTTTAGCCTCCTGCCCCGCATTTTCTGGTACCTGCCATTGCGTATCCGCATAAGGCAAGCCCAAGTCGAGGTAACTTTCCTCCTTGGTTAGTTGGTAAAGACGCAAAGGTAGACTTCCAAACATATTTAAGTCTACGTGATTTTTCGGTGGCAGCAACTGCGGCTCGCTGGATACAAGTTTAGAAAATCGATCTTTCATTGCTTGCATCAGCTTTGCATCATTTGTTATACGGGCATAGTTTATTGCACCCGTCCAATAAAAGGTCTCCGGATAGCTGATCCATTTACCGGCATGTAGCATATGTTTGCCCGCGATAAAACGATGCGCGATGCGATGTCCTACCTCCATTGGATCTGCCTCGGCCGGAAAATTTACCAGATTCGACTGTGCGATTAGCAGTTGAACTGGAAGGATCAATAAAAATAAAAGAGTCTTCTTTATCATATGAATTAGTTTTATGTACTTATAAACTGATTTTAATTGTCAAATGGGTATTAAAAAATTCCGAACTTATTGCGCTAATGCACAAACGTCTTGGGCCCTCTGAGTCTATTCCACTTTAGATTCATCCGCAACAGCATCCTCCCATTGATCCCATACTGGCGTAGCCGGATTGTAACCATCGTAGCCATAGTTTTGCTTTAACTGGCCTTTAATATTTGAGGTAATAGCTACATTGGGTATTGGCCAATACATATTCTTTTTATCCATGGTATAATGGATATCACTTAGGCCTGTTGCATTGACATGAATGATGCCTTTGTTGTATAAGCTATAATGCACAATGCGTTGATACCAGTAGCTACCGCCACTGGCATCTGTACCGCTTTGCTTATCAAAATTATCCAGATGGTATACATTCCCCCATTCATCTGGTTTACCGCTACGTGCCAGGCAAAGCGATACCCGTTTCAATTCCACATTACGCCATTCCTCCCAGTAGAGCTCGCGAGCCCTTTCATTCATGATATCTCCAATGGTAACGACCCCATCATAGAGCTCCGTACATTTTGCCCGCTTACGAATGACATTTAAGTCGTCTTTAATTGTCCCATCAGACGGACTGATATAATATTTTGCTTCGGCGCGCAAGAGATAAGCTTCAGCCAGGCGATAGAGGTACCAGTCTGCGATGCTACCGTTGGTAGCCCCCCGTGAACCATCTGAACCGCTGATATTAGCCTCACTTACTGGGTCGTCCAGAAAAAATTTATAATGTGGCACATCGTACCAGCGACGGATGGTATCGCTACAAAGGAGTTTACCTAAAGCTGGATCGTTGAGTAAAAGTGGCTTACCAAAATCTTTGGATGCCTTATTGTTGACCTTGTAATCTGCCATGCGCACCCAGTTTCCCACTTTCGAACTGTGGCGCAGGTCGCCCTCATCTTGCTTTCCGTTGACAGCCCATACCCCCTGGGACTGGAAAGAAGTGGGGCGGAAAGTTCCTATACCGCGACCAAAGGCCCGCATGTAATCATATTTAGCATTGTAATCCCCACTGTTACGTTTGATGTTCAACAAAGCCTGTTTCCCGTCTGTCGTTTGTATCCGCGAGTCGAATACAAAGGGATATAAGATCCGCATGGTGAGCATTTTTACAAAAGACTCCGCATCGGCACCACGGTTGGGCATCCCCATGATTACCTCACGGTTGCTGGCGATCAGTTTATTTTCGGGGCGGTGCATATCCCAGATCACATTACGCGTAATAGGCCAGGTCTGCGCTTCCCCGCCATCGTTAAATGTACCGAAGCTTTCAGTCATCAAAGCATAGCCCGACTGGTCAATCAGGATATCGGTTTGCTCTCTGGCCTTTTGGTACTCCCCTATGGCCAGATAATATTTTGCCAGCAACATGCGGCAGGCCCCTTTGTTGATCATACCGATCAGGCTCATGTTTTTCTGATCCGGTACCCATTGGACGGCAAATTCCATGTCCTTGGTCATCATCTGCAAAATGGCGTCGCGCTTGGTACTTCGGTAATTCTGTTTGGGCACATCTATGATGGTTGTCACCAAAGGGACATCGCCGTACTCAAACACCAATGCCATATAGCGAAAAGCCCTATGGAAATAAGCCCGTCCTTTGTAAGCATTCCGATCTTCCTCGCTCAGAGTCTGTACTTGATCCACATACTTAATAATGGTATTGGCATAACTGATCCCTTTATACGTTTCCTGCCACAGATACCATAGGCTGTTGGATCGGTCGAGATTCTGTAAGCTGGAGTTGTCACTGGTTGGTGTCAGCATATTGGCCACATCCGCCATCATGCTGCGTTTGTCCGTATTGCTGGCCACCATCAGTTCAGAAAAGATGTATTCTGTGCCAAGCGTCAGCATCTCGTTATGATCTGTGGCCCAATACCCCTTAAGATGGCGGTCGCAGATAGCCATTGCAGAGCGTAAACCTGACTCGGTATTAAACGTTTCGTTTGGTAAATAAATTGACAGCGGGTCGGGCTGCAAAAATTCTTTCGAGCAGCTGCTTATCGCTAGTGTACTGGCAAGCAAAAAGGCAATACCCTTGCCTAGGTTTCTGGATTTGTTTCGTATATCGTTCATGTACATCACAATTAATCAGGTTATAAAGATAAATTCACACCGAAGGTAAATACCCTTGAGGCCCAGGATTCCGTCTCTGGATCGCCGTATTCCCAGTCCTTTGCCCAGGTCGCCACATTGCGCACCGTACCATACAGCTTCACCCGGTTGAGGTTGTATCTGGAGGTCAGATTTCTTGGCAGCGTATAGCCTACCGAGATGTTGTCGAGCCGGATAAACGAGCGGTCGTATAGCCGCGCTGCACCCTCGGCACCGATCGGTCCCTTGGCCTCGATACGGCCGTAGCGATCGGTGGGATTGTCCGGCGTCCAGTATTCCTTTGCGGGCAGATTAGCCAGTCCATAGGCCATACGGCCGCCATCATCATCGTTATTCAGGTAATTGCCCGACAAACTTTTGTGTCCCATGGCCGAATAGATATTAAACGAAAAACTAAGGTCGTTCCATAGGATAAACTCGTTGCGCATCGACCAACGGAAACGAGGATCCGTCTGCCCTAAAAAAACCTTGTCATTATTATTATATACAGGTTTTGTTATATCGCCGTTCACAACATCATCTGCGGTATACACATTGGCTACTTTCGGATCACCAGGAGCCTGCCCATATTTAGCAGCCTCTGCCACTTCATTGGCCTGCCAGATACCCGTCACATGGTAATTCCAGATGGCACCAATAGGCTGACCGATAAACCATCCGCTCGAAATTTCGTCCATTTCTTTAAGGCCAGTAACATTTCCATTCGCATCAACGACGTCCTGGTAATTACCATAGAGGTGAACAATTTGATTCTTATTATACGCAAAGCCTAACGTTGTAGACCATTGCAAATTATCCCTTTTCAGGTTAACAGTATTTAGTGTCAATTCAATTCCTTTATTATCCACCTGTCCTAGATTGGTGGTAATCCGGCTAAATCCTGTAAAACTGGGCAGCTTCTGTTCCATAATCATATCGTGGGTTTGCATCAGGTAATATTCCAGGGTACCCGAAATGCGGTTCTTTAAAAAACCAAAGTCCAGTCCAAAATTCCATGCCGTGGTCTTTTCCCATTGTAGCCGAGGGTTCGCCAAGCGATCAACCATCAGGTAGCGGTATTGGACCAGTTCACCAGCCGAGTTGAGGTAACCATGCATTTTGCCACTACCCGAATACAAGTTGGCCAACGCCAGATTTGGATCGGCCAGTTGTCTGTTTCCATTTTTACCATAGGAGACGCGCAACTTACCATAATCCATCACATCCGTCCATTTGAAGAATTTCTCTTTGGTAAAGTTCCAGGCTAAGGCCACGGAAGGAAAAGTTGCATAGGGGTTGGAAGTACCGAAACCTGAGTAACCATCCCGTCGGATAGACGTCGTGAGCATATAGCGGTCATCGTAGGCATAAAATAAACGGGCCAATAAGGCATCTGCTGTCTGATGGGTATCGTAGCTATCAAAGCTGCTGTTTTCCTTCGAGCCATTTTTGGTATTGTGAAAGCCGAGGGCATCCGACGGTAAGATATTGCGTGCCTCAATGCGATCTTTCCAGGACTGCTGTTCTTCTGCTTCCTGCACCAAAGTCACCATCAGGCGATGCTTATCCGCAAAGGTCTGTTCCCAGCTGATGGTGTTATTGAGCGACCAGTCGAACCGTTTGGTTTGTTCGCGGTTTGCACCTCGATCGGCCGGATTGGATCCGGGTAGTTCGGCCGACATAAAGTAACGGTCATGGAAATACTGCAAGCGTGGCGACGCATTAAATGAATACGTAATATTAAAGGGCAGTTTAATTTTCGCATTGAAAATGGAGTTAACCACCGAATACCCTTTGTCCAGTTCAAGGTATTTCTTCTGAAAATCATAATTGTACCCCCGCTGGCTGAACTGTTCGCTGAGCGGATATTGCAACGGATTGCCGTTGGCATCAGCATAATCTGCGTACGGGCTGTTGCGCAGGATTTGATCCATATCGATATCAATATTTCCGTCCGAACGGTCCTGGAAATTTACGTTTGCGCCCAGCTCCAGCCAGTTGGTCACCTTTGCATTGATTTTCATATTGGCCCGCACAGCCTTGTAGGTATCGCTCACGACAGCGCCCTCATTTTTGAGGTAGCCCATAGACAGGTAATAGTTTACCCTATCGCTCGCTCCGCTGATGCTAGCATTATAATCCTGATTAAGACCAGTACGAAAGGTATGATCGGCCCAGTCGACCGTTTTTCCATCCAGAAAGTTCTGCAGGGCATTCCCTTGCAGACCCAAACGGCGGCCCCAGATGCTCCGGTCAGACTCGCCACTTTCATTGGTCGACTGTGCGCGCCAAGCATCGAGCGACAACGAGCCCGGTAGCTGTCCCGGATTGAGATAAAAGCCATAAGGCACCGTGAGGTTACCGTTAGCATCCCGCGTCTGATAAGCCTCGTATAAGCCCGTTGTGGGGTTAATGCCGTAGGTATTTTTGGTATACCAGTCTTCACGGTGCTGCAAGTAAGCATCGGGACTGAATCTTTTGCGGTATTCGCTCAACTGTGTTGCACCGGCATTCATCGTCATATTGATGGTCGGTTTGCCCTGCTTCCCTTTTTTCGTGCTGATGATAATTACGCCACTAGCCGCTTTTGAGCCGTAGATAGCTGCAGCGGAAGCATCCTTCAGGACATCAATCTGCTCAATGTCATCCGGATTGATTTCAGAAAGTTCACCATAGAAAATCATACCATCAAGCACCAGCAAAGGGTTGTTGTGACCGCTGTTGCTATCGTATACCGACCGCTTACCCCTTACCTCAATGGAGCCGCCCCCTTTTGCCGAGGCGTCATAGCCAATATTCAGTCCTGCCGAGCCACGCAGAATATCCTGTACGGTTTTTGGGTTTTCATTGGCGATGCGATCCGGATGGATTTGTGTAACCGAGCCCGTCAGGTCTTTTTTGCGCATGGTACCATACCCCACCACCACAACTTCATCCAGCTCGCCCGTGGTAGATGTCAGCTCCACATTGACGACCTTGGTTGCTGTTAGGTCAATTTCCTGGCTCTTGTATCCCAACCGCGTAAAAACTAACTTTTTGCTTCCGACAGGTATGGTAATGGTATAGGTTCCATCCGCCTTTGAGGCAGTACTTACGTTGCTACCAGCCACGTTGACGGTCACGGCAGCTAGCGGCTGGCCGGTATCATCTGTTATTTTACCTGTAATCTCACGATTTTGGATAGCCCCGTCCAAGGTCTTTAAAACCGGGACATTCGCCCTTAGTATCGCAGCAGGACTCGTGAAAGCAACAAGACACCACAGGCAGGAACAGGGTATCCATTTGCTAGTGGCAAAACCATAAAATGGATTTTGTTTTAGTTTACAATTGTTTCCCATAAAGAAATACTCACTTTAGATGATTCAGTAATTTTATAATTGGCTCCCTTTATTCAAGGAATCTTAATTGTAAAAGTGAAGATTAGGAATTAGAAAAACAGGACGATATTGTATCAAAAAATTGCGACTTTGTCTCAATAACAGATATTTCAATCAAAAACGTGCTTGGAGCTATACTCCCCACCGTTAGCAATGTGTGCAAAAACATCTGACTTTGAAGTTATCAATATTTAACTACAACGTTTTCGTTCTTTAACTATAACGTTTTCGTATTTTTAGTATGACAAAGTGATTTCTACAAATCGATGATGCTGCGCCAGCACAAAACAAGTTGACGTGTATTTTAAATAAAACCCTAGTTTTCGTGGATTGATTTAAAATCATCAAGCGTGTAATTTTGGATTATACCAAAAGAAAAGAACAATGAAAAAGTTATTTTGCATAGCCGCACAGCTATTTACTTTATTGATTGTCAGCTCTTGCTCAAAGGATAGTGTAGACAATGGTAGCGGATCGAGCACTTACCCCGCTGCATTGAAGGGAACGATTTATTACGATTGGGCGACTGAAGGGGTGCTGAAGATGAGCTTACCCGATGGCATCGGCGGATCTTTTATACCAGATGATTCAAAGCTCAATAATTTTGATATTTCGCGCGATGGAAAATGGAAACTAACCGCAGTAAATGCCAGCACATTCGGCCAATACGATGTGAAGTTTACGATCAGTGATATGAACAGTGGCAACATCGTTGAAGAATTTATTTATAACAGTCCTGCTGGCAACACCTACTGCAAAGGCTACTTGTCCCCCGACAACAGCTTGATCATGGTTACGTCAAATGACTTTCAGGACGGGGTGACCATTTTAAAGCGAAACGGCGAATTTGTCGCACGTATTGTAGATATCAATGGTGAACGGCTGGGTTTCAACGAATCCCGGGTATGGCTACCAGGAAATAACATTGTCTTGACACATGGAAAGTATATTATAAAGATCGCTCCCCCTTATAACTCGGGAGCCTTGGTGAAGGAAATGAACTATCAGGACTGGGGCAAGCTGACGGTCAACCAGGCGGGAACCCAATTTGCACTCAACATCGGTAATCATATCTACACCATGGATGTAGACGGAAATAACCTAAAGCAGGTCACTTCAAGCAATTTTAAAGAGTCGATGCCAGAATTCTCACCCGATGGAAAACACCTATTGATTGGCACCAACTATCGGTCTACGGGAACACTTGGATACCTATGGGATCTGCAAATTATTCCGAATGATGGTAAGCAACATGATGTTGGTTTAGAAATCAATAGTGCTTCCGAAGTCCTTCCTGTCATTTGGAAAGGAAAAGACAGAATTGAAAGCGCTGATGGACAGATGATTTGGCGGTAATAAGAATTATTTTGTATTTTGAGAAATCAATATTCTGTTTCCCGTGCATGCATAAAATGTTACTATTTATCGCAGTGCTCTGTGCACTACCCCGCTTCAATGCCCTTGGCCAGCAAAAGAATCAACTTGAGCAGTATAGCGATAGCCTTTATCAACAACTACTGCGTGTGGACGATCAGGCGAGCAAGGCCCAAGCCCTGTATGAATTGAGCTTTTTTTGGTGCGATTACGATAGTACCCAAGCGCTCAAGTATATCGCAGAAGCCGAACAGGTATTAGGGCCCATGCGAAAATCCACCTACTATAGGGGCTTATCTTATTTCTACCGCGCTGCAGTCTACTTTGACTCAGCACCTTTACAGGCAAAACAGCTTTACTTACAGGCCGAAGATCAGCTTAAAAAGATCGATCAGAAAAATAATGTCTCCGCCCAAAAGCACCGTGCAAGGCTTTGGGGAAGTTATGGCGCATTACTTCAGCGCGAGGGAAAGTCGGATGAATATGTACATGTGCTGCTCAATAAAGTGATACCGATAGCGGAACAGCTCCAGGATACTATCCTGCTGGGCAATAATTACCAGAATGTTGCCATGGTGTTGATGAACCTCCAGGCATATGGCAAGTCCGAACAATACTATGAGAAGGCTTTTCATCTGCTACAGGGGAGAAAAGATTCCGATGAACAGCTTTTGACATTATACGTAAATGCTGCCCGCAATGCGTTGTTTCGGCAGGATGGTATAGAAGCAAAAAAACGGCTCGATAAGGCTGAGAAAATAAGCCTCCGTATTCCCAATTCATCCTATATACCCATTTACCACACTGTTACAGGAAGCTATTGGGCAGCAAAAAAGAACATGTCCAAGGCTAACATCCATTTTGAGCATGGTCTTGCTGATGCTAAAAGACAGCAAAATAAGGATATGACGGCATCCATTATTTTTGATCAATTCACTGCGTTAAAAGAAGCGGGACAATATCAGGCTGCCCTGGACAAGCTGTTGGCCGTACTTCCTTATGTACAAAACAAAGAGTCCCTCAGAAACAAGCAAATGGTGTATGATAACCTCGCGACCACAGCCGTTAAATTGGGACGATGGCGAGAAGCTACCCACTGGTACGAAGCGCACAAAAAACTATCCGATACCCTCTATCGGGATAAGGGCAATGCGCGAATCATGGAACTGGAAAAAATATATCAGACGGCAGAAAAAGAAAAGGAACTATTGCGTATAAAAACAGAGAACCAAGGGCATCAGCTCGCCCTTCAAAAGACGCGCATGTGGGTCGGTGTTCTTGCTTTCGCTATGCTTATTTTATCCTTTTTATCTTTCACCTGGTACACCGCCTTCCTCAACAAGAAAAAGTTAGCCACCCACAAAGAGATGCTCTTAGAGGAGGAAATTAAAAATCGTAAGCAACAAGAAAAATTGAATCTTTATAATGCGATGTTACAGGGACAGGAAAGAGAGCGAAGCCGCATCGCACGGGATCTGCACGACGGATTGGGCGGAATATTGGCGAGTACCAAACTAAAACTTTCGGCGGTTGCGGCAAATGCCAATCCTCAGCAAGAAGCTGCAAAAACGACGGATCTCCATGTAATCATTGAACAACTGGATCATTCCGTTGACGAACTCCGGCGGATAGCACGCAATATGATGCCAGAGTCTTTGCTATACATGGGTCTGGAAGTCGCCCTCAGGGATCTTTGCAATGCTATGTCACATCCCGACCTTCAGGTCGATTTTCAGGCTTCAAATCTACGAGAACACTACCGGCAAGATTTTCTGATCGCGGCGTACCGGATTCTGCAGGAATTACTGACCAATGCCATAAAGCATAGCGGAGCTTCGCAGGTGTGGGTACAATGTAGTCAGGTGGCGGATAAATTCCACATGAACGTAGAGGACAACGGCAAGGGTTTTGATCCCCAGCATGCAACAATGACCAAGGAAGGGATTGGTATTTCCAACATTCGCAACCGGGTCGACATCTTAAATGGACAATTAGAGATTGATGCAGCAGTAGGAAACGGCGCATCATTCCATATTCAACTTAATATACATGGATAAGATTATTTCAGTTATTATCGTAGACGATCATCCACTCGTACTGAATGGATTTGAATTTATTTTAAAGAACAGCGCAGACATCGTTTTACTGGGCACATTTACCTCGTCGTCTGATGCTTTAGCTTTTCTTCAAACCCAATCTGTCGATATTGTTTTGGTCGACATCAACATGCCCGGCATGAATGGTATCGATGCCACTGCAATCATAAAAAAGGATTTTCCTAACACACAGGTTATTGCAATCAGCAACCTAAATGAAGGCAGCATCGCCCTTCGTATGCTTCAGGCGGGCGCCTTGGGTTATCTTCTCAAAAATGTATCTGCCGAAGACTTAATTCAAGGTATACATTCCGTTCATCAGGGCGAACAGGTGCTCAGCCGAGAAATGAACTTCATATTAAAAGGGAATCAGCAAGATTCTGTTCCAAAGATTACAGAAAGAGAGCGCGAGGTACTCAAATGGATGGCGCAAGGTTATACCACGCCCAAAATTGGGGAATTGATGTTTATCAGCCCACTGACTGTCGAAAGTCACCGTCGAAATCTGCTACAAAAATTTTCCGTCAGCAATTCGGCTTCCTTGATCCACAAGGCTACTGAAATGAAGTTTATCTAATAAGCAACGCGCTGTCGTTAGACAGTGCAACCATCAGTGGCACACCGGCACATAAATCAGGTTTACACCGCCTTCATAGACATTGAATACCGGCCGTGATTCCCATACAATGGTGCAGCCCTGTTGCCCATTGCCCCCCTGTTGGCCGCCCGATCTAAGAAGCTCAAAATGTGTATTTAAGATAGATTCTGCAGGTACACCGCCACCGGATTTAAGATATTTAATTTTGACGTCCAGCATCATCTTGTCGTCAAAAAGTCGTCCCTTCCACATGATCTCCTTAGCACTGGCGGTCAGCGATCCATTGACTTCTCCGTTGTCGGCAACGGATAACTCGCCCGATTCGGCGGTAAACCGCCACGAGCGCCCGGTTTGCTTCCCTGGAATAGCAAAAGAAAATCCCTCTTGGCCAGACAGTTCCATGACAAGTACCAAGGTGGAGCTATCACCTTTTATTTTATCGATGCTGAAAGACCCTTTTCCCTTTACCGGCGCTAAACGATCGTATCCATGTAAATACATGGTCGACTCGGTACTGCCCAGATAGGCCTGTCTATTCATGCGTTCATTGAACGTCTGCTGATACGAACCAGAATCTTGGGATTTACCACAGGCTATCGTTGTAAACAATAGCGGGAGGACTAACGCTTTTGTGCTGTATTTCATATCTAAATATTTCATAAAACTTTCGTTCGTTGTAAGCTGATTTGCGAAGAAAAATTCGCTGCATTACTCAGCTCTATTACAAAACTAATCGTTAGTCCATTTGAAGACAATCCACGAAAACCATGAAAATTAAATCATGAATACTGGCACATCAATATGCAAGTTGGCCTGCAAAGCGTTCTAAAATTGGGGACTTCGTTAGATAAACTTCTTAATGCTCATCATATAGCCCAGGTGGAGCCCTTCATGAAAATTATTCCATTCGAAGGCATCGTATATTGAAGTGACATGGAAGCCCGTCCCCGTGGTACGGGCGTTGTAATGGAGAAATACTTTGTTGTTAAAATCCAGGATAGTCGGCTCAATCTGTTCAACAAGCAAACTTTTAAGCAGATCCGCTTCCTGTTGGGATACCGGTACTGTGGGTTTTGTACCCGACTGGTACTTCAGGAAAACTTCTTCTGGAATATGCCCTTTTACATCCGATCCGATATAAATTAATTTATGCTGTGTGGCAATGATATGACCGATATTCCAGATCAGGTTGTTGCCAAAGCCAGTAGGAATGCGGTTGAGCTCTTCTAGGGAATAGTGCTCAAAAAATTTGAGGTATGCCATACGGCTGGTTTTCCAGGCATTAAAGAGTGATTCCATGTTGTAAAGCTATTTGTAGTACACTTAAAAGATGTTTATAGCACATTTATACGAGATCAATCCGGCCAAACCGTGCGAGTTTATCTGCCCATTTTGAACTGTATGAGTTGTTCAGCTGATGCAGTTCGCCCATGGCGGATGTTCGCACAGGCGAAATATGACAGCGTTCGAAGACATCCTTCTTCACGCTCATAAAGTTTGTCTTTTTGTAAAGGTTATATTCAGCAAAGAGATCTTGATCCAATATACTTACTATTCGGGCAGATTTACCATAGAAATTGTTATCAATGCGGTTAACATCCAGACTGCTTTGATAGGGCAAGAACAGGCGATCAAAAAAGCCTTTGATCTTGGAGGGGATATATGAACGGTAAACGGGACAGAACAATACGATATGTTTGGCCCAATGAAGACGACGCAAAGCAAACTGCAGATCGGCTTCCAAAGATGTCGAATGCAACGAAGGAAGTTGAATATTGTAATTAAAAAGTAGATCTGCGATCCGCAGATCATGTACAATGCCATCCGCCTGCATTACACCTGTTCGGTAAGCATCCATCAGGAAGTCAGTAGACGCTGTTTTAAAAAGATCCCCATTGATTAATAAAACGTTCTTCATCTTTTGCTAACATAAGCAAAAAAAATGAAACGCAAACCGATCTCACCCAATAAATCTACTAATCCAGCAAAGACCAGGTTCGCTTCGTCTGTACCTCCTGCACAACCTTTTGCTCAGCAACGACTATATTTTCCCGTCGTTGACCAATATATTCCAACGTCGCCAATTTACCCCATAACGAAACCATTACCTGCATAAAATCAGCCACGCATTCCATCGCTTCTGCAATTTCCAGATGATCGTAACGCAATTCAATAAGGTTTGATAAACGTTCCTCAAAATTTCCGGGTGTCACATCTTTCCACTCATAAAAATATTTTAGCATTTCCTCCCGTTCAGCAGATTCGATCAGCCGTACAGCATTAAAAAATACATGTGCAAAATCCGAAAAATATTTTAAAAGATAAATGGGTGCCTTTTGCGGAAGGATAGATCGGTATTCAAAAAATGAAGTGGCCATATACGCTAAGATACGTTCAGTAATAAAGCGGATATTAAGCCCCAGCTCGGTGATCTTAGGCTTATTCACTGTTTTATCCATGATGCGATATGCGGCTGACTGAAACTCATTCAATGCTCGGTAAAAGCGGTTGTGAAAATCCATCAATTGCGGATGGCTTTCGATATAAACGCAAGGCATAATGTATTGCGAAAGCAATAAAGTTTCCTGTCCGTCGTTTACAAGCTTGCCGATAGGCAGAAAAGAACCACTCACCTGCCGTTGCTGTACTGCGGACTTCGTCACAATGTCGATCGTATATTCTTTTTTTACAAACGGGTAACGAAGGGGTGATTCCTCCGGATTAGGTTCGCCAAAAGCCGATTTTCTAAATGAATGTACATATAAAACTACATAATGCTCGCCGACAGCAATTTTCGACACATCCATAAAGGCACTAAAATTCGCCTCTACCGCACCTTGCTGATAGGCAATATTGATTCGGTTCCCATCACTGGTGACCGCATTGCAAAACCGAACTTCAACCTCCAGATAATTTGTATTTTTTTTCAGCAGCGAAATATCAAAAGAACGATCATACCCCGCAAAGGCTGGCAACAATCCAAAATTCGCATGATGGAGCCCCACTGATATGCCGTCGCGGACGAGATCTTGGGTATAGAGATCCGTATGAACAAAATCACCACTGGAGAGTTTCATCCCATCCACCCAATTGATACCTTCGTAATTTAATGGTTTTTGCATAAGCTTAATGTTATCCTATAGTTTCTGAAACACGCTTGGCGTGAATAGTCATTTTTTCTGTAATCTGATTGCCTGAAATGTCTGCATTGGGGTCTATATATACATTTCTTCTAAAGATAGACCTCTTCACAACAAATATCCAGCGCTGGTATTCTCCCTGATCGTCCACGAAGCGAACCGGGGCGCTTGGAAATTTGGCATTATAATCTTCAATAAATTTTTGGAACCACAGTCCGAAGTTCATTTTTTCTGGCGCTTTAACCTTCACGCGCAACGGCTCCACATCTTTGCTGTCCTTATAGAGTTCCAGTTCTAATACCAGTAGTTTATCAAAATCCAGATGATCCAGACTGATTTCTTCGGGAAACCGGGGGTATTCCCATACCCGATGTATTTCCATAGGGATAGATAAAAGCGCGATGTAGGTCCACCAAAAGAACATAGGAACCATAAAAATGGAAATACTGGTGGCTGCCCACCAGCCCAATCGGAATGGGCTCATCCAATCGAAAAACAGTTTATATATATATATCCCCAGCAACAGCATGACCAGCATGACGAAAAACACAAATACCTTTTTGTTCTCCAACGTGTTGAGATCCCATTTACTCAGCAGATACACCCAAAGCACCCCTAGTCCCAACGCGTACATCATGGTCATAAAATAGCCCCAGGGCATATAGCCAAAGCCCAAAAACCCGAAAAAACCGGGCAATGCCAGCGCTAGTCCTCCTAGAAGGATCGAAATAATTAACTTCTTATTGCTAAGAAGAGAATTCTTCTTATTCCAGACCGACAATACAATTGTCGAAATAAATACTAATAAAGGCGCAAGTATGTACCTCAAAAAAACTGTTTGTACTTCCATTTCAGCTGTTGCAGTATTCACAAACTAATATACTATCTTTAAATAAACAATTTATAATTAAAATCCCCGGTCAGCTTGAAAACAATCTACTGGGTTAAAACAATCTATTGGGCTTATATGTTCAAGGAAAAATGATTTCTATGAAAAAAAAGGACGGTTTATTCACCAGCAATAGCATGACATCAGATATCAAGGCCAGCCAAAAGGCGGCTGATCTTATTCAGCACGGCGTAGATCCAGATCATATTATCTTTACCTGTGACGGTTCAAGCCGTCGCCCATTCTCCACAGAAATTCAATCTGTCAGCCCTTATATCTCCGAGACGAGCAATGAAGAATTTGTACGCATCCATATGAACCGTGAAGGCTTTTATGATATGCTTCCCGAAGGCCTCTTTCATACCCTACATGCTGGCAGTGAAATTCTTGACGAAGATGTGATGATCCAGGATGTTCGAAACAAGCGTCGCCAGGAGCAAAATGCCCGTCAGTTCTTCGCTCCATTCGAAAACGAACTGTTCTATTTACGGACGCAACTGGATCAATATGAAAGCCGTCTTGATATGCAGACAACGTATCAGGATATGAGCAACCTACTACTCTCCAATTTTCCCGAACTACACCGCCTGAGCCCGCGCCAGCGTGTGATCTGGATGCATTTTATCCCTGAAATCCACAATCATAAAAACGATATGGCTTATGCTCAACAGCTGTTGCGCAACCTGCTCAACATGCCCATTGAAATCCATCGTGCAACACATGACCGCAAAATCGACTGGCAAGAAATCGGGCTTCCACCCAGTACATTGGGCTATTGCCAGCTCGGAGTCGACAGTTTGACCACGATGAACTTTGAGCGCAATGAGAGCTATCTTAACATCACAATAGGGCCGTCTTATCCCCAACTTTTAAAGAACTATCTGCCCAACGCCAAAGACGAATATATCATTCATCTGGTGCTGGACAACCTTTTCCCGGCTCATTTAAACCGACAATTGCGCTATGACCTCCTTCCAGAGGTGAAACATAGCTATTTAAGCGATGAGCAGGGCAACAACCACACTGTATTGGGACACACCTCATACCTGTAGTCAATATACTGTAGTCGACATAACTGTAGTCTACTTCATTGTAGCCTACGCGACGGGCCAGCCTACTTGCTATACAACAACTTATAGCGTCTTCAGTAGCAGACGATAGTGCACCTCCATGCTGCTGCGCACCTGTAGCTTACTCATCACCTGTTCCAATAACTCATTCCACTCGGAGTCTTCCAGATCAAAGCTTCCATCAGGCTCCACGTAGATATCAGTAGTTTTCTGAAACCCTTTTCTTGGATCGGCATCCATCATTACTCCAGACTTAATTTCAATACGTTTAACCACCTGTCCGAGTTCCAGTTTAATGAAATTGATAATATCATTCTTACTAACGATGCGATCTCCGGTGGTCACATTGTATTTAAAAGCTTGCAAACTATCCCTTCGGTTGAGACGCGAACGTCCGCCTCTACTTGTGGTAAGAAACACAAGCTGTTCATAATTTTTTACCGCACCCAACTGGATCTGCAAAGGCGTACCGACAGCAATGCCGTTCGCTAGCTCCGCTTGGGTCATCCACATCTTTGTAAAAAGAAGGTCGCCATCATTTTTTGGATTCATCACAATGTATTGCTTGAAATCATTCTGCCGGAGATGCAGGGCCTTTCCCTTCTGCTGTATCATTGCTAAGTTTTTGTCCAACTCACGCAATATAGCATTCAAGAAATCAGCATTATAAGATGCAAAAGCAGCTTTTTCATCCCGTATCAGTTCAAACAGGTAATCCAGCAAATCTTTGGCAGTGCGATTATCAAGCCTTTCGACTCCACCCTGCCGCACGGTGTAAAACCCTGCTTCGGCGTGTACACCAGATCTGTTGTAAGGCACTTCACTATATTTTTCCCCCTCCTGATCCAATACCTCTTCCACCGTCAGTAGTTGTTCAAGCTGTGCGGTTTCGATACCAACAATGTTTTTAAGGGCTTTCACCCGATGCTTACCTTCGACCAAGCGCTTATTGACAACGGGAAATGCATTTATTTGTACATGGAGTTCATCAAGCAGCTGCACCGGCATGGAAGTCGGCATGTCAATACGAATCCAATCCAGATCCTGCTCGAGGTGATCCGTCATCTGCTGTTCAAAATGCGCTACAATTTCCTCCGGTAGCGAACTAGTTTTCCCAAAACAAGCCGCATCCGGCTCATCGTCCAAGGTCAGAAAATGCTGCTGATAATAGCCCTCTATGTCCTGACTTAAGTTAAAGAGGTAATTTTTTCGGTCAAACAGTTCATCCACTAAGCGATCCGACCGTTTTAAAAATCTATTTTGATGGTGTTTTATGGGAATTCCATTCAGGTGCCATTTTCCAAGGTTTAGCACTTTGTAGATCTCCCGGTTGACCTGATAATTGCCCCAGTCGAAATAGAAATTTAAACCCGCAAAGGCTTTCCTACGGTCGTACTCCAAACATTTTATACCCAGAAAGATGGAATGCCCAGTATTGATGTGCAGCGATTTTCCTAATGAACGTTTTACATTGGGCTGTATTTCAAACAGGTGCATAGGGGTAGCCATATAACGGATCTTTCCATGAAATAGATGCACTTCTTCCAAACTGGAAAAATTCATTTCCACCATTTTTTCCTCTTTTGAAGCGCCTACAGAAGAAATTTTTTTCTTCATGTTCATATGCAGGTAAGGGCTTATACGCGCCTCAGCTTCACTAGGTTGGTACAGCAAGATCGCATGAGCTGGTAGTGGCGCTACCAGATAGTCCGGTGCCAAGAGACGACCGATCTTATCAAAAATCCGATTCTCAAAATCGCGCACATCATTCGACACCTGAAAGATCTCACTGCTCAGCACTTCCATCAATAAAAGGACCACCGGATCAAAGTCAAATACCTTTTGGATTCCCCAAAGCTCCTGGGCCTTCTTAATGATCCTATTGCGAATCTCTTCCTTACTGGAGTAAAAAATATCGTTCATCTGCTCTTTGCTCACTACTTAGCTAAAGGACTTAAAAATAACGAAGTACTGAATGCATAGCGCTCCCCAGTCTCCACCATCTTACCCTCCACATAAATCATTACTTTCTTTTTGATCTCCGCTACCTTCCGCTTTGGAAAGAATGTTTCCACTTCAGAAATATTGACCTTGACCGCCACCTGTGCGATGCGCCACTCATAACGCGTAATGCAATCGAGCAGTGATTTTCTAAACTTTTCTTCCCATAGACTCTCGCTGACGATCAATTCAAAATCCAGGTCCCAAATGGCACATCCAAAATCGGCGTTAAAGCGGTGCTCTCCCTTTCGGGTAAATATGATCAGCTCCAAATAGTTTGAAATGGATTTACCCAGATCCGACTCTTTCAACCGCTGGTTTTCCACTGGGAGGTTTAACTGTAAAGGTTTATCCAGGTAAAATTCCATATAACCTCATTTATTGCTGATTGTACTCACTGGCCCATGTGGTGCTTTCATCTTCCCCTTTGTAGCCATCCAATTTGACCATAAAACTTTTGGCAGGAAAGAATGGAGTAATATGGATATCAAGATGAATTTTATCTTTTTGCTGATCATCACGTTCAAATCGCATGATTTTGAAGCGCTCAATCAGTCTATCTGGCCCTTGAATACTGTCTAAAAACTTTACAATCTGCGCACGCAAATCTTTTTCCGTCTTGGTCGTCCAGTTTTCAAACGCTCTGCGGTTCAGAAAATCAAAGAGGACTTTGGTCACATAATCAAATACACGCACCACAGAGTAAGTCTGCAAGCCAATATTATCACCATTAAATAACGTTTTGGCGGAGAATGCCATCACCTTTCCATATTCATTCACCATTGGAACCAATCCAATACGTTCGAGATGCGAAATTTCACTTTTCTTAAGGTCAAACTTTACGCCATCAACCTCATTGATTGTACCGTGTTTCTTTCCTGCGGTTACCTGCGACATCAATGTATAATACATTTTTCCCGCCAGCGCAGCAGAGCCCGGTACAGTCAGATCTTCCTCCTCGCCTACAGTGGTATTTTTCTCCCGTCCAATCAACCAGTTGGTCGTCATGATGACGTTGGATTTATACGCTTCCGCGCTGGTGTAATTACCAGATGTGAAGAGGTCAATCACATCATCCGGCTGTTCGAGATCCGCAAAATCGGTGACGAGCATCGCTTTATTCGCATTGGCAATTTTCGCCCATCGATCCAATACCTTGTTGGATCCTAGATAGCCTGGCAACACCAATAGCGAATAGTTGTCGCGAAGGTCGAGCCTATCATAATTCTGTTTAAACTCTTCAGACACATATTCGATAAAACGCGGGTTGTCCAGGTCTGTCAGCTGGTCCATACTGGCATTCATGAGGACCACATTGTCCACTTTATCAGCTTCTGTGTTCTTATAGAACAAGTGGACAGAGCGATAAGCCTGCTCCAGCTCACGGGTTGCTTCCAAAGCCGTTCCCAAATTGCGGTTCAATGTCTCTTCGGCTACCTTCAGCTTTTCAGCGCTTTTATCCACCATAGAAGCAACGGAATCCGAATTTTCCAACAGATCTACCCAAAGTTCCATCTTCTTTTTAAGTTGTTCACGTTCCTTCTTTTTTTGGTCATCGCTCAAAAAAATCTGCTTGCGTGCTTTACGTTCCGGATTTAAATTTTGGATACCATCCACCGATGCTTCCAATAGATCAAAGCCCCCCACACGCACCAGCTTATCCAAACTTTCTTGCAAGCTTTCGGTAGCTGCACGATCCTTTACCTCTTTATATCCGGCAGCGCTACCCGCTTGTGCCGCCTTTTCTTCTTGTGTATTTGCCATAGGTCCTATTTATTAGCTTCTAATTCAGCGATAAAATTTTTCAGCACATTGATAAATGCAGCCTTTGTTTCGGCATTCTCAATGGCAGATTTCAAAGTTTTATTCGATTTCAGCTGTTTAATCACACTTGCAGAAAGATCTTTTTGAACACTTAGATTAGACAAAAAATCACTTTGCATCGTTAGATTCTTTGCTGAAAAATCCCCCAGATTTTGAAATTTCAGCTGTTCATGAACGCTGCTACCGTCTTCATCTTCAAAGGATACGCCCACACTTGGCTTGAAATGCGCAAATACATCCTCCACTTTCTTTAGTCCTTCTACTTTCTCTGGACGCAAAGGTTCATTATCGGTCAATTTCTGAATAAACATCGTTTTATTGAACGAGATGTCCACAATGGATTCCGAAGTCTCAACTTTCCTTTCGTTTCCACCAATTTCGTACTCAAACATATATCTAAAAATTAAGTTTATACTCTAATTAATTTGTCCTATTCTAATTACAATATACTAAAATATTAACAGAATACCGCCAGCCAACGCGTTAGTACACTGTATTAAAACAACATACAGCTATTTCTGTTTTATTTCCCATGTGAGAATTTCCTGACTTGCATCCCAGCCGACCGTCAGTATGTCCCATTTATTCAACTCGCCTGCAATAAGCATTTTTGAAATCGGACGCCGCAGTTCATTGCGAATACCTGCGGCCAGCTGCCTTGCACCGTATTTGGGCGTAAAGCCCTTCATCGCAATAGCTTGCTTGGCTTCGGCAGTTACGAGCAGATCAACCCCCTGCTTGTCGAGCAGCTGAATGAGCTGTTGGAGTTGAATATCAAAGATCTTAACGACATTATCTTTAGATATTGGCGCGAAAGGCACAATTTCAGCAATACGCGCCAAAAACTCAGGCCTAAAATGGGCGGTCATGATTTCCATCAACTGATTATGCGTTGGGAAGCCCTTACCCGCATCGATTTGTCCAGCAATCCACTCACTCCCAATGTTAGAGGTAAATAAAATCAGGGAATTGCTAAAATCACCAGCTTTTCCTAATCGGTCGTGCATCATGCCTTCGTCCAGGATCTGTAAGAATGTATCAAACACGGAAGGATGTGCTTTTTCGATTTCGTCAAAAAGCAAAACCGAATAAGGTTGCTGTCTGATTTTGTTGACCAGCAGTCCACCTTCTTCATACCCTACATAACCCGGCGGAGCTCCATAGAGCAATGCCGCACTATGTTCCTCCTTAAATTCCGACATATCAAAGCGGATCATTGCTTTCTCATCATTGAATAGAAACTCGGCTATGGATTTTGCAAGTTCTGTTTTCCCGGTACCTGTAGGTCCCAAAAGGAAGAAAGAGCCAATGGGCTGGCCTTTTTTATTCAAACCACTTCTCGACTCCAGTATGGCCTCCGACACTGCTTTGATAGCCTGATCCTGCCCTACGACACGCTTCTGTAGGTAACTTTCAATCTGCAGCAGCTTTTCTTTTTCTCCGGCCTGTAGTTTTCCCATCGGAATTCCAGTTTTATGCGCCATCACTGCAACAATATCCTGCTTGGTGAGCGTATCGGACAACTGTTGCGCATGCATTTTCAAGTGTGGTATAATGTGTACAAGAAAGTCAGCATAGTGTTGAGCAGACTCCAAGTCTTCATAACGTTCCTCTTCATTTAACATCCCCAAGAGAATGGGGCTCAACCTATTAAACATCGCCTCTGTAAGCCACTTATATGCATCAAACTGCTCCCGCTCACTTTTCTGTTGCAGTTCAGTTCGGAGATGCTGAAATTCTTCGTCTATCTGCTCAAGTATGCTGAGCGAACCACTTTGCGCGAGCTTTAGTGCCGCCATACTGCGGTCCATAAGATCAAATGCCGAATCAGGCAGATGGCGGTCCTTTAAGTATCTTTTTGCCAGCGACACAGTTACGGGAAGTGCGGCGCTATCTACCTTCAATTCATGGTGCTGTTCGTACCTATCCAACACCTTTTCAAGCATTTTAATGGCTTTCTCTTCCGTTGGCTCGGCAATTTGCAGCAATTCAAAACGTCTACTGAAGGCCTGTTCGGGTTCAATAATCTTTCGATACTCTTCTAGCGTGGAAGCTCCGATTACGGTAATCTCACCACGGGCCAATTCAGGTTTCAGCAAATTTCCCGCCCCAGAACCAATGGGCCCCTTGCTATCTAAAAGCGTGTGTATTTCATCAATAAATAAGATAGCCTTATCGAATCGCTTAATTTCTGCGATAATTTTCTTCAGTCGGTCTTCTATTTCACCCTTGTAACTTGCCCCTGCGATGAGCGCACCAAGATCAAGTTCAAAAAGTTGTGCTGCCTTGAGCTGTTCCGGCACATGGCCATTTACGATATCGATGGCAAAGCCGTCCACAAGCGCTGTTTTACCCACGCCTGCTTCCCCAGCAATAATTACGTTGGGTTTGTTGCGTCGGCAGAGGATTTCGAGCATCATGCGTATCTCGCGATCGCGACCCACAATCGGATCCGATTTCCCTTCGCGCACCAGCTGCAGACGATCAATACAATACTGATGCAACGCATTATGCAAGCCGCTTGGCTCGCCGCTCTGCGTGCTACTGCTTCCAGCAGCACCCGATACCGCCTGTGTCAGCTGATTTTGATCAATATATAGATCATATATCTCCTTTTCTTTGATCGGAAAAGATTTCAACTGATTGACATCAAACGCAATACCCGCTTTGGAGATGGCGGCCAATACACATATAGGTGTGATAAGATCTAGTCCCAATTTAATGCGCACCAGGTCGGCTTCGTCCAATAACCGCACCACTGCTTCATTCCCTCTGATTTCTTCGGCAGGTGGCACGTTGCTGGATCGCTCAAGTTCATCCATACGCACTTCGGCCCATTCGGAGATGTACTGGTCGTCTTTGTCAATCGATTGTACAAATTGTCTTAAGCCGACATCTTTGTGCATTAAAGCTTTTAACAGATGCGCTGGGCCGAACTGGTTTTGATGGTATTCTTCCGCCAGGGCCTGTGCAATATGAATTGCTAATTTTACAGATTCACTAAAATTACTAATCGTCATTAATTTGCCGTTTGAATGGTGTTCATATTAAAAAAGCTGCCACGTACCCGGTAATATTGCTCGCCGTTGGAGAAAAATTTACCTTGATTTTGAGCATAAGTACGCGTCATGGACATCACCTTCTGTAAATAGACGATATACTCTTCGAATGACGGTAGCGACATCTCCTTCTTGTTCTTTAATGCTTCCACTTTCATGTCGGTAAATGTATTGTGGAGCAACGGAATTCCCAACATCACGGAGAAGTACTTTCCTAATGTCCATTTGTCAACATCACGGGCAGAATACATTGGCCATTTTTTCTTATATTCGTCGATATAGTTATCATATAGTTTTTTACGGAAAGAATTGTCATCCTTCACTAAGTTATCTCCACTCATAACCGACAGCATACTGCTGAATTCGTTGAACTCGCCTGCGTTCAGGATCAAATCAAAATCGAGCCCTTTGGTAAGCTGATATTGTAAATCCGGACTGAATTTCAGGGTAGACGCGAATTTGAATGCATTGTGCGGCATCCCTTCACCCACATCCCTATTGAATTTTCCTCCTAATAATTTGGCCACAGTCGGATTAACATTAGCATTTTCAATACCTGTCAGTCTAAAAGCACTATCTAAGCTATGGATATGCGAGCGTATATCTTGACGGGTTTCGTCCATAAAACGATAGAATGCTACATTGAAACTTTTATTATTTAATGCCGAACCCCTTGTAGGGAACACCACGCCACCCTGAATAAGGCTATTTTTCGGAAAATCAAGGTAGTAGGAAATCGAATCTGTCAAGTTAAAATCATAAGACTGATTACCGAAAGCTTCTCCACGTACCAATTGAAATTTTCGCCTTTCAGCCGCATAATAGGCTTCACTAGAGACCAGCTTTCGCGATTGAACAATAAAATCGTTAAATGTTGTTGGGGTGCTATTATAAGCTTGTAAGATCACCATGCGCCCCTCCACATCGGCTACCCGGCGTGCTATTGAAGACAGTTGACTGTTGTTTGCGCCACCTAAATTGCCGGTAGCACCAACAATCACGAAAAGATTTGTTTGCTGCGCCACATCCTTAACCAAGTTGGTGGCCTGTGCGATCCCCTCGAAAAGGGGCTGCTCCGCATTCCCACGATCACATTCGCTGGTTATTTTGGATTGGTCACGCAAAAATCCCACCAGCTTACGAAAATCATCGGTCAGCTCCAACGAGGCACTTCTTCCACCACATGACGATGGGTTGCGGAACACTACACTTCCATATTTTACATTCTGCTTGTTAAAGACCTGCTCAACACTATTTTCAAACCCTTGAATGGTATTTGTAAGACTGGCAAAATGGTTACGCATGGCATTTCCGCCATCGATTACAAAAATAATATTAACTTTCGACCTGTTTTTGATCAGATTGATTAATCCAGGATAAGTCAGTTCAGCCCCATTAATGGTAAGCACCTTGTTATTCGATTTATTGAACACATCAACCGCGTAATGTGTAGCAATGCCCGAATCATCAACGGTGCGCACAGGCAAACCGAGCATGGTGATATTCGCAGTATCTATCAATGGGTCCACCTTATAAGGCTCAAATCCATCGATACGATTCTTATTGATCTTTGCCACCACGGTATCGGCCTGCGGTGATTCGAATGTGTAGGGCGCAAAATACAGGCGATGACCCCAATTTTGTACGACCGATGCTGACACCCAGCCTTTGATATATTTTGCTGCCTCGCGGGGAACAAACTGATCCGCCGACCCAATTAAAAACTGCTTGCCGTCATCAGATTTCTTGAAGATATACACGTAATTATGCAGGGCAACTTTAGATTTCCCATTTTTAAGATCAGGTCCGTCAAAAACAAAAATAGAATCTTTTTTATCGAAATAATACTGTCCATTCAGTAAAGGCTCTACGTCATTGATAATGGTGAGTGCTTTATTGGGAAATCGGGTTGCTACATCGACAAAAGAACGCTGCCAAAGCAATAACTTATCCTTTGCTATCCAACCCACACTTTCCACACGTTTTTTATCTTTCAGCTTAAGCCCGCGTACCATATTATCGCTAAACCGCAGCAGTTTAACATAACCATCCTTCTCTTCAGACACATAAAATGGCTGCATAAAAGAAAGTTTTTCCATCATGAGCGTACCACCCGGCGAAGTGCTGGTATGATTGTCGTTTCTATCCGAAAAAACAATCCAAGGGAGATTAGATTTATCGAAAGATTCTTTGGTCGATGTCGAAGCATTAGGCTCAAGGTACGGAATAGGCAGTCCGACCACAGATCCGCCAAATGAGGTCGCAGACTGCGCGAGGAGGTCATTTGCGCTAAGGGCACCCCACAGCAGGCCCAGGCATAAGGTACAAAACCGAAAAGAGTTAACTATTTTCATACAACGCTTGGCTTTATTTTGATTGTTTAACTTTAATTAAAGTAGGACATTCTTTTGTAGCGTTTGGCGTCGAAGCGCTTTCCACTGTGACTTCATTGATAGTAACCCCTTTTGAAAAAGTGAGTCCCATCAGATACGCGTAAATATCCATCTGCTTTTTCTGCCCATCCATTTCGACATTCACTTTCACTTTTTCGTCCCCACAGAGGTATTTCGATAAGATGTAACTATATTTTGAATTAAAATCGGCTCCATTGGCGATATCCTGAATTTTTTCTTTTAGATCGTTAAGAGCATCCTGCGCTCCTTTGCCCGGGGTCACCAGCTGATTAATGTCTGCTGCTGGGTCAACAATACGGATGTTGTGTGTAGCAAATTTCGAACTTTTATCCGAGCGCAGCCGCACCTGATAAACACCAGGTTTCGTATAGGTATACAAAGCCGATTTACCGATTGCATCCACCTTTCCGGTTTCACCAAACCACCATTCGAATATTTCACCAGGGCCATTTGCTTCCAAACGGATCTCTTCGAGCACGATACCGTTTGTAGAACCACTGATAAACAATGTGGTATCCTGTGCAATCGAATGCACCACACTGTCTTTTACCGAAACGAAAAACTGTTCACGCAAATTCTCATTCACTGTAAGTCTGACCACATAAGACCCAACCTTATTAAAGCGGTAAGTACCTTGCTGCTTTGTCGACTTATCGCCGTTTCCAAATTCCCAGAGCCATTTTTTAGCGCCATTGGTGTTGTCGGCATAAATCAGATCTTCATTTAGGTAGATTTCAGTTTTATTAATTTTGGCGCTAATCTTCTCTTCCGATCGCGTATAGACCTTGAAGAAATAAATCAACCCTGCTAAAAGAGCGACGACCAAAAAGATAATGATAAACAAGTAAATACGAGGGTTGCTCTTTGAGACATTCCTTTCGTCGCCCTCTTCAATAAAATTCCTATCCATTTAGTTACAATTGATTAATTAAAAAATGACTTTCAAAATTTGCAATTAGCGTGAATTCATCATATTGATCGTTTGCTGCAATTGTTTCCGGTTCACAATGCAGTCGTCGAGATTTTTGGAAATGCGCTCGATATCATTGAGATTACCTTTCAACTCCCGCCTGTCGACGTAATAATTCTCGTAAAACAATGCCCCTTGTGCAAAAATACTATATCGACTATCGAAGCTATTTTGTGCGTACAAAGCATTAATGTCCGAGAAGGTCTTTTTAATATCATTTTCAATAAAAACGGCCTGTACGGTCGGATCAAATCTTTTTATCTGCGCCGAAGCGCTATCAACATATTTTAAAGCCAAATTAGCTGATTCCTCAAACTTTTGATCGTCACGTATACGGAGGGCAAGATCTTCTTTAGAGATGGCAAATCGCGGACCGTCGCTGTAAAATAAAACGTACCCCAATAATGTCATTGCCAATACAAACGCGGCCAGCAGCAGCAAAAAATGTTCACGTCGTTCGACTAAGCTTAGTTTAATCATACCTTATCTTCCTACTATAGAACCTTGGTTTACAACTTTGTTAATCTGATTATTCATGGTAATACAACTTTGAAGCTGCATTCGTTTGCTTTCAATGACGTTTTTAGTGGAAAATAAAGAATCCTGTAGGCGCGATACCAATAGGATATCTTTATTCAATCTGCGATAAAGCTTTAGGCTTGCTCTGCTGCTATCCACTTTCAGGCCATCAATGACTCTTCCGATATGTCCCGATCCTTTTGCAATTTCATTTTGGAGCACCCGCTTTCGTGCTACGGCAGACATATCGGCATCCCCTTGACCAATATCTCTGAAATATTGATTGATCTGCGCAAATTGTCTATTGATATCCGTGCGGGCGTTCATTAAATTTTCCACTTCTTCATATTGCTCTTTTAAGATCACATATTCTTTTTCAGAAGCTTTTAAATAGAGAAATAAGCTTGATAATGCTATCAGCAGTAGGAAGGTGAATGAAATGATAAATTTGCGGTATGCCGCATTTATCTCTTTTTGGTTTATAGGCTTCATGGATTACAATTTATTCTAAAATCACATTACTTCACAATTTTGATAATTACTAAAACTATACGAGCATAAGATAATCTTAATGATAAGACCATCTTTTCCAAAGGAATATTCAAACTAGCACGATAGTTAAATTACACCTGATCATAAAAAGCAAAAAACAGGCCACAAATCTTTAAACTATTGGGTTTAATCAGATTATCGTGACAGCGCTAGGGTTTACTTTCGTTTCATCAAGCGTGTCGCTGTACGCATTCTATATGAGCTAATGAAAAAAATGCGCAATAAAACACTCATTTTCAACAATCTATTTATAATAAGATTTTACATTTGCTATCAGCTATGTTTATAACTCTTTGACAGGCAATTACTCTTAATTCAATATTAAGTTTATATTAATTAGATAACGTATTAACTGCCTTACTAGTTTTCATTGCCTCTTTAGTAAAGTGTTTTAAAAGGGTTACGCCTACCTATTTCCTTTACCAAATTTCAAATGTATCTTTTCCTTTCGGTAGATAAAGTAGTATCCGCAGAAAGCGCACACGTACCCCACCCTCTTCGGCATTATATTTTCCCCAGATGGAAGACCTTCCCTGAAGTCTTGTATCCATTGAGGTATGCTCCAAACATACCAGCTTTCCATTTCCATAGATTTTCATCGCATAATCCGCTAATGGCTCAATCTTAAAAGATGGAGTATTAAAATAGAATAAATCATCATTACCATTTTCTTTCAAATGCTCGGATGTATAGTACGCTGACTGTAATTGCCGCATATCACTATTGAACACCAGTGAAAAGTACTGATCCTTGTTTTTATCGCTTATTAATTTTCCCAAATAGCGGTAGGCCTCCACTGTCTTCTTTTCCAATAGTTCTTTATCCATAGATTTTAAGTCAACAGCTGTTTCGAGCGATGGCGATTGTTCGTAGGGTACGTTGGCATCAAATTCTAAGGTGTATTCGTAAAATCAAATTAGTTTAGTATTTGCTATCGCTATATTTGCATTAATAATGGTTATTATACCAATCAAAGGATCGCACACTTATAAATTGTTTTGCAAATTTTTCATCTGGATCTAAAATAGTCAGTTCCGTCACTTTCGCTCCAACGTCGCTGTGCTGTAAAACAAAATAACTTTTTTTATTGTCGCTCTTTTCCCAAACCATAAAGTTTTGCTTGGGATAATTAGCGCTAGAGATTGCGTTTCCATTTTCGTCAACCCCCATTCCATTGTCCTTGTCTGTATTCTGTTCAAAACCTGGTTTCATCGTTTATTATTAGAATTTTCCATCACTTATCCTTTTTTAGCACCGTGATTAAAGACTCTGCAGTCGAAAATTTTTAGATATTTATAGGTCGAAAAGATTACATCACCTAATTTGAATCCTTCCCTTAACATATCCATTACGTCTACCTATTTTTCTTTACCAAATTTCAAAGGAGTCTTTTCCTTTAGGGATGTATAAATACAGGCTTAAAAAACGCGCAAAGGTACCACCTGTATCTCCTTTATACTTACCCCAAATCGCAGAACCACCCCGGAGGCGTAAGTCCAATGAACTATGCTCCAGGCAAACGAGCTTCCCATCTCCATAAAGTTTTAAGGTAAAATCCTTTATAGGCTCGACTTTAAAAGTAGGATTGTCAAAATAAAACATATCTTCATTCCCACCTTCACGGATATCATTTTCATCCTGATATAAGCTTACAATCTGCCTCACATCACTATTAAAAACTAGTGCACTATAGACATCTTTATTTTTATTTGCTATCAAATCCCTAAAATAGTTATAAGCTTCAAGTGTTTTCTCTTCAAGCACATCTTTCGGTAATTTCCTTAAATCCGTTGCGTTAGCTAGCGCGGGGACTTCATACGGTACTGAAGCATCGAAAGTAACTGTATACTCATAGTATGGCAAACCTGCTCCTATAAAGGTTTTACCATCTTCTTTTTTTAAATTAGGATGGTCTAGTAACTGAACTTGATGATCGAAACCAGCAACTGTATCCATATTATCTCTCGAGAAAAGTGTCAAATTAAATCGGGTAAACGGTGTCAATTGTTGAAACCCTTCGCCATGTTCACGTTCCGTCTGCGGGTAAAGACGATAAGTTATTTTCTGTTTTCCGGATTTAGCTATATAATTATTCAAAGTTATGGGCGACATAATACCACCATCCTGAAAATATTGAAATGCTGGGATATCATTCACAAGGATCTCGAAAAAACACTGCTCGTGATCGATGTAAATGTAGTATAAAGGCTGTTTCGGAAAATGCTTGATCATCTTTTCTTTGACGGACAAGGCATTACCCACCGAAACAGTCGTCGGATTTGATTCGGTAATTGGTGGGTGGGTAATTTTCTCACCAGTACCGACACAAGATAGTTCCAGCATGATGGTAAGCAACATAGAAAAACTAAAATTAGTGCTATAATAATTTTTACCCATAATTTTAAACTACCAGAAATTGACCACTAAAAAATACTCAACGTTTTATATGTATTTTCACATAGCCAAAGGTCAATAATAAGTTCTTCCTGTGTTTTTTATTCTCCAAAACCATGGCGGAGTTACCATCTAGACGTACTTCAAGCTGCTGTTCGCCGCTCCCAAATATCCCACCATTTAGCGGTATTTCAGATGCAACATTACCGTCGATATTCAACATAAAAACCTCAAAATTATTTACCTTAATTTGAAATTTGCACGTCGTCGCTCCAAAATCCAGGCTGTAATATGGTTTTTGCATACCTTCTAATCTTTAGGATATAAGCCATCTATCTGTTGCCAGATCGTAGGGATTGAACTGTCTTTTGAGTCGTCCAGACGAGTCCCTTTCTTCACATACAGGAAATTAGAATTCAGAAAATCTTTACCATTACTATCAACAGAATGATTCGGATAGTAAAACAGCCAGGCATTCAGCGACTTTAAGTCCCACAGATAAACGTCCCCTGCAGAATCTTTTCTTTGTTCAAATTCAGGATAATTTTTTTTAAGAGAGGCAATCAATTCCTGAATCTCATGCTGTTTTACTGTCGTATACCTGAAGCCTAAGTAATTCTTGGACGTTCGACTGTCTACATATATTTGTATTCTATTAAAATCTGCTACTGGACCATTTGGATACTTGTAGGTTGAAAGATCTATGTCTGCAATTTTAAAACCATCCTATTGATCTGTTTTATAGGTATAAATCCCATAATTCGGATCTTGGAACTGTTCTAATTTATGTGCACCGATCAATTCAGTTATAGGTTGATCAAAGTGCATGGACAATAAATCATTTCTATTTTGAGCGTTACATGCGGTAAGTACAAACACACAAAATAGCACCAATAAATACATTTTAAGCCTTTTCCCATTTATCATATCATAAAATATACTAGATAAGAATCCAATTATTTTTTGACGGTTACTCAACATTCTATTAACAGTTAAACTAATTGAAATTCGGTTTTTCCTTCTGGCATATTGAACATTAAATCCAATACAATCTCCCTGTTTAACTCTAGGTTACGTACGGATAGCGCATGGTCTGCATTTCTTTTCTTTAGGCATACCGCCCTATTTCCGCCAACAACTTGCATTAATACATTCTCCGAAATCTTTACATCATTAAATCCAGATTCAAACTTTTCGATGTAGTGCTCCAATCTAACCATAGAATCAGTTGGCCCCAGATACATAGCTGTGTTCATAATTCGCTCCCTATTTCGAAATGTGTCAATAAAATAGCGATAATCTTTATTTTGTATTGCCTCAGCCAACTTATTATAAGCCTGCAGCAGTTTAGGAAATACGTCTTCAATATCATTTATTGAAATACCATTTTTCCAACCAATAAATTCATAAGGAACATCTCCATCAAAATAGTCCATCAAATACACAGGAAAATCCTCACCTGAATCTTCACGATGGGAAATAGAATATTTTTCAAAATCCTTTTTTAAAACAAAGTTATTCTCCGCGTCCATACATTTAACTTGAAAATCAACAAATGCATTCTTATGAATTCTTTCTTGACCACTTAATGGAAGAATCCGGCCTGTTATTAACTGTTTACCTGATGATGGGATAGCATAATTTATGGGAACTACCGTCGAAGCCTGTCCTTCGATTTCAAAATTTACTACAGGAATATCATTAATTCGAATATCAATCTGACAGCCTCCAGCACTGAAATCCAACATATAATAATTTTTATCCATATTTATCGGTTATAGTCCACTATTTATACCAATCTAAGGAACGCACACTCATATATTGTTTTCCAAATTTTTCATTTGGATCTAGAATAGTTAGCTCAAGCACTTTCTGCCCTTCAGCGCGATTTTGTGAAACATAATAATTCTTTCTATCTCCATTTTTTTCCCAAACCATAAATTTTTGCTCGGGGATATTATCTGAAGAGATTGCATTGCCTTTTTCATCAACCCCCATTCCATTTTCCTTTTTAGCATTTTGTGCGAAATTTGGTTTTCCGAAACGCTTATCTAATTCATCTAAGAAAGCCTGTTCAAGACTTTCATCCGTTAGTTTAACTTCGATAAATTTCAAAATAGAAGTTCCATCTTCCAAATGAAATATTACCTCTGTTGGATGATCAGAAGAACTCAAAATTAGACTTCCAAATGAAAATATTTTAGTTGCATTATACCCAATCGCAGTTAATCCACTCATCGTTTCATATTTCTTTCCATTTGATTTCAAAATTGACCCATCTGAATCTTCAATCTTTCCAAATTTTTCAGATAAGGCTATGCTACTCAAATCTATTTTTTTAACGACCAAACTATTAGCATGGGGTGCTTCAATTTTTTCCGCTTTATCTGTATTCACTTTAGGGTGATTAGCAGAAGGTGTACAAGATAATAAAACTAACAGTCCAGAAAATCCTAAAAACATTGCATTCATATTTAAAATAATTTAATCATTAACAAAAAGTGGAATATTTGCACTCACTCCAGCATACTTTTCTAAATTTTCGATAACATCAAATGGCGGAAAGAGTGTCGCATTTCTTTCGAAGTCTGCCAAACTAATATTCTTTGACGTATTTTCCATATCTCTTTCAAATCCTATCCCAACGTCAGCCTTAATAACGAAAGTTACTTTCATTCCTTCAAACACGAGGTTTGGCCTATAAAAAAGCCCCCTATTATCATAATTGACTTTATGTGCAAATATAACGGACGCAACACCAGAAGCCTTGATTTGTCCTTTTAAATAGGCTTGTACACCGACTAATACATATTTTCCTTCAATCTCCAAACCTGCCTTTAATTCGACTTTAAGCCGAGTTCCAATCGAAGCGTCCAGTTTTTTATCTTTAGATTCTGTATTGAAATTTATGTTTGCTTCGCCCAGAATCGTGCCAGTAATTACTAAGTCAATATACATATCCGCCTTTATTCCCGGCCGATCTTTTCGAATCCAGTCTCTTACATCGTTAAGTATCTTCCCAGCTTGGGGGTTTCCAACAGCGGTACCAGCGGCAGTAGCAGCAAGGCTAAGAAGGTCAATATTAATAGTTGCTCCAATTAACGGCTCAGCTTTAAAATACAAATGCAAATCCGTACCAATTTTTCCCGACTCTACCTTGGACAATTTCCAAATAGCTCCAAAACAAAAATTTGGAGGGTTTATAGTAATTGTGAAAGGTAAAATTTTACCCAAACGCGTTCTAGTAATTGTACCCTTAGTGGTATCTGTTACACCTTTCGCAAAGTCTTTAAGTGTCCCAAAAATATTATACAATTGCTTTATTTTGGCCTCATGCTGGAACGTAGCATCAAAATGGCTGCTATAATTTTCTCCGCTTTTATTCCAGTCCGCCTGAAGCAAGACTCCAAAATCAATTTCAGTTTGCTTCCACCTTTTTTCTGCACCAATTTTTCCAGCTTTACTCTTCATCTCGCGATCTTGTTCAGGAGATAATTTTTGCCACTTGACACTCAATTCATTACTTAAATTTAATTGAAAATGGAACTCCCACTTAATATCAGGATATACCCTAATTTTAACGGGAGGATTATTCTCCACTGAAAAATATCGACACGAATGAAAATGAACAATATAGTCGTTTGCCGAACTAAAAGAATTTTTATTAGTAACACAATACATTGGCCAAATGTAGTTTAGCGGAACAGGATTGGTTTCTGACAAGCGCGATATTGCAGGGATGCTGCCCCCTTTCCCACTCGGAATATTGGGATTTGAAAATTTAATTTCTTTTTTATGCGCCGGTTTACTAAAACAAGCCTTTGTATCGAAATTGACAGGCTCAACTGTAATCGTCGTTGGCTTGCTTCCCAAAATTGTCTCATAAACTATTGTATCAGCGTTATGTCCGTAATATTCAAAGGAAATGTCCACCCGCCGATTGTTGATATAATCTTGTTCATCTTTGTATTTGATGTTGTCGCGACCTTGTTTGTCATCCGTAGGCTTAAGTTCACCGTGCCCCACAACAGTTTTAATCCGGCTAGCTTCCAGTTTACCCTTAAGAAAAAATTCTTTGACAGTCTTTGACCTGTTCTCGGAAAGCACCTGATTGTCAATCTGCTTACCGATAACACAGGCATAACCATCCAAACGAATAGAAGATCCATTGTGCTCCAGTATAAACTGAAGAATGGTGTTCATCTTCTTCAGGCTTTCGGGGGTCAACGCTGTTTTTCCTATTTCAAAATAGATAGACTGCACCACCCGTTCTCTTGGATTGGATTTATTGGCAACCCCACCACCGTGATCAAATACAGTGATTGCCGATTTCCCAGCTTCAGTGATTTTGATCTGTTCAAATTTACACGGTTCAAACCTTGCCGCATTCTTATCTGGTTCATAAATCGTTACAGGCACTCTATTTTGCGGAGTTTCAATAACCTGAGAAACCTCTTCATTCTTGATCCTTAGGAATCGGGCGTGTGCTGTATCGCCATTTAATCCCGTGTCGGCAATATAAGCTTTAGTCACAGGATGCACTACCCTAACGTAGAACTCCTCTACCGCTGCTTTATCCTTCATAGTCCTTCCCCACGAATAGGTATTTGGGATTTTAAGGTTAATTTCACCGTTAATAACCTGGCAGTAATAAATCTTACGGGTCACTTCATCATCCTTTGGAAGAAGACCAAATGCCGATCTCAAGCGTCTAAAAACACGAACCTCGACATTGT
This sequence comes from Sphingobacterium sp. UBA3549, assembly GCF_002376635.1. Lineage (NCBI taxonomy): Bacteria > Pseudomonadati > Bacteroidota > Sphingobacteriia > Sphingobacteriales > Sphingobacteriaceae > Sphingobacterium > Sphingobacterium sp. UBA3549. The sequence goes on along the minus strand of NZ_DFOE01000032.1, from coordinate 117,479 downwards.
TATAGCCATTAAGCCCCTCCGTAAAAAGACGCAGCCATACCAGTTCACCGTATGAGAAATGATAGGTTTTGCGTACATCCTCTCCGCCTTCAAGCTTTGTCCAACGGCTATCCACAATACGTGCCGGAGTTTCTCCGCGCAAGCTTAATCCAGCCTTTCCATCAAAGTTTCCAGTCCAGGATGCTTCCACATAGAAGGTATAAGGACCACATAGTTTTCGGGAAATTCGAAAACCATACCGATAATTCCATCCCAGCGTCTTTTGGTAGGCTATCTTTCCTTCTTTATTCTGTACAGCCCATCTCAAGTCCTTTTTCTTATCCGCTTCAGTCGTATCTGGATACCACTCCCCAACCTGAAACCATACATATTCCCCTGGACCAATCACGAGTAAGGAGTTCGGGACAGATCCTCTTTTCCCATTGTAAACAGGTCCCTCGCCCGACCACTTTATTTTCTTAACACCCTTTGCCATAATCTATCGTGTTGAGACATCAATACCGTCAAAAGCTTCTTTCTCATCGATCATATTTGCCATCGGATTTAGCTGGCTTTGCACTTCCCTGGAACTATTGTTCCGGTTGCTTTGCGATGGCTCCGCTTGCTGACCGTGGTGAATAATCCGGATACAGTCTGTTCCACCGGTTGGGCAGGTAGCTTTGCTATCCTCTAACAAAACTTTTCCGCCATTAGACAAGATCGTATCAGGATAAAACCCAGACCAACTTTGCACTGTTGCACTACAAGGTTTATTATTCATTTTCGAACATGAGCCAAACATGTTCTTTTCAAATGTAGTTCCCGTATCTTTTGTCGTAGCAATTCGCTTTTTACTTCCTTGACTATCATTCGCAAAATCTTTATCATTAGTGAGCACCTTCAACTTATCTGGTGCAGTACCAAAGTTGCACATACATTGCGCTCCTTGGACAACTACATGTTTTTCTGCCATCTTTTAAAGATTAAATAGTTTCGCCCATACATCCTTTTGTTCGTTCGCATCACTTAAATTAGCAGTATGTTGGTTTTTTGACGAAGTCGTATCGATGTTATCATGTCTATCTTTCGTGACCGTATAATCGTGTACAAAATCTTCTCCATCTTGGGCTAGGTAAAATATCTTCATACCTACGGTCCCCCGAGCGCCTTCCACGCTTGCATCCCAATTTCCGTCTACTCCCAATAAGGCACATGTCTGAGGATGAAAAATATAAAGTGCCTCGCTACTTCCCGTACCATCTACGCCAAAATCATCGTTCAGTTCAAGTAGACCATGTTGCATTAGCTCAATAGCGCCAAAGTGGTTCAGCTCAGGCATAATTTTCTCAACGACCTGGTACCCCATGGCACGCGTAGGAAGGTTTGGAAAAAATTGCAGTCGATCTTTGGATCCATTCGCGGACTGCTGATAAAAAGGCTGAAAGAAAACGTTTAGCAACCAATCTGTTCGACTCAGAGCAGAAAATATGTTATGCTCTTCCAACAAAAGATTATCCATTTTCTGTAGGTATTCTTCAAAAAATTCCCCATAAAAATAATTTCGTAGTCCTTCTTTTACGTCAGGCCAACGCTGTCGAATAGTTTCTGCATTTGCAACCCCATGTAACTCGCCGGATGGAGCAACAGAAAGATGCAGCGGGTAAAACACTTTGCCAGCTTCGAACGCCAGTTTGTCGGCTATAAGATCTGGTACAATTTCATTGATATAAACATCACTCGTTCGATCTAAAGCGAATACGAAATTACCTTCACTTCCATTGTTAAGTCGCCTAACGCTGCATGTATATTTTAATTCTGTTTCATTGCCCTCTCTTCCGAAAGTTAACCTCACTCCATAATTTAATGTGAGCCCTATCCGCCAGTTTAAAGACGATAATATCGTTGTCGATAGCGGTTTATTCGTGTTAACCTTAGGCGTGTTGGTAGCGGTCTGCCCTTCCTGAAAAAAAATACTTCCGTTCTTATTAAACATACACTTTAAAAAACATCACATTTAAACTTCTTTATTTCCTCTTCCATGTACCACTTTATTACTCGCCAATATCAAATTTCCTTCACGCGCTTCCGCATTGAGCTTATCAGCGAGCTTCTGTACCTTCCCAGTAACCTGTAAGTTATATTTTGCTTGCACATTTATTTTAATATTCGTTGCTTGTTTTAAAATTGCCATATTACCTCCTCTCCTGGATTTCAAAAAATGATATAACGTTTCTATTTTAACTCCACCCGTTGCCAGTTGTTATTTGGATCCATTCCGATACCTTCTCTACGCGCCGATCGATGGAAATAACCATAACGTAGCGCTTTTAGTTCATTCAAATTAGCACTTGTTAACTGTTTGCCACCGTACGGATAAGCTGCGCCGTTAAAGACATAAGCACTCAATTTGGACTTTGTGCTCTGCAGTACCGCATGTCCGCTGATTGAATATTTAGCCTCCATTTTGCCACGGTCCAACGCGGCATTGTTGTCTTTACCAAACTGTCCCATAAAATGTAGCGGTATAAAGCTATATTCTTTGTGAACCATACGTTTCTCACCCCGCAATGCCCAGTACCAGCCATCGGTAATAGTCAATTCACCGGGCTTATACCAACCGTCGGCAATCAATCTATCGCGCAGTCGCTCCAATGTACCTCTTAACATGGCCGTCTCAATCTCCTGTTTGATTTCTGGCCCACTGAGGTAGCTTCCACCGATATCGGAGTGCACTCCTGGCAGATCCTTTTCAATTCCTTTCGGCGTACGCGTAAGCGAGAAGTTCTCCCGCATCTCATCGCGGGCCGTAAAATGCACCACATGTTGTGCCTTTCCGAGCGTATTGAGATTGAGTTCTGCGATATCGTTAGAAAAGCGCGGTATCGGAAGTTCAGAATAGGAAGCAACCGTATCAAAAATACCGAGGAAATTAACAATCACATGAGCAGGGTTTAAATTAATCCCTTTAAGCTTCAAGGCATAGCCAAGGTGCCCTCCTGCAGGCATTTCCTCGCGGGCAGGCATATTATCACCGTCGTAATAAGCCGTTATTCCCTCGGCCTCTACCTTTCGGCCCTTATAGGCTGCCTTGCCGATCTCGTAGACAAAATTGCGGGCTGCCGCCGCACCGCGGCTAAAGCCGTACACATTAAAAATAATCTGCCGAAGCACTTTACCCGCATTTTCTTCGAACACTCTTTTGATGATATCAGCGGACTGTTCACAACCTTTACGCACCTTAAAACGGATACCCGTAAAACCCGAACCAAACGCATAGCCCATAGTCGAATCCTTTTGGCGGTCGGTGGTTCCTATTCCCTCAATGTAGAGCCGGTTGGCATTGGTACAATTCTCCCAAAGCCGCGCTACATTAGACCAGTCATTCTGGTAGCTGGACTCATCGTCTGACTTTCCATATTTGGCGAAGGAACTATGCCCCGTCCGGCGCGCATCTGTATTGTTTTTGTTATTTTTTGTGCCGTCAAAAAATATATCAATCGTCACGCTGTATTGCTTAGGCGTATTCCTTGGCGGTGGATTATATTCCTTAAATTCAACGTTTGCCATACGATCTAATTATCGACCCGGACCAATGCCGGTTCGTAGCCTACAATTTTTATCTTTTTAGAAGATGAGCGCAAATAGGTATTCAATACATTAGCCGAAGGATCTATCTCAAACAGCAAGTCGATCTTTTCCGTTGGCTCAAATTCCTCAAATGCTTTTTTGAGGATCTCATACTTAAATTTTACGTCAGCCACTCCATACTGCTTATCCCCATCTGCCCATTTCACATACACATGCTCCGGAATGGCTTTCGGCAGATTCGTATTCGCACTGTCGGTGTTCAAAGGCATATCCCTTTCTCCATTGAAGCACTGATAAAAAAAATAATCTTTAGGGCCTAATTTAATGCCCTCTACAGCAAATTTCCATGCATATTTTTTATTATATTCCATATACAGCTGTGGCTTTGGCCAACCCTGGCCTTCCAAAGTGGCATACAGTTCATCACCATATAATTTTTGAGGTTTATAGGCTGCGTCGCGATATTCCTTCCGAAAGAAGTGTTCGAAATCCTCGTGTACAGTTTCTGGCGTTATGGTGGTGTCATGCGCCTGAAAGGTAGCTAACAGTACCTGCCGCTGCCCGTCCGCCCAAAGAGCCAGTCTCCCTTCTGGAGCAAGGCCAACAATCAAAGTCTTAAAATCATCTTTTTTTTGTGTGCGGACGTCTATCGCTCCTTCTTCCCAGATGGTGGTAAGCTGCTGTTTATCCAGCTTCCATTTTCCAGTATAGAATTTTTCCTCCTGAATAGCATACCAGGTCATCTGCAGTTCGTCCGGAAGCGCTACGGGCTCATCCGGTGATCCCATTCCCTTAGACTGTACGCTCCAGCCTTGCTGTATAATTCCATAGATCGGACCAAAACGGTAGGTATAATCTTCACTAATCAAAGCCCCATCATATATTTCCACCGGGTATTCTCTGGGCGCGACAAGAGCCCCACTCCATATGTATTTTTTTTCGCTCATTTTTGATTCCTGACAACTCGAAATAATACTCATCAGCATGAACAGAAGTAAAAAGATCTTATCTATGTCGTTCCTTTTACGCATGTGCTAAAAGAGTTTAGATTTCTCGACACTGTTTATTTCAATTGTTTTTCCGCTCTGCAAGGTCATGTTTTCCTTATTGCTAAAGATCGTCATTTCCGATGCCAGCTCGTTTGATGTTTCGGATTGTCGATTAAAATCTTTGCTGGCAATTTCTGTGCGATTGTCCGAATCTTCACTAATATCTCCGGTAGCGGTGAGCGAATAGTTATTGCCTGCAGTAGTTGCGATATCTTTAGACACAGATACGGTCTGATTGTTGCCAACAGACGTACTTTGATCTTTACCTACCTGTACATCCATATTTTCGGTGACATTAATCTGCATATTTTTACAGTTTAACGTCATATTTTCCAGTGCGGTAATGGTCACATTGCTGCCCTGGCTATCGATATGAACAATATTTCCTTTGATATCCGTTATTTTTATACCCTGTGTAGACTGACTATCGTCAAACTCAATCAGATGACCCGACCGCGTGGTAATGCTCTTAAGGTGGTTCTGAATCTGCGGGGTACTATCTGCCGTACTTTGGTTGTATAAGCTCCCCATTACAACAGGTCGCGCTACGCTGCCCTCTTCAAAAGCCACAATGACGTGATCACCAATTTCGGGGATCGAAAGGAAACCCCGATTGACACCCCGGTCGCCCGTACCTGCATTTGGGGTGATGATGCGCAACCATTCGGTTTCGTCATTATTAGCACACTGCCACTTGAAACGCACCCGTATCCTTCCCTGACCACTGGGGTCGTTGTTGTCCACGACATCTGCCATCTGCATATCTGCCTGTGGCCGGATATACTCACGCACCGGTATACGTTCTGTACTCGCTAAAATACCATTAAACCGATTGGTATAGCGGCCCACATCATCAAAGTGGTGTTCCACTTCGGTAATCAGGAATTTACCGAGGGTATCGGTTACAAAACTCAGATCCTGACGCAGGCTTGTCTCAATCTCTATCTGCGCACCAAGCCGGATAGCCGGTGAATCACTGTCGCACGACACCTGAAGCAACTGACCTACATTGGCCTCTTCCTGCTGCTGCACGATGCGCTGCAGCTCACCCTGTGTATCCACACGGATATCCAAGGGTTGACTAAACACTTTACTAAAGGTTTCGGAAGCCCGCTGCATGGCAAAAACCTGATCCGGATGACCATCCGATTTCACGTTGCTGGTACTTTCCAGCAACTGATCATGTTGAGGCAAGTAGCTAAAGCGGCGGTGGTTGACCGGACGGATCTGGATACCGTAATCGAGCCGGCTCACTTCGCGTCCATAGGTCACCTTTCCAGTGGGTAAGTCCGATGGTTTGCCAAAATGAAGGCGCTCACCATCGTAATAAAACCATTCGAGGTACTCGGCAGATAGGCGGTTGAGAAATTCAAAATCGCTTTCCCGGTATTGGATCAGGTAATCAATCGGTTCAGATCTACTGGGGTTTACATGCATATGTAGATCGTTCTGTACAACATCCTGGGTAGCCAACTTGACAATATCGCCGAGTGATTTTCCATAATAAGACCCCAGGTCTTTGCCACGATCGATCAATATGGTCGGGCTGTAGCCTTTAATTTGCAACACCCCTTGGTAACCATGGTTTTGCGTCAAGGAGACTTCGGTAATGATGCCCGAAAAATTTTGCATGTTTCCCTGCGCGTAGCCAAAAGAAATCGCCAGTGTACGCCCTACATAAGCGCGGCTATCCTGTAAATTAATCAACCCTGGAATACCGAGTTTACCGTGCTCTATTCGGAGTTCAAACTCGTGGTGGGCATTAAAACGCTGACGAATATTGAACGAAAGGAAATGCGACACTTCCTTTCCGTCAATATGCATCTCAATCAATAATTTTGGCTTATCAAAATACATAAATTAGCTGTTCATAGAGTTTACAAAAAAGACGGTCTTTCCTGCGATAGACCGTCTTTCCAAATTTCATGGTCTATTGCAGCTTTTAAGCCTTAGGCCAATCATTTTCCAGTGATGCATTTTGCATTTCCAGTACCCGTGATGACAGTACCAGGGATAGTGTCATGGGTTTATCGTTGGTGACCGAAATTCCTTCGTTGTATTGGATGATATAGGCGTCCTGAAATTTGAGTTCTTTCATAGTCGCATCTTCCTCACTCTTTTTAAACGTGATCTTGCCGTTTACAGTTTTATACTGATTGTTTACCATCGCTTCAATGACTGAGGTATCTTCGGTCGATTCGACCTCAACCGTAATTGTACCGCCATATACAGACGATGACGGACGTCCTTTAGAGTCCACATCACGGTGCAGGGAAAACCTGCACTGGATCACATCGTATTCTTTACTTCCTAATGTTAATCTTGTTTTAAATGACATAATCGTAATTTTTAATGGTTTAAAATTTAATTTTACTTACCTAAGCGTGCCTTATCAATCCACCTACGGATGTTTGTAAGGGTTACGCTTTTGGCCAGTCTTGTTCGCTTGTCGCTTCACCAATGCTGATGGAGCGCGCAGAAATCACAAATTTGTAGGTCATTGCATGCGATCCTACTATGTTGATTCCTTCCTCGTAGCGAATAATGTAACCATCTTCAAATCTGATTTCTTTCATTTTGGCATCTTCGTCCGGTTTTTTGATCAGCAATGTACCTGCAATAGGCTTGTATTGGTTGTTGACCATAGCTTCGATGACGGAAGTATCTTCTGTAGATTCTACTTCGACATTGATTGTACCACCATAAACTGAAGATGAAGGACGTCCCTTTGAATCGACGTCGCGGGTGAAGGAGTAGTCAGCATTCAGCACGTCATATTCGTTGCCTGAAAACTGAAGTCTTGCTTTGAAAGCCATAACTTTTGGTTTTAAGTTTAAAATAAATGTTGCGGTCTCTCCATGACCGTATGTCTCTAATTTACATCAAACTAAATACCAATTGAAAAAGTTTCGAATTAATAAATTGTTAAATACCGCAAAACAATCCCGTCAACAGTGTTTTAAAAGCAAAAAAAACGTATAAATACTGAAATTATTTTTTACACACAAAACAAACAAAGTGTAACAAAAGCAATACACAGTAGATAATGTACTTTGAAAACTGACACCCAAATAGATCGCTAAAAAAAAACCGCCAAAAGTTGCTATCTTTCTGGCGGCTTCTACATTCCGTGCAGCGTGGTCTTAATGCATTGAAAAGTTCTGCGTACAGCCTAATAATTCGGTTGATTGGCTTATTCTATTTATCCTCCAATTCTTTGAGGTATTCGATCATGGCATCCAAGCTCTGCAGTAGCTTTTCACCTTCAAATCCCACTTTCCGAAAGCGGATGTTCCCCTTTTTGTCCAGGATCAATGTTGTCGGAATCGATGTGATATCCAGCTTGCTACTGAGCTTTTTATCCTGATTGTAATAAAATGTAAAGTCAAATTCGGGATTGGCCTTTGCCCATTTGTACGCATCGTCCCAGCTGTTTCCACTGCCCGAATTGAGGACAACGAACTTCACCTGCGGATCATCCGCATATTTTTTGTATACCTGATGCAAATAGGGAAATGAGGCGATGCAGGGCTTGCACCAGGTTGCCCAAAAATCAATGATGACAATCTTGCCCTTCAGTTCCGTTTTGAGCAACGGTTTCTTTTCCATATCGACAATGCTGATATCCTCTGGAAATGGCGTACTGCCGATGATTTTCTGAAACTCCTTGTAATATGCTTGTTTCCATTGCTTGTCAAGCTTGCTAAAATAAGCCTGCCGTTCGGCAGCATTGTCCGTTCCGTTTTTAATGATCACTTTGTCGAGAAGCTGACGCGTCGCCGCATCAAAAGGAGCATAACGATAGGCTGCCTCCAATGCGGGTATTGCACTGTTTGGATCATTCCACTGCTGATACTGCATGGCCACTGCGCGGAGCAATGCCGCCGATTTGAGTGTAGGGATACTTTTAGTAAACCAGTCACGGGCCGCTTCGGGCTGGTTTAACTGCGCAAGGATAAGTCCCTGATTGGCCATAATTTCTGCTTTTACGGCATCAATCTTATCCGCCCTGGCCGGATCATGGGCCACCAGATAGCCCGTTTCGGGGAAATAGCGTATTAAACTTACCGGATAGGCCGCAACACTGTCGAGTAGATACAAATTGAGTTTGGCGGCATCTTGGAGCATCAGCTTATGATCCAATAGCAGTTGTACGTACTGGTTGTAAGCGCGCCATTTGTAGGGATCTTGTTCCCATCGGGTGATCAGGGGCAGGTATTTCTTGGCTTGTACGCTGTCGGCATGCTGTACATAGTAGCTAAAAAGATACTCGTACGCGCTACCATAAGCCGCCTCGTTTTCGGCCGTCTTGCGGGAAAGAAGCTGCCCGATCTTGGCAACCACTGCCGTGGAATCCTGCTCGCGAAACAATTTATTGAGCCGATAGGCTATGCCGATCTTCTTGTTGGGAAACTCGTCGATCACCACCTGGCGGATCGAATCTACTTTTTGATTTTGGCCGAGTATCAGATAACCCATGGTCACCTTGTTGAGGTTCCCTTCAAAGAGCGGATTGCTTCTAAATTTTTGTTCCACCACTGCCAAGCCTTTTTTTAACAGCTGCGCCTGTTGGTCGGCACTAGCGTTTTTCATATGTAGCACAATCAGGCGGAGCTTTGCCTCATAATTGTCGGGATATAAGCTCAGCTCCTTATTGAGGTAATATTCCTGTGTAGCAAGAATATGATCCGACGTCTTATCTTGGACCGGTACGCTATACGATTTACCCAGGTAATTACCGGAAATCAACCGACCATCCTTGTAAATATAGATCTCATATTGACTGCTATCGCTTGGCCGCTGTACAAATTTCTTTTCTTTGTCGGCGATGGTAAAACAGGAAAAGTTGGCGTAGGGCGGCAGTTTAAAGCGTACCCGCCACTTACCGCTTTCCCTTTGCATCGGCAAACGGCTCGGAAATTCATAAAAATTGGAATAGTTGAAGTCCACGAAAAATGGTCCGGCATTCTTAATTGCTGCAGATTGACTGGGGTCAAAGCTTATCGTCACCGTATCTCCAGCTGCTGCTTGCTGCGGAAGAACCGTCACCTGTGCCTGCGCGACGATGGTTGCCTGCAGTAAAATAAGCCACAAAGCATGTTTATATAGTCTAATCATTCTGTTGGAGGTTAGCATTTGTGATTAGGATAGCACTAGAGATGGGTATTTTGGTATCGCTTTCACTAAAGTCTGTTTTAATTTTTGAGAGTACAGGCAGCGCCCTGTTTGTTCGCACCAGGTCAAACCAACGGTGTCCCCATTCGCCGAGCAGTTCCAGCTGGCGCTCTTTTTCAAGTGCCAGGGCGATGCTCTCCTTGTCCATCGTTTGTGGCAATGCAGCAAGGCCGGCACGTTCGCGGATCTGGTTAAGGTCTTGCAGTGCCGCCGGCAACTTATTCTGGTTTAGCCGCGCTTCGGCACGGATCAGATACTGCTCGGCAAGGCGCAGCACGGTATTGTATTCGGTCACAGGTGCGCCTGTGCGCACCTTATACTTATACGGCATATAAAGCGTCTTATTATTGACCACATAAGGCTTTAACCACATCGCTTTACGTAAATCGTTCTCCTCATAGGCCGCTACCGTGGCATCATACACCTGATAGTAACTCCTTGCTGTAGCTACTGCCGGAACGATGCTGAAGCCTTCCCAGGTGTTGACCCCGGCAGTGGAAAGATTTACCGTCTGCAGTTGCCAGATCGCTTCTTTGCTGGTTTTCAAAAAAACGGTATTGAGATCGCGCGACAGTTCATATCGGTTATCCGCGATGACTTGGTCGGCCATCGCTTCGGCATTCGGCCAGTCTGCCTGGTAAAGGTATACCCGGGCCAACAGTGCATCCACCGCTTTTCTATTCGGTCGCGTACGCTCATTGCCCTGATAGTTATCCGAAATATCCACAGCAGCTTTCTTTAGATCGTCTACCATAAAGGCGTAAAGCGCTTCCCTGGAAGCCGGCCCCTTTTGATTGTTGGCTTCCAAATCTTTGGTATCCGTGATCAAAGGCACTTTATTGAAGAGGTTGCTCAGGTAAAAGTAATTGAACACGCGCGTAAAACGGGCCTCTGCCGATAACTGCGCTTTCACGGAGCTGCTGAGTGCCGACGCTTCGACACCTTCTATAATCTTATTGCTGTGATTGATATAGCTATAAGGTTGCGACCAAAGTCGGTCGAGATAAGACGTGGCCGGACTTAGTTTATTGTATTTGTATTCATCGTAGCTTGTAAAGGCTGAGTTATAATCGTCGGCCAGGCTGGACAGTACCATGGTCATCAGTCCACTGGCAAACTGGTTATTGTAGTTGTTCATACTGGTATAGAGTCCGCCCACGGTTGCTGTGGCCGTCTTTTCGTCACTGAAAGCCGACGCTGCCGCCACTTCCGTCTTGGGTGGGTCCACGGCCAAAAATTTATTGCAGGAGATGTTAAGCAGTGGTGTCGCAAAAAGGCTGTAGATGATATATTTGTTCATAGGATAAGTCTTTAGTTTTATGATCATTAAAAAGTGAGCTGAACCGCAAATGTATACGTGCGCATGGATGGCGTGGCGCTGTTCCGTACCGAACCAAAGGGATTGACATCCGAAACATAAGTGCGGTCAAATCCAGGTATCTCGGGATCCATACCCCTAAAGTTTGTCCAGGTAATGAGGTTCTGCGCATTAAATTGGATCAATGCCCGACTGATATGGATTCGCTGCGTCCATTTAGAAATGTCGTAACTGAGCGATACATTTTTTAAGCGGATGAAAGACGCATCGTCCCAAACCGCGGACGAATACCGGTAGTAATTGCGATAAGCGACATTGGCTTCGTTGGCACTATTTGCCGTAGCACGTGGTACATCTGTCAGGTCTCCGGGCTGCTGCCAGCGATCTAACACATATTCATCCAGATTGGCCAATCCACCAATAGTCGTGGCCTGAGGCCCATACCCAATGGACGGCCCCTCCTGTTTGACAAACTGAAAGAGGAATCCAAGGCTCACATCGCCATAAGTCAGATTATTGCCCATACCACCATAGTACCTTGGCAGAAGTGAACCCAGCGTCACATAGTCATTGAAATCGCTGATTTTGCCATCACCATCCACATCCCGAAATTGGGCGATCCCAGTTTGCGGATCGACCCCTGTAAACTCAAATCCACGGACGATACGCGTAGACTCGCCTATGACGTATCGTCGTGCATCGCTGCTGCTCTCCAAGCCGGGATATTTTAGCAGGGTATTGGAAGGGAAAGTGATATTGAAATTGGTTTTCCAGCTGAACTTTTCCTTCTGGATATTCACGCTGCTCAGCTCTAACTCAAAGCCCTTATTTTCAATCAGTGCGGGTGTATTACCAAAATAAGAATTATAGCCGGTCTGCGGTGCGAGCACGATATTGATCAGCTGATTATCCGATCTATTGTTGTAATAATTGGCCGTAAGGAATATACGATCTCTGATGAAACCCAAGTCGAGACCCAGTTCTTTCTTTTTAATTTCTTCCCATCCAAAATTGGGATTAAACACCCGGGTTGGATAAAGCCCCGTGATGCCCTGGTAGGCAAAGCCCGTTCCCCAGGTATCCAGGTACTGGTAATCGCCGATCTGGTCATTGCCCGTCACTCCCCAGCTGGCACGTAACTTTCCGAAGCTCAAGATAGACTGATCCTGGAGAAATTCTTCGCTGCTGAACACCCAGGCTGCCCCGATCGACCCAAAATTACCGTACTTATTGTTGGGCCCAAAGCGGGAAGAGCCATCCCTTCGGTAGTTGAAATTCAACAGATATTTGTCGGCATAGGCATAATTGATCCGGCCAAATGCAGACTGGTAGCGGTAATCAGCATACTGGTTGTTACGCAAGACGAGAATTCCTGCGGCAGCCCTATTGGCTAACTGAGAATCACTTGGATAACTACTACCATCTAAATAGTTACCTTCGCTGACCCGCTGCTGCCAGGTACCGCCCAACAGGAGCTTCAAATCGTGCTTACCGAAAGCTTTGCTGTAATTTAACTGTGGCTCTACGATATAGGACTGGTAATCCGAATTTCCGTAAGAAGCCATTGAACCCGTACTTGTCAGTGGATTAAATCCCGCATTGGGCAGCAGGCGTGTCTGGTCCATGCTTTTGAGGTTGTAGCCCACATTGACTTTTGCGACCAGTTCGGGTAAGATCGCATATTCGGCAGAAAAGTTGGCCAAAAGGGATTTTGATTTCGAAACACTCGAGCGTTCCATATAGGCGGCGGGATTCTGTAAACTCTGTTGGAACCAATAATAGCCGCCCTTTTCATCATATAAAGGATAGTTGGGCGCCAGGTTATAAAACTGCGCAATATCGGTCGGTACGGTATTATTACGGTCCAGGTTAAGGTTGAAACTGCTGTTGAGCTTAAATCGCTGATCTTTGGACTGCGTAGACAAGTTCAACAGCGCACCACCGCGCTGATAATTCTTATTGCCCGGCAAGGGATCCCCCTGACGATTGAAATTGGCACTGGCCAGGTATTGGGTATTTTCGTTACCTCCGGAAAATGACAGCTGATAGGTCGAGAAAGGAGAAGATGCACCATAAAACTCCTTTTGCCAGTCGCTGTAGGCGGATTGATCCCAAGTGAGCAGATCCGGTGCATTATCTGCTGTCGCTTTCCAGTTATCGTTTTTAAAGCCTTCTTTCCGGATTTCCAAATATTGCTCGGTATTGAGCATCTTCAGGTTTCGAATGGCTTTACCGGAGCCCACATTGGCATTAAAGTCTATTTTAAGACCGCTCTTATTTCCCTTTTTCGTTGTGATCAGGATCACTCCATTACCACCGCGGGAGCCATAAATGGCTGTTGCATCGGCATCCTTCAGCACATCGATGCGTTCAATATCCCTTGGATTGATCAGGCTGAGCGGACTTTGGTTGCCATTGGCCGAGGTAAACTGGTTCATGCTTTCGTCCGAAAATGGAATACCGTCGATGATGTAAAGGGGGCTACTGCCATTGCTTAAAGAATTGACACCCCGGAGTTGCACCTGAAAGGAGCTGCCCGGCAAGCCCGAATTGGAAGCGATATTGAGTCCGGAAACACGCCCCTGCAAGGCCGCCAAGGGGTCTAGTACCGGTTGTGTTTCGATCTCCCTGCTCGTGACGCTAGATACCGAACCCGTATTTTTGCGTATCGAAGACGTCCCGTAACCGATTACCACTACCTCATCCAGGTTACCGGGATCTACTTCGAGACTGATGTCGATGATACCCTTAGCCTGAACCGTGACTTCCTTGCTGCGGTAGCCCACATAACTCAAAAGTAGTATATCATCCTGCTGCAGGCCATTTAAACTAAAACGACCGTTAGCATCGGTCATCGTACTAGCTACCTTATTTTTAACGCGTACACTAACCCCTTCAAGCGCTGCACCGGATCCATTGCTGACCCGACCGGAAATGGTCATCTGGACCGCCTTTGCAGCCCCCTTCCCCTGGAGCACGATGGTATTTTTGACAATTTGGTAGCGTATGCCTTTAGCTGAGAACGCCTGCCTGAGGAGTTCAGGAATATTGGCGTTGTTTAAATTGACATCTACTGGTAGATCCGGATTGATCTCATTGGGATCATACACAAAGCGATAATCGCTGTGTTGCTCAATGGATTTGACGAGCTGTTTAAATCGGACATGGTCAATCGACTTGTCTGCCTGCTGGCTCAAGGCATAGCCATTCACATGCATCAGCATCAATAGCAGGGTTTTTACGGACTTTTTCATAAGGTATTTAGATTGAAAATTCGTTTGTTACGTTTTTGGTTAGGGAATAAGCAAGAGTTCGTTTTTTTCGATGGTATAATTTATACCGGCGAAGCGTAAAATCTTCAACACTTCTTCAAAGGATTCTTTTTTGCTGATTTTTCCACTTAGGACTTTATTTTTGTAGGCAGGCGACAGGCTATAGGTGAAATTGTACCAACGGGCGAGATCCGCTAAAATCTCAGGCAACGGTGTCTGGTCAAATTCAAAGTACCCGTCTTTCCAGTTGGCTATATCGGGCTGGCTGTTTTCCGCCAGCCGCTGGAAGGCTCCATTCAGCACATTCAGCTGGATCCGCTGTCCGGGCAGCAGAATCTCGTCCAGGCCAGCATTGCTGACCCGTATTTTCCCTTCGTCAAGCTGGGTCGTTAAAAGCGCGTTGTCCTTTGGATACAACTTCACGTTGAAAGCTGTCCCCAGTGCTTCGATACGGGTGTTCCCCACGTGCACAATAAAAGGTTTCGCTTTATTTTTGGCCACCTTAAAATAAGCCTCACCTTCCAGAAATACCGAACGTTTATGTTCATTATACCCCGGTTCAATTTTGAGCTTGCTGTCGGCATTTAACCACACCAGCGTACCATCCGGAAGTTCCATTTTAAATTCCTGTCCCTTTTTGGTTTGCAGGGCCACGTTGCTATCTTTATGCCGATCGAGCCATTCGGGGCTAAACGGCGTTTCCTTACTCAGGCTCACCACCTCATTTCCGATCAACAGATCGGCCTGAAATTGACCAATACTAAATGGCAATGGCTGCGGAGTTTGCTGCCGCGGGGAAAAGAAGTATATCGCCGCACCGGCCATCAAAAAAAACACCATACTGGCCGCTACCTTCAGATAGGCTTTTTTATGGCGTTTAGCCCGCCATTCAGGACCAAAAATATGCTGTTGGAAAAACCGGTCTTCGGCAGCCAGATCCAGTTCGGGAATGTCTTTTGCATTATTTTGCCGGCTGAGCTGATTGTACCAACTTTCGACAAGTGCAATTTCCTCAGCGCTGCACGTGCCCTGCTGGTACTTTTGCAGTACTTGTTTTGATATGCGTTGTTTCATAGGTGCTATCCTGTTTACCGTTTAGAAGACAGGATAGTGCGCGTTTAGTGGTAGAAAAAAATGAAAATAGTTCGTATTTTTTTTCTCAAAACCGTCAACGCATTGTAAATCTGCTTTTTGACTGTCTGCTCAGAGATCTCAAGTTCTGCGGCGATCTCCCGATAACTCCGCTGCTCGAATCGACTTTTTTTGAAGATCAAAGCCATTTTGCGGGGCAGCTTTTCAATCGCTTGATCAATTTGCTCCGCTAATTCTTTTTCCCGCAACAGATCGTCGGGCATCACTTCAAATGTTGGGGCTGCGTGCTCGAGGTAAGTCTCATATTTCCGACCCACATCCTGGCTGGCAATGCGGTTAATGACCAGATTACGGGCGGAGCGATAAAGATAAGCCTGATACGAGTGTACGATTTCCAGATGCGCCATGCGATCCCAGAGATTCGTAAAAATTTCCTGCACAATATCACGTGCCTCGTCCTGGTCATCCAACATTCGGAAAACATGCACATACAGCTTGCCCCAATTTTCCTCATAAAGTTGGGTAAACAATTGTCTGACATGCGTTACGTTCATCCTGATGGTTTAGCTATAGTTGATAAGTCAAAATTAGGCTTTATTTTTAGCAAAGTCAATTGATGATGGATTTCTAATAAAACCTGTAAAATAATGCAATTTCAACATTGCTTTATTGGAGCGGTGCCCGCTGCACCACCATTTATCCGTACAATCGGTCATTAAATGGGTTAGCATCTCTTGTTAATAGGCAGAGATGTTCTAAATACGTTGTCTACGTATAAGTCCCCTATCGGTAAAATAGGCAAACGAATGGATCACCACATTCCTTCCTAAGTAAGTGTCATCGAACGGACGCTGGCTTTTTTGACAGTTTAAAAATTTAGGAATTATGCTTGCAATGAATTACCGGGGGCCCTATCGCGTACGTGCCGATAAAAATGCCCCCATGCCAGAGATACTCCATCCGCAGGATGCCATCGTGCGGGTATTGCGCTCCTGTATCTGCGGGTCTGACTTGCATCTTTACCATGGTCTAGTACCAGACACCCGGGTGGGTTCTACCTTTGGACACGAGTTTATCGGTGAAGTGGTTGAGGTAGGCGCTGGAATAGAAAATTTAAAAGTTGGCGACCGGGTGATGGTGCCTTTCAATATTGCCTGTGGTAAATGTGCCTTCTGTCGGCAGGAGCTGTATGGCAACTGCCATGAATCCAATCCTGAAGCGACTGCGGTAGGCGGTATCTTTGGCTATTCCCATACTGCGGGTGGTTATGCAGGTGGGCAAGCCGAATATGTTCGGGTGCCCTACGCAGATGTTGGTCCGGTCGTCATTCCCGACTGGATGGATCCCGACGATGCGGTTTTGCTGACCGATGTTGTACCTACAGGTTATCAGGCGGCCGAAATGGCGGGAATTCAACCCGGAGATACGGTGGTGGTCTTTGGTGCCGGTCCAATTGGTATTATGGCTGCCAAGTGCTCCTGGCTGTTCGGGGCTGCCCGCGTGATTATAATCGACCATGTCGACTATCGGCTCGAATTTGCCGAACGCTACGCCCAGTGTGAGGCAGTCAATTTCCGCTCCATAGGCGATCCCGTCGTTTTTATCAAAACGGTCACCGATTCACTCGGCGCTGATGTATGCATCGATGCGGTGGGCTGTGAGGCGGCAGGTAACACCATGAATAGTCTTCTGGGAAGATACCTGATGCTACAGGGCGGATCGACCACGGCATTGCATTGGGCGATTAATAGCGTAAAAAAAGGGGGTATCGTGTCTATTGTGGGCGTCTATGGCCCTACAAATAGTTTGGTTCCTATTGGTAATGTGTTAAATAAAGGAATCACCATACGGGCTAATCAAGCTTCGGTGAAGCGGCTGCTGCCCAAACTGATCCAACATGTAAAGGATGGCGTTATCAATCCCAAAGAGCTGATTACACATCGGGTTCCGCTCGAAGAAGTCGGTGATGCATATCACCTCTTCTCTTCCAAATTGGACGATTGTATCAAAACTGTGTTAATTCCACCATCGGCTTCGATTTAAGATATTTTACTATGATAACAGATCAAACTACACCCGAAGATTTTATCAACGATAGACAATCGGAATATGGGCATATCAAGGGCTGGGCAATCGATTTTGACCCCAAAAACGACCCCACCTATCCCATCAAAAAACGAAACAACCAAGAACATCAGGGCTATTCGTGGCAGCGCCCCCCATTGCAGGAAGAAACGGTTGAGATACTGCATTCTGTTGAACGCCCCAACCTAACAGCAGTTTATGGAACGGGCAATCCACCCAAAGGACTGAGTGGCGCCATTCGACGGATTGCCTTTACGTATAGCGAATCCAGCTACGGCCGCTGGCTCCCGCTGGTACTGGCAGACCGTGTCGATATGCTGGAAGGTGTTGTTGAAGACATCGCGAAAGGCCATCTTCCCAATATCGCCAAAGAACTTGGACTAGGTGCCGAATGGAAGTATAATAAAAAAGCTTTCATAGGGAAAACTATTGTCGCTGGGCTATTGATTGGATTAGTAGCTTTTCAGCTTTGTTCGAAAAGGGAAAATAAAAGATAAACTAATTATACCAAATCCATTCTGTTGCTATTGATAAGCAACAGAATGGATCTTGGGTATCTCGAGGTCGTCTCCCCAATGACCCCGTCTAGAAAGTTGAATTTTCGCAAAAAATTCACACTTATTTTATTAAAAAGTTATATTTGTGTTATTAATTGATGAAGTTTGGCAAAAAAGCTGGGCCGGATTTCTGTTATTCACCTTAGAAAAACGTACTACACACAACATGCAGGACAACGATTACGCCATACTATCCGATGGGATCTTGGTTGATCTGATTCGCCAGGATGACGAGAAAGCTTTCTCTGTCATTTACCAGCGCTATAGTATGCCTTTGTACGTCCATGCAAACCGATTTATTCGCGATCGCGAAGAGGCAAAAGATATCCTTCAAAAAGTATTTGTCAAGATCTGGTCGATACGTAACAGGCTGCCGACAGATATCAAGCTTTCCGCTTATCTCTATCAAATCGTTAAAAATGAATTGATCAATCATATTTCGCACAGCAAAGTGGTGGATAAATACTTAGAAAGTATGTCTTCTTATGCATCCACCTACGTAGCAGATACCGATCATGTGATACGCGAGAAACAATTGCAGGACATCATTGAGCGAGAGATCCAAAATCTTCCAGAAAAAATGCGTGAAATATTTCAGTTAAGCCGTAAGCAGTACCTTAGCCACCGGGAAATTGCCGAAAAACTAGGCATCAGCGAAAAAACAGTAAAGAATCAACTATCCAATGCGCTCCATTTGTTGCGCCAAAAGTTGCCCTTGCTTCTGTTTATGCTTGCTTTTTTTCCGGACCAATCTCAGTAGTCCTATTTCTTTTAAAAAAAAATCATTTTGATCTGGGACCTGTTGCCGAGTTAACTGTTATACTCCAAAACAACAACACCATCATACGTGAGAGAACCGTTAAAAGTAGAT
Source organism: Sphingobacterium sp. UBA3549 (assembly GCF_002376635.1). Classification (NCBI taxonomy): domain Bacteria; kingdom Pseudomonadati; phylum Bacteroidota; class Sphingobacteriia; order Sphingobacteriales; family Sphingobacteriaceae; genus Sphingobacterium; species Sphingobacterium sp. UBA3549. The sequence continues at coordinate 98,493 of NZ_DFOE01000032.1, read as the reverse complement.
CGTGATCTACTCAAAAGATATGCATCAGATCAATGTTCGGATAGCGAAAAAGCCTTTGTGGATGATTGGTATATCAGCCATGCAAAACAGCTTCCTGATTTTGATCTAACAGCCCAAGAATTGCAGGCGGATCTTTCCGATATCTGGAACGGCATCGACACCGACATCCATCTACAGCATCCATCCAGATCCAATTGGAAGAAATGGTTTGCAGCAGCGGCATCTATTGCTGTCATTGCCTGTTCTTCCTATTATTTCCTTAGACATAATTCCACCTCCTCATCCCAGGGTAATAGCAGTGAAATACGTAAGACAGAAGTTGTAACAAGTTCAGCCGTTAATGAAAAGGTTCTCCCCATTCCGCCAGCAAGCAGTGGTGCTTCCTTGATTTTGTCGAACGGTGAACAAATCGACCTGAATAAAATTAATGGTTCTTATAATCGAAAAGACCACGAAATTCTCATCGACTGGAGCGATAACGAACAACTTGTTTACCAGAACGATGATTCCAAAAATAACAGCCAAGCCATACTAAGCAATACACTTGTGGTACCAAAGGGCAATACTTACAAAATTCGGCTTGGGGATGGTACGCAAGTCACACTCAACGCGGATAGTAAATTAACTTTTCCGATACGGTTTACAGGTGCCAAACGCGAAGTGACCCTAGAGGGCGAAGCGTACTTCGAAGTGAGCAAACGGCAAATTAGTGCGGGCGATAAAATGATCAAGCAGGAATTTATTGTCCACGCCGGACAAAATGCCATTCAGGTTTTAGGTACAAAGTTCAATGTCAAAGCTTATCGCGAAGACAAACAGCAAAGTTTTACCCTGGAAGAAGGAGCTATTGCCTTAAACAATCCTACCAATCCAGCCCCTATCCTATTAAAACCCGGTCAAAAAATCATACAGACAGGCAACGAATTTACACTGCTAGAAGTCGACCTCACGAAAGATCTTTCTTGGAAAAACGGCGATTTTTACTTTGATTCGGCTACGTTACAAGAGATCATGGCCCAGATATCAAGATGGTACAATATCGACGTAGCGTACCTTGGCCCGATCAACAACCAACGGTATATCAGCAGTATATCGCGTAAGAAAACTTTACAGGAAGTACTTGAAATATTAGAAACTACCACCGGTATAAAATTTGAAATCCGCACGGTAGACAAAGAAAGGAGGTTGATGGTAATACCCTAACGAAAGAAAAACCACGATTTCAAAATAAATCTAGAGGCGTTGCACCGCCCCTAGAACTGATTTTTGAATTCACGCCTAGCATTATTACGAAATTATGAACTGCATGACATGTCTCCTTGTCAAGAGGGACATCCATGTCCAAAAATCAACAAACAAATGTATCAATATTTTTTTGCTAATGAAAAGTATCAGGTAAATCAACCGACCCACAGACCGCCTATCTTTTCCAACTTTATAATCAAATTGCTTATGCGATTTCAATTATTTTGCATGTTGTTTTTGGTTTTGTTTTTACAAACAGCCACGGCCCTGCATGGCCAAAACAAAATCAACCTAAATGTCAAACGTGCCAGCCTTGAGCAGATCCTGCAACAGGTACGTACACAGACTGGGTACGATTATGTGATCCGTCCCGAACACAACAAATCGTTCTCAGCACTCACAATCAACTTAAGTGACCTTGAACTTACCGAGGTGCTTGCGCTCTGCTTTCAAGGGCAGTCGCTGGGCTTTATTGTTCGAAACAATACCATTATTGTCACCGATCAGCAGCAGCAACGCACCATTAATGGAATCGTTACCGATACGCAACAAAGGCCACTTGCCGGAGCAACTGTACGGATCAAGGGCACCCCTAACCAAACGCGAACAAATGGAAAGGGAATATTTGTATTATCCAATGTTGCCAGCGATGCCATACTCGAAATTAGCTACTTGGGTTATGAAGTACGGCAGATAGACCTCAGCGGTACTCCTGCGAGCAACCTGGGACCGTTATTTGTCCTAAAACAACAGATTGCTGCGCTCGATGAAGTATCTGTTATGGCAAATACAGGGTATCAAAAGCTCGACCCCAGCAAAGCCACAGGCTCTCTGGTGGTTATAGATGACAAAAAAATACAGGAAAGTCCGGCTTTGAGCCTGATCGAACGATTGGAAGGGCAAATTCCTGGCGTTCAATTTGACACGCGCACCAATAGCATCCTCGTACGCTCGCCAAATACCTTTTCCAGTACGTCCAGTACACCGCTGATCGTTATCGACGGATTTCCGGCGATGGAACAACAATTGAGCAGCAATCCGACAGGATCAGGCAGCCGCCTTTCGGCCACCAGTACAAGTGCCGGTATACTCAACAATTTCAATCCCGACGATATCGCCAGCATCACCGTACTGAAAGATGCCGCCGCAGCCTCTATCTGGGGATCAAGAGCTGCTAATGGTGTAATTGTGATCGAAACAAAGGCGGGGAAAATGGGAAAAAATAGCATCAACTTCTCTTCCACACTCGGAACCTCTGCTCCACCAAACCTGCATAATTTACGGAACATGAATGCTGCTGAATATATCGACTTTGAAAAAGAGCTCTTTGATCATAATTTTTATTACGATCCTGCCTCTGGCTGGCGTGCACCAAATCGCTCCGACGCCATCATGACGATGTTCCGCGCCAAACGCGGCGAAATCAGCACCGACGAAGAAAGTAGCATCCTTGGTCAGCTGGGACAAATGGACAACCGTCAGCAGATCCGCGATCAGCTGTTACAGGCCGCGCAAAGCCAACAATATAACCTATCGTTTAACGGTGCTGTGCAGGGAGCGCGCTATTATGCGTCGGCCGTGTATTCAAAGGACAGACCGATCTACCGGGAGAACAATGCCAATAACATGTCCTTGACTTTCAATATCGAAAACAATTATTTTAACAACAAGCTAAAAGTATCCTTAGGACTCAACCATATCATTCAGAAAAGCAAGGTGAACAACGCTGCAATTCTTGCCATCAGCCCGGGTACTTTTGGACTCACTCCCTACAATATGTTATTGGACGACAATGGAAATAGCATCAGCCGCTATTTTGCTTTTACTCCGCAGGTTGCCCAACAGCGTTTTGAAAGCCAAGGGTACTTACCATGGTCGTATAACCACCTGGATGAACTGAACCTCAGCAGCGACAGATACGACAATAACTTGACGCGCTTCACCGGTCAATTGACTTACTATCCCTTGAGCTGGCTGAATGCATCGTTAGCAGGATCCTATCAAAAAGGCCTCCGTAATATGGAAAGCCTCCGCGATGGCGACAGCTATGAAATGCGCAACCTGATCAATAACGGTACCACACTCAGCAGCACGGGCAAACTGACCTATGGGGTTCCTTTGGGCGGCAAATACCTCACTTCTAACAGCAAAACAGACGATTACTCCCTACGCTTCCAATTGGATGGAACCAAAAAATTTAACGATATCCACCAGATAGACCTATTTGCCGGTAGCGAGATCCGCCAGAGCCAGATGATGGGCTATCTACAAACACGTTATGGTTTTGATAAAGATACCTATCAGTCTACTGTCATCAATCCGACGGTGCCTTACAAGGATATCTACGGCGCCAATAAGACATTAAATATACAGGATGCCCCCATCAATATCGACCGCATACGCTACCTGAGCTACTACGCCAACGCAGGATATACACTGCTTGAGAAGTACTTTTTAACCAGTAGCCTACGTTTTGACGATGCAACGATTATCGGTATCGACCGTTCGAAACGCGCTAAACCCTTTTGGTCTACCGGCTTGCGCTGGGACCTACACCGGGAAAACTTTATGCGTGCGCTGCCCTGGATAAATGCACTTAGCTGGCGTGGAAGCATTGGTACAGGAGGATCTGTACCGCGTGACGGTACCTCATACACCTTGTATTCAGCTTCCATAACCGATTTTTATACCCAGCTTCCAACAGGATCTATCAGCATTCCGGCCAATCAGCTGCTGGGCTGGGAAACCACACGGACGTTTAATACCGGACTGGATTTCACTGCCCTAAAAAGCCGTTTGACGGTTAACCTTGATTATTACATAAAAAGATCTTACGGTATTGTTGCTTCCGTACCATACAATGCAACCTATGGATGGTCAAGCCTGGCTTTCAACACCGCCAATATGAAAAGTCAGGGTATTGACCTGAGCATTCAGGGGCAGATCGTTCAAGGACCAAACTGGAGGTGGAATAGTGCTTTCAACCTAGCTTATAGCAACAACGAAGTGACAGACGACCGTTTTCCAAATACGTTGAAGACCCCAGGTGAGACCTCCACACCAATTGAAGGCTATCCTATTGATCAAATCTTTGCTTACCATTGGGCGGGGCTCGACAACAAAGGCCGCTCCCAAATTCGTGACGGCCAAGGCAAGGTCTTCGATTCAGAAGCCTCTACCGATGATTTTAAACCGACTGACCTACGGTATATGGGACGCATGAATGCACCTTATTTTGGTGGCTGGACAAACACCGTTTCGTACAAGAACTTTAGTTTTACAGCGCGCATGACAATGAAATTTGGTCACAAAGTGCGTTGGAAAGAAGTCAATTCCGCTCAATATCCGAGCAATACAGCAGGTTTTGATGGCTATCTGGCCAACAGCAAGGCTTTGGTAGACCGCTGGCGTAAGCCCGGAGATGAGGCCCATACCGATATACCTGGCGTCATCAATACCAACCTCAATAGCATACAACGGTTTGAATACGCCGACATCAATGTCATCGATGCCAGTCACATCCGCCTGCAGATGCTCGCCCTAAACTATAGCTTTCCGGCCAGCCTGCTAGGCAACAACAAGGCCATCAAATCGTTGAGCATAGGCGCCACGGCGACCAATCTCGGCCTTTTGTGGAAGAAGACAGACCGCGATATCGACCCCGATTATATGTTTGACGGTAGCTATGCCAGTATGCCGCCCGTCACGAGCTATGTATTTCGCATCAATATGGGATTTTAAGAATTATGAACATGAAACACAAGATTATCACCTTCGGCCTTGCCGCCATATTTGTTTCCAGCCTGGCATCCTGCCGTAAATTCGTGGAGATAGACCTGGTCGGCAAACGTGAACTTAAATACACACAGGACTATCAGAGCCTGCTCAATAACAGCACCTCGGTAGAGCGATCGTATTACTGGCCGGTCCTGGCCAGCGACGATATCTATGGATCGGATGACGCTTATTTGAATACGCTTTTTCTGACCGACGCCAATGCCTATAGCTGGAAAAGCGACATTGTCGGCGACAACAATGAAGATCCGGACTGGGCAGACCAGTACAAACAAATTTACCTGTTCAATCAAGTTGCAACAGAGATTATGGGCAGTCAGGGCGGAACGGACGCCCAAAAGAGAAATATTTTGGGCCAGGCTAAGGTACATCGCGCGCTCAATTATTTTAATCTGGTCAACAGCTACGCCAAGCAGTACGATGCTTCAACAGCCCATACTGACCTAGGCATTCCGCTATTGACAAGTCCCGATCTATACGCCAAGTTAGACCGTAAACCGGTGGAAACAGTATACACGCAGATTATTGACGATCTGACTTCGGCTATTCCAGACCTTCCCGAGCAGGCGAACTTTAATATGCTCGCATCGCGGTCGGCTGCGGAAGCTATCCTGGCACGCGTTTATCTACAGATGCGCGACTATGGCAACGCACTGTACTATGCAGAGCTTGTACTGGCCAAGCCAGCGTATAAACTGATCGATCTCAAACAGTACAAAGCTACACCAAATAGCTATCCGAATATCCTGAATGATACGGAAGAGATTTTGATAAAAAGCTTGCGTAATTCATTCCCCACCCTGTCCTTAAATCCCGAGTTACTGGCGCTGTTTGAACCTGGCGACCTTCGTGCTACCCTCTTTACGGTCGACGGTAGCGTATTTACCTGGAGCCCTTTCAAGGGCAAAGCGTATAATAAACACCGCATTATCTCGGCCAACGGCAAAGTGACCAGTGGCCCAACGCTTCCCGAGCTGATGCTTATTAAAGCAGAGGCGCTGGCCCGCGACAATGACCGTTCTGCAGAAGCGGTAGCTGTATTAAACACCCTCCGAAGCAAGCGCTTTGAAGACGGCGCATACAAGCCACTGCAGGCGATGGATCAACAGGCTCTCCTCAAGATCGTCATCAACGAGCGGCGAAAAGAACTGATGGGAAAGGGTTTGCGCTGGTTTGACCAGAAGCGCCTTGCCGCCGAACCTGGCTTTATTACTACACAGACCCGTACGTACAAAGGTGAGTCATTTACCCTGGCCCCCAACAGCAATCGGTATGTCCTGCCTATTGCATCCAAATACATTGTTTTAAATCCTGAAATCATTCAGAATCCGAGGTAACAACAACATCATATATGATCCCCACTGCTAGCGGACGTACAACGTATTTCCGCAGGCAACAGACACAGTGTGCATGGCAACATAAACACCGTGTCCGGGGATTACTCATACCAAAATCAACGATAACATGAGCACAGCAAACGACACTCCCATTGTTCAGGTGGTAGATCTTTCCCATCGATACAACGTCCAATGGGCTATCCGTGACATTAATTTTGAAGTTCAAAAAAATGGCATCTATGGCCTATTAGGAGCCAATGGAGCGGGAAAATCTACGACCATGAATATCATGTGCGGCGTAGTAAATCAGTCGCACGGTGAAGTTTTTATCCGCGGCATCAGCATGGCACAGCATCCGGTAGAAGCAAAGAAACATATTGGTTTTCTACCACAACAGCCACCGTTGCTTCCCGAGTTGACCGTAGAGGAATATCTCATCCACACGGCAAATTTACGTCTAATGGCACCCGAAAAAATACCAGCTGCCATCGAACGTGTGCTGTCTAAATGCAGCATTGCCCATTTTCGCCATCGGCTGCTCAAAAACCTGTCTGGCGGCTACCAGCAGCGGGTAGGAATAGCCCAGGCGATCATTCATGAGCCTGATTTCGTGGTGCTGGATGAACCGACCAATGGTCTTGACCCCAACCAGATCCTCGACATCCGGCACCTCATCCGAGAGATCGCAACAGAACGCACCGTTGTGCTATCCACACATATCCTGCAAGAGGTACAGGCGTTGTGCGATCATATCTGGATGATCCACGAGGGCCGCATGATATTCTCCGGTTCACTTGAAGAATTTGACAACCAAGTTGCCCCCAATAGTGTTGTTGTCAGCCTAATATCTCCGCCATCCATGGAGGAATTTCAGCAGCTCCCGGGTTTTGTTGACATGGAGCCTTTAGGCAACATTAAGTTTCGCATACGCTCCACCAACACCCAGGAACTCGTCGAAGCCTTGGTTGAAAAAAGCGTCCAGGAAAAATGGAATCTGATCGAGATCTATTCCGAAAAAAGTTCGCTCGAGACCGTATTTGCCGAAATGACTCGAAAAAGAAGAAAAGTATAATTCAATCCAACCATGAAAACAACATTAAAAATAGCAAAAACAGAACTGCAGGTACTCTTTTACTCACCTGTTGCCTGGCTTGTCCTGATGATCTTTACCTTTCAGATAGGCTACTTATTTTCTGCTTCCTATGCCGGGATGGTGCAGTTGCAGTCCATGAAAATCGACCTTATCAATACCACTGAAAGCCTATTTTCATCGGCCTGGGGTGGTATATATCCCAAAGTACAGTCTTATCTCTACCTCTACATGCCCTTATTGACTATGAGCATCATGAGTCGCGAATACAGCAGTGGTTCCATCAAATTACTGTACTCCTCACCCATTACCAACAGCCAGATTATTCTCGGCAAATATATTGCACTGCTGCTTTTTGGTCTTGTCCTCACTTTGTCGGTATCCATCCTCGTTATTTTTACCATGGGTACGGTAGTGCATGCAGACATCGGCCCAATGCTGACAGGCTTGCTTGGACTTTTTCTATTGTTGTCTGCCTATGCTGCTGTCGGTCTATTTATGTCTTCATTGACCAGCTATAATATTGTGGCTGCTATCGGAACACTCTGTGTATTTGCCATGATGAACTTTGCACGTGGCCTTTGGCAGGACATCCCCTTTGTGCGCGAAATTACCTACTGGCTGGCCATCAACGGCCGTGCCGACACTTTTATCGCAGGTTTGATCACAACAGAAGACATCCTTTACTTTATACTTGTTAACGTTCTTTTTGTCAGCTACTCTATCTTCCGCCTTCAGGCTATCCGAAAGAAACAGTCGGCCGGTAAAAACCTACTGAAATTTGGCGGCATCACCCTGGCCGTGTTCTTCATCGGATACCTGACCACACTCCCCTTTATCAAGCTATACTACGACAGCACCTACCGAAAAAGCAATACGCTACGCCCCAGTAGCCAAGCGATCATGGACAAACTAACCGGTGGATTTAAGATCACCACTTACGTCAATATGCTCGATGGCAACAGTTTTATCGGCTTACCCTCGTCGTATAAAACCGATGTGGGCTCGTTTGAGAAATACATCCGTTTCAAGCCCGAAATAGAAATGGAATACGTGTATTACTACCATCAGACTGACAATCCCATTCTCGACCGACAGTTTCCAAAGCTCAATGCCGAACAGCGACTGGACACCCTGCGGAAATTCAACAAATGGAATTTTGAGATCCTGCCCTATGAAGCCATCAAAAAACGGGTAGACCTCTCTTCGGAAAACTATCGGTTTGTCCGCGTACTGGAACGTGATAATGGGCGGAAAACCTTTTTACGTGTTTATGATGACATGCAACGCGTACCGATGGAATCAGAAATCAGCGCAGCCATCAAACGTTTGGTGATGGATGAACTACCAGTAGTCGGCTTTGTATCGGGTCATGGCGAGCGCAACAGCAACTCTACCCAAGATCGTGGTTACAAAACCATTACCCAGGAAAAGGCATTCCGTTATTCGATGATCAATCAAGGATTTGATTTTAAAGAGCTTGACCTGTCGAAGCCGGTTCCGGAAAATATCAACATCTTGATTATAGCCGAACCGCGGCAGGCCTATAACGAACAGGAGTTATCCAACCTGCATGCTTACATTGCCAGCGGCCGCAATATGATGCTTGCCGGAGAGCCGGGGCAGGAAGCTATTTTTAACCGCATCGCCGCACCATTGGGCGTTAGCTTGGAACCTGGTGTGCTGGTCAAAAAGCAAGAAGCCTTGCAACCAGACCTGCTGACACTCAAACCAACCCAGGCCGGTGAGGACTTTTCCTATTACCTCAAACCGATGGCCCGTCGCGAAGAGGTTGTCACCCTGTTAGGTACAGCCGGTATCCTGGTGTCACCGCAGTCCCCTTTCCAATCCAAGGTACTTTTTGCTTCGGATACGACCGGTACGTGGAATGAGCTTGACAACCTCAATTTCATTGATAGCAGACCCGTTCTCAATATTGCCGCAGGTGAGCGCGAAGGGAGCCGCCCCACAGTGGTGGCACTCTCCCGAAAAGTCGGTAAAAAAGAACAGAAGATACTTGTTACGGGAGACGCCGACTGGATTAGCAACAGTGAGCTTTTCATCAAAAGAAATCAGGTCAATGCATCCAACTTTTCTCTCGTCAGCGCAGCTTTCTCCTGGCTTAGTGATGGCGAAGTACCCGTGGATATGCGTCTGCCCGATTCGATTGATAAAAGCCTACGGATTGGCGAAAGCAGCTGGACCTATTTTGAATTGCTGATCAAATACCTTATACCACTGAGTATGCTGAGCGTCGGTCTTATTATCTGGATCAGAAGAAGGGGGCGTTAATTATGGGATTATTAATAGACAAACAAACCCGGGACGATCTATCGATTTTTGCAGCCAGGGGTACCGCATCCATCTTTGGCCTCTATAACAAAACGGCTACCTCCGGCGGAGCCGAACTGCTGGAAGAATGGTTTCACTATCCGCTTTCAGATGCGCAGGCCATTGGCAGACGTACGGCTACCATTCAGCATTTTATGGATCAGCCCATGCTATTTCCCTTCCAGTCCAGCTGGTTTGACCAGGCTTTATTTTATTTGGACATGGCCGATGAACGTAGCCGCCTGCGGACAGGAAGTCTGACTTTGAAAGAACGCTTTCAGCAATTTGTTGGTGGCGATACCGATTACAAAAAAGTGGTTGCCGGCATCATTGCCTGCAGTAAAATTATGCACGCCTGGAAAGCGCTTATCCATTCCAGCGCAGGCCCCGAAGGTAGCTACCAGGAAGAATTAAAGCAATGGGCGCTCAAATTTGAGAACAGTGGATTAGAGCAGATTCCTTTGCTTCAAGAAAAAGAGCCGCTCAAGCGTGAGACAGTTATCCAGTACGACAATATCCTCCGCTTTGAGGAAAAAGATCTTTTGTTAGCTATTCTACGTGATATTTATACCTTCGATGTTTACCTCAGTGTCGCCCAGGTTGCCAATGAGCAGCATTTCGTCCTTCCAACAGTCGACAGCAGTATGGATCAACGCCTCATCTACGAAGGTGTTTTTCATCCACTGGTCAGGAATGCCAAAGGCAACGACCACTACATGGATCGTTTAAACAATATCACCTTCCTGACGGGCGCCAATATGGCAGGAAAGTCGACCTTTATGAAGTCTTTGGGTATTGCACTTTACTTGGCCCATGTGGGCTTCCCGGTGCCCGCAAAGCGTTTATTATTCAGTCCCCGGGACGGGATTTTTACCTCGATCAATCTGCCCGACAATATTGCAATGGGCTATAGCCATTTTTTTGCCGAGGTCTTACGGATTAAAAAGGTGGCGCAGCAGCTTGCCGAAGGTCGCAGGCTCTTCGTCATTTTCGATGAGATGTTTCGGGGCACCAATGTTAAGGATGCTTTCGAGGGCACCGTTGAAGTGGTCTCAAGGCTATACCATCACCCCAGATGTCAGTTTGTGCTATCCACTCATATTCTTGAAGCCGGAGAGCAGCTGATGCAATCGTATCCCGATATTAAATTTGTTTTTCTACCCACAAACATGGTACAAGGCAAACCGCATTACAGCTATGCGCTGCAACAGGGAATTTCGGCAGATAGGCATGGCATGATCATCATCGAAAACGAAGGCATCATTGATTTATTAACTTCTCAAAAACACAAGGGCGCATGAGTTTCATTATTGATAAACAAACACTTCAGGATCTCAATATTTCCGGAAAATATAAACGCGATTCCATCTTTTCACTTTATAACAAGACCGAGACTTTTGGCGGCGAGTTGCTGCTCGAAAAACTTTTCCTGCAGCCTTTTACCGACCCTGCGGCCATTGATAGACAGGCAGCGCTGATTTCATTTTTCAGAAGTTCGCAGCAGACATTCCAGATCAACCCCGATGATCTCGATATTGTGCAAAATTTTACCAATAGTTATTCGGATCGGCAGTTTGCCCTGGCCCTGGTCCATGCTGGCCGCCGCAAACTGCTGGCCGCGCTGGGTTTAAAAGAAGAAAAGAAATACCTGGAATCCGGCATTCGAGCCACCCTTCGAATCATGCTGCAATTAGCCAGTTACCTATCCGAACTTCAGCAGCAAGACAAAATAGGGCTGCTTCGGGGAAGCATCTTTGATCAAGCCTGGCTGCGCGAGGAATACACCCAACTCTCGCAGTTACAGCATAAAATCGAGTCGCATGCGGACAGCATCCCGCTTGGTCTAGCGGCAAGCTGTGATTATCAATTGCGGCACAAGTGGTCAAAAGAAATTCAGCAGAGTCTCTCAGCCATCTATCACATCGATCTTTATCAGTCCATTGCTTCTGTGGCCAACGCCAGAGGGTTTGTCAGGGCAGAAGTACTTGCAGCAGAACGACAACATATTCTACTTGAAAATGTTTACCATCCTACTATTCCCAACGCCGTGGGCAATGACCTCACGTTTGATGAAGGGCAGAATCTTCTCTTTCTGACTGGGGCAAATATGGCTGGAAAATCGACCTACATGAAGAGCTTTGGCATCGCCATCTATCTTGCCCATATTGGCCTTCCGGTACCGGCCAACCGCATGTCATTTTCTGTAAAAGATGGTTTATATAGCTCCATCAACGTGTCGGACGACATCGATATGGGACACAGCCACTATTATGCGGAAGTGCTCCGCGTCAAAAAGGTGGCCGAGTATGTCAACCAAGGTAAAAATATGGTGGTTATTTTTGATGAACTCTTCAAAGGTACCAATGTCAAGGATGCCTTTGAAGCCACCCTTACCGTCACACGCGCCTTCCAGCAGCACCACAATTGCCAGTATCTGATTTCTACACACATTGTTGAAGTAGGCCAGCAGCTGCAGCAAGAAGATCGTTCGGTTCAGTTTATCTATATGCCTACCGAAATGCGCGGCCAAGTGCCCTACTACTCTTATCGCTCGGCGCAAGGAATCAGCAGTGACAAACATGGTATGGTACTGATCCAAAAAGAAAACGTACTTGAATTATTAGAACACAACAGCAAATAGTTAAACATGCGAAACACCACCCTATTTTTTACACTTCTGGCCCTATCCATTGGAGCAGCAGCACCAACATTCAGCTATGCCCAAAAAGCAAAGCCAGTAAATTCCGTCAGTTTAAATAAGCCTATACCCCTTGACCCCGCTATTAAGGTAGGAAAACTGCCCAACGGTTTTCACTATTTTATCCTGCGGAACAGCGAGCCCAAAGAACGCGTGCTTTTTTACCTGGCCAACAAGGTCGGCTCGCTACAGGAAACCGACAAACAGCAAGGACTAGCCCACTTTTTGGAACATATGAACTTCAATGGGACAACCCATTTTCCGAAGAATGACCTTGTAGACTACTTACAAAAATCAGGAATACGCTTTGGTGCTGACCTCAATGCCTATACTGGCTTCGAAGAGACCGTATATCAGTTGCCTTTACCGACCACAGATCCGGTACTTTTGCGCCAAGGTATCCTGATCATGCGCGACTGGGCGAATGGTGCTTTACTTGAAGATGACGAAATTGATCAGGAGCGCGGTGTCATTCTTGAGGAGAAACGGCAGCGCGGTGGTCTTTCGCACCGCCTACAGGAAAAAACGTTTCCTTTATTGACGAATCAATCGCGTTATGCATTCCGAATGCCAATCGGAACCGATGAAGTGCTCAACAATTTCAAGCACCAAGAGATCCGGCAGTTTCATAAAGACTGGTATCGTCCCGAACTACAAGCGCTAATCGTCGTAGGCGATATCGACGTCAATGCAATCGAAAAAGAGATTGTCGCTCAATTTTCCGGATTAAAAAATCCAAAGAACGCCCCACGATCCAAAAGCTATCCAATTGCGCTAACCGGCAAGAACCAATTTTTAGCCTTTACCGATCCCGAAGTCACACAAAGCTCCCTGCAGATTTTATATAAACAAGAAGCGCGGAAAACGAGGCAGTTAAGCGACTATAAAAACGCATTGGCTAAAGATTTCTTTATTCAGCTCTGTAATATGCGTCTTGCCGAGCAAACGCGGAAATCGGCGACCCCTTATCTGGCAGCATCGCTGAGCAACAGTGCACTTGTGGGCAATATCGAAACCAACGGCATCCAGATTACACCGAAGCCCGATAGTCTGCAATCCAGTATCAATGCCGTATATTACACACTGGCCCAGATTGCCAAACACGGTTTTACCAACGATGAACTCGATCGGTTGAAGTCCGACTACCGCAGCATGCTGATACAGAGCCTCAAAGAGTACGACAAGACAGACTCCAAATCCTTTATGGATCAGATTCTGGCCTATTACCTCAAAGGAGATCCCGCTCCTTCCTTCCAATTTCTGCAGCCTATCCTGCTCAATGCACTGGAGGAAATCCGTATGAACGATATCCTGACCTATGGTAAAGAATTCGAAGGTCATCAGAACCGCGACATGGTGTTGGTTTATAATGACGATGTTAAGGTAGTGCCCAACGAGTCTACATTGAATGACTGGATCATCAACGCATCAAAACAGGAGGTAAGCGCCTATCAAGAAGAACGACTTGCAGAACAATTATTACCCACTTTACCACAGCCTGGACAGATTGTCAGCGAACAGGATGATCAGAAAGTAGGCACGCAGACGCTTTTGCTCAGCAATGGTGCCAAGGTTATCCTCAAGCCTACCAATTTAAAAAACGATGAGATCCTATTGACCTCTTATAGTCCTGGCGGATATTCTCAGTATGCACTTGACGATTTTCAGTCTGCAACCAACGCTGTCGCTATTGTGACCAACAGCGGACTAGGTCCTTTTAATTCACTTCAGCTCTCGCGTTACCTCAACGGCAAGCATGCCACGGCCAGCCCGTTTATCAATGAAATTGGCGAAGGCATTAAAGCACAAGCTAACCGTGAAGATCTGCAGACCGCATTTGAGCTCGTATACGGTTATTTTACCGTGCCGCGTTTAGATCGGGAAATTAATAAGACCAATCTTGAGAAAACCAAGTTGTCCCTCAAAAATAGGCAGCAGCAGGCAAGTACCTTCTTCAGCGATTCTATTGCTGCAGTTTTGTACAACAACGATCCACGTAAGACTGCACCCACCATAAAAAAAATCGAGGAGATTGATTTTGACCGCTCTTTTGAAATCTATAAAGACCGATTTGCGGATGCGTCAGATTTCACCTTTGTAATCGTCGGAAATTTTGACCGTGCTTTTATAGATCCCTATATCAAGCAATATTTAGCCACTTTGCCCAACATCCAACGCAAAGAATCCTTTGTGGACAACGGTGCTTATCCGCCAAAGCTGGGTATACAACGCTCCATTCATAAGGGAAAAGAAGAGAAGTCCACCGTGGCAATGGCCTATCTGGGTACTTACGACGATTATAGCGAATACAACAATCTGTTGATGGACGCCTTATCAAGCAGCCTAACCATCAAACTGACCGAACGACTACGGGAAAAAGAAGGCGGTATTTATTCGATCAGTGTATCTCCTTCCCTTGCGAAGAATCCAAGAAAGCGGTTTGGCATGAATATATCTTTCACCACGGCCCCCGGACAAGTGGATAAACTTGTGGCCGCCGCCCTCGAAGAGATTGAACTGATCCGTAAACATGGGCCGTCGCAGGAAGATATTGATAAATACATTGCCGAAAAACTGCTGAGTAGCAGTCAACAGCTGCAATACAATGGTTTTTGGTTGTCATACCTATTGAGCAGTTCCGTTGATCAGCTGGATGCGGCACGTATTTTTAACGAAAGCGAGCAGATAAAGTCGATTACCCCCGCGAAGGTGCAGGCAATCGCGCAGAAGTACCTCGAACCAAGTCAACTGTTTCAGTTTACACTTTATCCAGAGCAATAATTCGCTGTTGTTTGTTTCATTATATCAGTCATCTTAAGGTGACGCAGAGCCGTTTGGGAAATCTCAAACGGCTTTATTATACCATGGGGGTTAACTTATCCCCTTGTTATCCGCATAAGCCATGAGCATACTACCCTACTGCTGGTACCGCCCTGAGATTTGTATTCGACCTGTCCGTTTTCGAACAAATACCGTTCGCGTCCGAACAAGCAACTGATTCACAAAGAATTTTAACAGCTCATTTACAGCGTTTTGAATTATTGGCAAATAAATTGGACGGCATAACTGCACAACGTGTTATTATGATTTTGAATTATTTTAAAATAGCTTTTCGCCACCTTTCAAAAAATAGTGGTTTTACCGCAATTAATAGTATTGGGCTTGCTTCTGGAATGACCGCCGCCATTTTGATCATGTTATGGGTGCGGAGCGAATTTAACTTTGACCGATTTTATGCCGATAACGATCGGATCTATGCAGTAGGCATGAAAGACGTGTGGGCAGGTGAAAGCGTGGAGCATTTTTATACCCCAAAACCAATGGCTCGGGCTTTAAAAACTGACTTTCCAGAAATACAGACCACTACACGCGTGGATAAGGGGACCGGATTTTTATTAACCCGTCAGGATATAAAGCTTGCAAAAGAACCCGGTGTCTTCGTAGATAGTACCTTCCTAAACATATTTGATTATAAAGTGATTGCGGGCAATCCACAGGAGGCATTAAAAAACCCCAATCAGATTGTCTTGACAAAGTCTTTGGCGGAACGATTATTTGGGCATTCAAACCCTATCAATCAGACGATCCAATTGGACAGCACCCAAGTGTCAACGGTGTCTGCAATTATCGAAGACATTCCAGATCATTCGTTTATGAAAGGAAGCACCTATCTGGTGCCTTGGACATTAATGGAAAAAATAGGTTATTCGGATGATTATTGGGGAAATAATTCTATACAGACGTACATCAAGTTACATCAAAACGTCAATATCGATCAATTCCAAAAGACTATCCAATATTATTTAAGAAAGCACACAGACACCAAAGTTGCCAATTTTATTCAACCCATTGGCGACCAGTGGCTGTATAGCAAATTTACAGCGCAAGGAAAGCCGACTTCACCACGCATTATCATGGTCCGCTCTTTCATTGCTATTGCCTGTTTGATCCTTCTTATTGCCAGCATTAATTTCATGAATCTGAGCACGGCGCAGAGCGAAAAAAGGGCGAAGGAAGTAGGTGTCCGAAAAGTTGTGGGTGCAAGTAAAAAACTGCTGATCGGACAGTTCCTTACAGAATCAATGGTGATTTCCTTTATTTCGGGCTTATTATCGCTATTGATTACGCTAATCGCACTTCCCTATTTTAATGAATTGGTTTCGAGAGAACTCGTTATTCCTTTTGACGATCTTCTTTTCTGGGCCGCTTTTGCAGGTTTTATTTTCGTTTCCGGAATTCTTTCAGGAAGCTATCCCGCATTTTATTTGTCTTCCTTCCTCCCAACAAAAGTACTCAAAGGTAAATACCTCCATATTCAACAGACATTCAACCCGCGCAAAATCCTTGTTGTTTCCCAATTCTGTATTGCAATCATACTGATCGTCACAACGTTATCAATTCAGCGCCAAATCAAACACGCTCAAAATAGGGAAACCGGATATAACAAAGAAAGGTTGGTGAGTATTGTCGATCAGGGAGACATTCGCAAAAATAGCTTACTGATAAAAAATGAATTGCTGTCATCCGGTATTGCCAAGCAGGTTTCAAGGACATCCGCACCACTGACGAAAACGATGAGTTTCAACTACATGGAATGGGATGGTAAGCCCAAAGACGACAACACTATTTTTGCCCGAATGGGAGCCGATGAAAATTTGGTCAAGACCGCCGAGCTCGAACTCGTTGCAGGGAGGGATTTTGACCTAACTCAATTTCCAACGGACTCTGGGGCAATGATTATTAACGAATCGGCTGCCAAAGTGTTTAATTTCGACGATCCGATCGGCAAAACGGTTGTTGATGGCAGAAAATGGCATATTGTAGGCGTCGTGAAAGATTTTATTCAAGAATCGCCTTTCAGCGCCATTTCTCCACTCGTCATTCAGGGTGCTTTCTCAGGCACTCAGGTCACCAACATACGCCTAAACGATCATGTAAGCACTTCCGAGGCACTTACGGCTATGGAGAAGATCTTTAAAGCTTATAATCCCGACTATCCCTTTGAATACTCTTTTGTAGACCGCAATTATGCAGAAAAATTCAAAGACTTTCAACAGTTGGGCACACTTTCGAGCCTTTTCGCACTGTTGACCATTTTTATTTCCTGTCTCGGTTTATTTGGACTTACCGCCTATATGGCAGAGAACAGAACGAAAGAGATCGGCATCCATAAAGTACTGGGGGCTTCAATTTTTAAGATCATGCGGATGCTGTCGCAGGATTTTGTACTGCTGGTTGTTCTATCCTGCTTGGTTGCCTTTCCGATCGCCTATTATATTGCCGATCACCTCCTCAGCGAATACACGTATCGCATTGCTATCACATGGGATATCTTTGTTGCTGCAGGATTGGCCGCGCTCATCATAGCATTGCTCACCATCAGTTATCACGCGATCAAAGCAGCCCTCATCAATCCGGTTGTCAGTTTGAGAGACGAGTAAAAAAAGTGATCGGGGACTGTCTTTTCGATTTTTAATTTATATTTGTGTGACGAACAATTATTAATATTTCTGCTAAAACAATGAAAAGAAGCGTGCTATTTTTATGGATACTCGTAAGTTTGCCGATTTTGAACTTTGCTCAAAACTGCAATTGTGAGTCCAATTTTTTGTGGGTAAAAAAAACGTTTGAAGAGAATGATGCTGGCTTTCAATACATCATCAGCAAAAAGGGACAGGATGCCTATGCTTTACACAATGCCCTGTATCTTGAAAAAGTTAAAAAATTGCCCAACAATCAGGAATGTGCCCGACTGCTCAATCAGTGGGTCCGTTTCTTTCGTAATGGACATATCGGCGTAAATTATGTTGGAAAAACAACGGAAGTTAATAATCAGGCTACAAAACAAACCGAGCAGCCTATTGAAAAGGTCCAAAATCCGCTGAACGCCACAAAGCCATTTTTCGAAAAAATCAATGAAAGCACTGCTTACATTCGGGTTCCAGATTTTGAAATAACCGAAAAAGATGCGATCGACAGCGTGATATTAGCCAACCGGAAGATCATCTTATCGACTGAAAATTTTATTATTGACGTTAGAAATAATCCAGGGGGAAGCGATGCGAGCTATAGCAGCTTGATTCCGTTGCTGTACACGCAACCAATAAGAACAGTAGGTGCCTTGTTTTATTCGACCGACTTAAACAATCAACGTATGCTGGAGCTGAGCCAAAACCCAGATTTTGATGAAGAATCGAAGCAGACATTCAAAAAATACTACGAGAAGTTGGCGGCACATAAAGGCGAGTATATTGATTTGTTCGATAAAAAAGTTAACATCACCAAGCAGGATACGGCCTACCCTTATCCCAAAAACATCGGGATCCTCATCAATGAAAATAACGGGAGCACAACGGAGCAATTTTTATTGTCCGCCATGCAAAGTAAAAAGGTAAAATTGTATGGTCGAACAACCAAAGGAATGCTCGATATCTCTAATGTCAATATTGTGACATCACCCTGTGGGGATATTGAACTGTACTATGGCTTATCTAAAAGTTTCCGTATTCCAGAATTCCCTGTAGACGACATTGGATTACAGCCCGACGTATTTATTGATAGGACCATCGATGCAAACGAATGGATAAATTTTGTGAGCGATCATCTTAATGGGAAATTTTAAACGGAAGAGCAATTTAAAAAAATAATGTGTATTCGACATGTTTAAGTTACGCACAGAAAACGAAATTTTTGATAGCTTGCAACGGAAAGAAAGGTCGCTTATGCGACTGGATAAGTTAGCAATTTCAGATACCATCTATCTTGACTTTTTAGCTCACTATGAAGGAATAGGGCTCACAGCTGATCTTGAAATTTTTGGTTACGAAGAAGCCCTAAAAGAAAATCGTTATTTATCAGAAATCAATTCAGATATTGCCGCAGCGCTGTGGAAAATCGGGAGAACAGGACAGGGAGACGAATGGTTTATCCATAAGGAAGATGGAAATATTCTATTTTACAATCATGATGGCGGTGAATATTCGAGCACTATATATTTTCAAGATCTGAAAATATCTTTTTTCAACTTCCTTCAAATGGCTCTTTTGTATCGCGATCTCGAAGAGCTCCTAAACCAAAACGATGATGAAATCGAGGAAAGTGCTCAGACGGATTTTGAAGAGCGAATCAATTCCATTCAACCCGGTCTTTATACGCTATACCCATTTCAGTATTTTTAAGGCGTTTTAAGCAAGCGCTGTGTAACCCTAGCAGGTCGTATGACACACTGTACCTGCGATGGTTACAGGGCCCTAAACTTCATCAAATTGCTATTTCTGTTCTGCGCGCTCGGCATGCACCCAATAGCTAAAAGCCTCATCTTCATCGTTTTTAAGGTGCAATAATGCCATATTTGACTTGGGAGTTTTCCAGATTTTGAGCACCTCATCTTTTGCCACATCGGCCTTAAAAAGTTGCTTAAACTGTTCACTCAACAGCTCTTTATCGCCTTCAAAATTCGCTTTTCCATATAATTTTGTCATATATGCAGACAGGGCATCCCTTTCTTTATTTCCCAGATTAATTATGTTTTGCGTATAATCGATCGAATCAAAAGCAACTCTCAGTCCTGAATAAAACGTATTTCCTGATTTTCTATTCAAAATGCGAAATTGATATCCTAGTGTACCATTGTTTGTATAGCCTGTATTTTGATTGATATTGTCTATTCTGTTCCAGTCCACATTCAAAAAATCTGCATTCGCATTTATCTTGATATAGGTAGAATCCCTTACAACCCTATTGTTGTCTTTATAGCCTGAAAGATAAGTTTTATAGGTACCGGGCAAATAAAAGTAGTGCCCCCATTCTGATTTCAAAGAAAACGAACCTGTGCCCTTAGTTAAAAGCTTGACTCGATTGGGATTACCCTCCACTTCCCAAAAAAGGGAATCTAGATCACTATACTTAATTGGAAGACCAATCCATTCTGTTAGCTCATCAATGCTACTGTCTTTCATGGTAAAGACCACCATATTAAATATATTGGCTGTTTTAACATCAGTTTCGAGGCGCAGCGGCATCATTGTAAACGATTCTTTGGGAATTTCTTCGTCTGTATCCAATTCGTTGTATTTATCGGAACAGCTGGCCATGAGCAGAAGGGAAAAAGCAAGTAAACTTAAATATTTGAACATCGTAAAAAATTAAAAAAAGAAATTATGTGGTTATAAACATGCAAATATACAAAATATTTAATTAATTAAATAAAAAGCACAACAATTTCCCCTTTTATTAATTATCCCTCTCTATTTAGATATAGTTCAACTGCACTTTTGATGGCACAAACATATTGGCTACACAGGCTTGTTATTTCTAACTAAAGCGCACTATCAAAGTGCACTTTAGATCATGTCAGATTATAGCCTTCATTTTCGCTGCCTATTGTTCCATCGGCCGATCAATCGGCTGGTCACAAAACTAACCAGTGTACCCACCGCAGCCGTCAATACCGTCTGCAGCACATCGCCCAACGAGAAGCTTGCCAAGCTTGCAGATATTATGTTATTTGTTTTAAAAAATTCTTTAATAATGTAGGCAAGAGAATTTTTTTATTTGAGTGTAACATCCAAATAGACAGAATGTCGGCCATAGGTTTCATAAAAAGGTTTGAAAACCACATCATCTATTTTAAATTCAAGTGTTGACGGATTACCTTTAATCCTACTGCCAATATGTTTTGCTTCCAACGTGATCTTTCTCCACTGTTTTCTGGCTTCTGGCTCTTGTGCCGCCAATAAGATCGGCCCATAGAACAGACTTGCTATATTCGGCTGGTCCATTACCGGATCTAAATGAAATTGGAATGGCATCTTTAATTCGATCGTATCGCCATCATTCCATGTTCGGCTTATCTTTAGATAAGTTCCCGGTTCTATGTACTTTACCCCAATTTTAGCGAACATCGGCATTATATTAACAAATGTCTATATGACATTAAAAATATAGTTAACTTGCTCTAGATTGCTGTGAATTACACGTATGCTGCCACAAAAAGGTTTTTCTTGCACTAAACGGTCACAGGTGTCAAAAAATTCGATAAAAAAATCGGGATGTCAACATGAGCTGAAGATTAGCATCGTTTTAGACATCCTTTGATTTAGAAATTAGAATTGTAAAACCTAAATTATTTTTGATCTGAAAATGGAGACAAACATATATCCCCTTAGAGGTGGACTTTATAAGAAAATATTTTTTTTATTTCTACTCTGTTGCTTAATTCACGTTAAAGCGCTACCTCAGGAAGTAGCAGAGGTTACGCATTGGATATCTGCCAACGATCTAAATTCGGATAGCATAAATACCTGGATCGCTTTTCGTAAAGATGTGCAGTTTAAAGATAAGCCCAGGCAAGCTTTTACAACGATTTCAGCAGATACAAAATACTGGATTTGGATAAATGGTAAACTTATAATTTTTGAAGGGGGATTAAAAAGAGGGCCTAATCCGTACGACTGCTATTGTGATAAAATTGACCTGGGGCCATACCTGTCCAAAGGAAATAACAAAATAGCAGTTTTATTATGGCATTTTGGAAAATCTGGATTTTCACATGTCAGCAGTGGAAAATCCGGACTATTTTTCCATATGCAAGCTGAAAACATGGAAGTAAAAAGTGACCAGAGCTGGCTTTCACGGATTCATCCCGCTTATCAAACTGCTGATAATCCACTTCCAAACTTTCGCCTAGCGGAATCAAACATCAGGTTTGACGCAAGAAATGATATTTCAGGCTGGCAAACTCAAACCATGGGATCATTGCAGGGTTTTTCAGCTTCCAGGATAGTTGGGAAAAAAGGTGATGCTCCCTGGAATCAATTAATCGACCGGCCTATTCCACAATGGAAAGATTATGGAGTAAAAAAGATCAGCTTCAAACGAGCGGCAGGAAGAGAAATTGATACAATAACTGCTATACTTCCTTATAACATGCAATGCACTCCGATATTGAATGTTTTTGATCGTCTAGGCGGTCATACTATTCGTATCAATACCGATCACAGTTATGCGGGAGGCACAGATAATATCAGGGCCGAATACATTACAAAAAGAGGAAAACAGACCTACGAGTCATTGGGATGGATGAATGGCGAAAAACTGATTCTCCTGGTGCCTAAAATCGTAAAAATTAAAACGCTCAACTATCGGGAAACCGGCTATGATAGTGAAAATCTGGGAAAATTCACCTGCAGCGATCCTTTTTACAACAGGTATTGGAAGAAAGCAAGCCGAACGCTATATGTCAATATGCGGGACAATTTTTTCGACTGCCCGGATCGCGAAAGAGCCCAATGGTGGGGAGATGTTGTTTTATTAATGGGTGAAGCTTTCTACACCTATTCACCTTCATCCCATGCACTTATGAGAAAAGCCATCGATGAGCTTTGCAACTGGCAGCGAGAAAGCGGTGTACTCCACTCTCCTGTTCCCGGAAACTTTAACCAAGAACTCCCCGATCAGATGCTGACAAGCATCGGTGACTATGGTTTTTGGAATTATTATATGCAAACAGGTGACTCTACTCAGATTAGGAAGGCTTATCCCGCCGTTAAGAAATACCTACAGCTTTGGAAAACTGATGAGACCGGTCTTACCGAACTTCGCCGTGGCGACTGGCTATGGGGCGACTGGGGCGAAAATAAGGATATCCGTCTGATCATGGCAGGCTGGCATTACATTGCATTGGATGGAGCCACAAAGATGGCAGAATTACTTGGGCAAAAAGAAGATGTGCAACATTACCGAAATATGATGGTCAAAGTCAAAAATGGGTATAACCGTTGCTGGAATGGCCAGGTCTATCGCCATCCCACGCATAAAGGTAATGCCGACGATCGGGTTCAGGCTTTGGCAGTAATAGCGAACATTGCTGATAGCACTAAATACGAATCGATTCTGAAATGTTTCAAATCGCAGTATTATGCCAGCCCTTATATGGAAAAGTATATCATGGAGGCACTTTTTAAAATGGGCCAAGGACATTATGCGCTGGCAAGAGCGAAAGATCGCTTCAGCGAAATGGTGAATGATCCACAACGTACAACACTGTATGAAGGCTGGGGCATCGGAGAACGC
Source organism: Sphingobacterium sp. UBA3549 (assembly GCF_002376635.1). Lineage (NCBI taxonomy): Bacteria > Pseudomonadati > Bacteroidota > Sphingobacteriia > Sphingobacteriales > Sphingobacteriaceae > Sphingobacterium > Sphingobacterium sp. UBA3549. Next base: position 74,924 of record NZ_DFOE01000032.1, on the reverse strand, counting down.
GGGTTTGGCGGCGGTACCACAAACCACGCATGGAGCGGCGGTGCACAGATTGTATTGACAGAGTCCGTTTTTGGTATTAAGCCCATACTTCCAGGATATACCACTTTTGCTGTTCAGCCTCAGCCTGCAGGTATGTCCTCCGGAGATTTAAGCGTACCGACTGTGAAGGGAAACATAAGAACTTCCTTCAAAAATAACAAGACTGGTTTTAGGCTAAAATTAAAAGTGCCTAAAGGTTCCACGGCAATTGTCACGATGCCCAAAGGATCACCGATCTTACTAAACAATAAGGCAGTGATTGAGACAGAAGGAGCCGGAAATGATACTGGATATGCTACTTTTAAATTAGCTGCCGGAGATTACGATATAAGAAGAAAACTTCCCCTATAATAAGAACAGATAAGGCGCACCTAGCTGTGCGCCCTATTGTCTATAATTATCGTTTCCGCTTGACCAATATGCAAAGCAGCCTACTCGTGGCAAAACTAACCAGTGTACCCACCGCAGCCGTCAATGCCGTCTGCAGCACATCGCCTAGCGAAATACTAGCCCAAATGGAACAGATCGTTCCACCGAGCGCTGATATGCGCATATCATTCCACCTCATCCGCCCCACTCCTTTCTTTGGGTAACATAGGCGCTTCGGCTTCCTCAAGGGTAGGCATTGGCATATCCTGAGCTGTGCCACTTGATCGATGCCGGCCGACATCCGCATCAGCAATTGACTTTTCATTAGGAGGCTTATCCTCCTCTATGACGGTTTTCACGATACCCAGTCCTAACGCAATATATTTTAAAATATTTCCAGCCTTTCCAGGCAATTTAACGGGTGCGGCAAGAACCACCTGCAGCACCTGTCCTATTTTGTTTAAGATTTTTTTCATACTTACAGCTTTTTAAAATCACCCCCTTCTTTATTCGAGCAATAATCGAGGACAAAGAATTGAAAGCATGGCATTGCGACTACCAATCCACCAATACCAACTTCGATACATCAGCAGGTAATGGAATAGAAAATATAGCGTTCTGACTGTCAAGATCTGACGGGATCTGGCGTACATATGAATCACTGTCTGAGCACAGCGAGTTTGATTTATGCCGTCATACTGCTAAGAAGACGGCGCAAAGGAATGCAGCGCAAATTCATGTCCTCCAAATTTCTACCGAATATTCAAATACACTTCATCACCTTGATCCCACAGGCTATACACCAACGCTTTAAGCTTTGCTAAAGCTTTTCCACTATAATCTCCTCGGCCTTCACCAGTTAAAGTCGTCACAGGCGCGATGCAGCCCTGCAATTCTTTCCATGCATTGTTGGCGGCATGGATCAGAATAGCTTCCCGTCCGAGCACGATTGGAATGCCAATCTGTTCCCCATGCTTGGGGTAGCGCCGCTTTTCGAGTTTGTACTGGCCTATGGGGATGCAACTGATCCGTGGAATGTTATTTCGGTCGGGCAGCTCAATCGTATGGCAGATCACCTCGCCCTGATAGGTGATGGTACCGTTGGTTCCCTGTGCGCCATATTTCCGTTGGAGCAGCAGGACATGTTTGTTTTTCATTTCGTGGAGTACCCTAGATAACGTGACCGTGAATACTTTTTACCTTTTCTGTCGCAGAACAGCAAGTAAACGTGAAAACTGTCGGCTTCGAAGCCTGCAGGGAGGAGCAAGATGACCTGCCCATCGTATCGTCTCCAGACCTTTTCGTTTATAAAAGCATATCCCTTTTCAACCTGATAAGCACAAAGGATAATCTGATCGTCCAATGGATATAGGTTATCGCTAGGAACTGTATACGTGACTATTATGCGATCTTTTTCGCGTGTTAGTATAGGCTTATTTGCTGGTGCAATGGAACCGTCGCTCAAAAGAACCAGTGCTGGGTCTACCACAGGCCCTTCGGCCTCATGCCTGATTGCGATACGCAACGTGTGACTCAAGGCCTGCCCGAATGGAAGCGACCTTTTTCGCTTGGCCTGTTCAGCAAAGCCTTTTTTGATCAATCCATTGAGCGGAGCCAAAAAGGCACACGCAATTTTAAATGTTTCCCGAACGCGCAGCTGCGCAGGAGTCGGCGCTTTTTTTACCATAATAAAAAGAGATAAAAAGGCTGAGCCAGATCGACTCAGCCCGTTAACATTAGATCAACTGTAGCTCGCCTAGATATACGCTTTTAGACACCTTCGTTTTTGAACGGTTGGACAAAAATAACCAGGTGTGTACCGAACCAGTCGTGAGATGGTCAGGCACCATAAAGGATACCACCCCCGTCTCCCGCGTACTTGGCTTGGTGGAAGAGATAAACTCATCCTTTTCGGGGTGGTAAGCCAGCACATAGACGAGATCGTCACCAAAGGTTTCGAAAACGTCGCTACCGCCCGTGGACCAGCTGTAGGTCAATTCGCCCGAATCGTAGGCAACTGCTACCGTTCCACCACCGTACAGGCCCCCGTCTGCAATGCTGATGTTGCCATAGTCGAGCGCATAGTTTGGATAAACGCCCGTAATGGCCCTGTTCAGATTAAATTGAAATGCCGCATTGATCGGTGTCAATTTTTCTGTGTTTTTAAGGCCGAAGCCAATTTTTAAAAAGAAGTTGATGGGCAGTAGGAAACGCATCAGCGTTTTGAATTTTTCCTGCTGCATCATCTGTGCTTCCGATGCGGGCTTCGTTCTTTTTTTGTAAAGCCCTTTAATGTAGTTGATACTCTTCCAGCTACTTCCGATTACTGAGCCGGCTTTACCCTTAAAGCCTCCATTTGCTCCATGTACAATAGTTCCCATGTGTTATCGTCAACCCTTTTTTCATACCGGTATTTCTGATTGACATAACAAACATAAAACACTTTAAATCAACAACAAATACCATCACAATGAATAACCGAGCGCTGACCGATAGGCTTCGTATTTTTGACTGATCATAGACTGGCTGCACAATCGGCTGCACAATCGGCTGCACACTAGAAATGTATTGTGCCGGAGGAATCCGGCAATCAAAACGAAGCGCATGGTGCGGGTAAGCAGGATAGTCTATGTCATTTTAGTACTGCATGGTAAAATGTTCTGCTGTTGTTTAGAAGAAGGATATGTTCTGATTGACAAAATTTGTTGAAATCTCCTGCTGCCGGATGATCTTTGGTAGGTACATAATAATGGGTCGCAATATCGTCTGCATTCCGCCAGAGCATGCAGTATGCCATTGGCCATTTCGTTAAGATGGGTTGCAAAATCGTAGTAAACCAGTTTGGATCGGTAATCCGTTCGAGACCCGTTTCGGTCAATGCCGCAATCTTACCTTTTTCCACTGCTAAAGCCGAAACAATTTCCATCTTCATTCCGGCTGCTGCTGGATCATTGGCACCATCAGGTCGAAAATCCCAATAATTGTCCATGCCTAGAATATCCACATATTCATCACCTGGAAATTGGGTAAGATATTCCGCCCGGGTGTAAAACTTACAGTCGGGGGAAAACGCATAGAGCAATTGGTGAACGCCCAGCTCTTCTCGCAGATAGTGAACGGTATAGCGCCATAACTGAACAAATTCTTCCTTAGTAGCATGCCCCTTTCCCCACCAAAACCAATCGCCATCAAACTCATGAAAAGGTCTGAAAATAATTGGAATAGCTTCTCCATTCGGCCCCTTACACTGCGCCAAGAAATCAGCTATCCGATCAAGATAAGATTGATAAACAGCATTCGAAGTGCCCCCGGGCAAAATTTGGCTCACGGCAAGCTGCGGATTACTTTTCCATTCGTAGGATCCACCGTTTACAGGATTTGACATGTGCCATGAAAAGGTAATAATCCCTCCTCTTCGATACATATCCTTCACCACCTTTACAAGCCTTTTGGTTTCACTTTCCCGATAGCCCTTATCCTCGTGTGTGAGTTGTTGAAAATCGAGCCCCAGCAGTGCTGGGTGACTGCCTGTTATTTCTTTTATATCACTCCGGTTGGAGTCTCCCCTCCAATATCGGCCATAACAAAGTGCATCCTGTTGGCCCAGAAGGACTTTTCCTTTTGATTGAACTGCTTTTAAGTAGTTGTACAACGCTACGGTTTCACTTGTGGCCATACGATCAATAGGTCCATTGGATTGCGCCAAAAGATTATTGAAGAGCATTGCGAACAGGATCAAGTAGAAAGTAACTTTTCTTTTCATCATATCATTCTAAAATTTTCGATCATTTCCAAACACATGCGCCCATTGTGGTAAGGGCACTTCCAGAATCCAGCTTTATCTTCTTTATCATTTACCTTTGCATTTTCAAGCCTACTCCAATAACATTCGCCCCTCTCCTTATCGATTAAATTTGACTTGATATAGGACCATATATTTTTCGCTTTTCCGGTATAGGACAAGTCATCCAATAGCCGTCCTAAATATGAAAAACCGACTACAGCTTCCGCCTGTACCCACCAGTGGCGCTCACGGTCCCAATGTCCGTTATTTCTTTCATAAGCTAAGCTATTATCTGGCAAAATACCCTCCACTGCCGCACGACCGATATGGATAACCACAGCTTTCACTTTTTGCAGTAGCTCCGGATCACCCAGCACTTCGGTGGCTTCCAACAGTAGCCATGCAGCTTCAATGTCATGGCCAAAAGACTGTGCTTCGCCTTTTACCTGCCATGTTTCATCAAAAAAGAGCTGGAGATGTCCCGTAGCTTCGCTATATATCCTTTCCAGGAATAAGGTTATCAAATCAGCCTGTGCCTTCATCAGGTCTTCATCCATCCATACACGGAGTAGGTTGGTATAAGATTCCAAAATATGCAGGTGCGTATTCATGGTCTTGGCTTCGTTTTCATCTTTCGCGCTGAGACGCATATCGGCAACGGGTTGCCAGTCTTCAGTAAAAGCCTCCCTGTACCCGCCTAATTTATCATCTTTGCAGTTTTCGATCTGATAAAATTGTTTTTTTGCATAATCCAGTGCCTCCGGACAGCCCGTTGCCCGGTAATATTCGGAAAATGCATAGATTGCAAATCCCTGGGCGTAAGTTTGTTTTTTAAGGTTTACTGGATGCCCTCGGAAATCAAGTTCCCAATACACGCCACCATACTGTTTATCCAGAAAGTAGTCCCTAAGATAGCAGTACGCTCTTTCTGCAATCTGCCGGTAGGCATCGCGCCGTAGAACACGGTAAGCAGCGGAAAATGTCCACAGGATTCTCGCATGCATCACCACTCCTTTGTTGGCATACCTATGCAATACATTGTTCCCGTCAATGCGGCCAAAAAAGCCACCATGCTCCGTGTCCACCATTTTGTCCATCCAATAGGGAAGGATATTATTTTCAATTTCTTCTTTAAAACCTCTCATTGTTTCGAACTTTTCTCTTTGGATCACGTGCGACGCTCTGCAAGCTGTGAAGCAATCTCTTGCATCCTTTTCTCTGTCAGCGGATAAAGACTGATAAACACAATTGACAATATTGTTCCTATGGCCGGAAATAGGCTCAAAAACATTTTTATTCCACTCAGCGTCTCCTCCGACTGCAGCTGGTTGGCCTGAAAGCCAAAATAGCCAAGCAACCAGCCGGTTACTGCTGTCCCCAGCGCCCAGCCCAATTTTTGGCTCATCGACGACGAACTAAAGATTAGACCTGTTGCCCTATTGCCTGTCTTCAACTCCGAATAATCCGCACAGTCGGCATACATAGACCACAGTAATGGAAACACTGTTCCAGCGCAGCTACTGATCACGATCTGCAGGCCAAAAATCCCCCAAATCTGGCTCTCATCGAACCAATAAAATACGATACTACCTCCTGTTGCCACGAGCATAGCTAACATAAATGTATTTTTCTTCCCGATTTTATTGCTCAATGGAGCCGCCAAAACTACACCTATGATATTGGCGATCTGACCCAATGCCAGGTAAAGGCCACTCAACACAAAGGGAATATTCAGCAACACAATTTTACCATAATGCGCTTCGTGGACATAATATTTGAAATAATAAAGTGCTGCCCCATCGCGAACCGAATTGAATACCAAGGTTGAAACTCCTGCTCCCAATAAAATCCACCAGGGACTGTTGTTCAATAAATCTTTGATATCCTGCTTGAGACTACTTTTCGTATCCGTTACCGGCTGAACCCGTTCACGCGTCCAAGCAAAACAGAGCAGAAATAGAACAACGGCGCAGAGCGCAATTACCGCTGCAGCCATCACCCAGCCCTGCTGCTGGGCTTCTATATGCGCGTTGTAGCCACTAAAAAAATTGACCATCGGATTGAAGAGCAATAGCGTCACGAAACTTCCGAGATAGGCAAAAGTCATTCGGAAAGTGGCCAATACACCTCTGGTTTTGGGCGATGCACTCATTACCCCTAACAAAGAAGCATAAGGCACATTGATGGCTGAATAGACCATCATCATGATCGAATATGTCACATATGCATACAGCAGCTTGCCACTTTCCGCTAGTGCTGGCGTGTAGAACGTAAACACCCCAATGACGCCAAATGGTACCGCTACATACAGCAGGTAGGGTCTGAATTTTCCCCATTTAGACTGGGTACGATCTGCCAGCACACCAATAACAGGGTCAAACAAAGAATCCCAGACACGCGTAACCAGAAACATGGTGCCCACCACTTTTGCTTCCATCCCGAAGATATCGGTATAGAAAAACATCAGGTACATGCTAAATAATTTCCAGAACATGGACGAAGCGGCATCCCCTAGCCCATAACCGATTTTTTCCTTTAATGTAATATGTTCCGTCTTACTCATTATACTCGTTTTGCGATAAATTTAAACATTTTATTGGTTTAAGTTTTTCGAAATAATCTCTACCAGCGTCTCGACAGATGTTTTTGACCGCATGCCATCCGCTGTTGTAGACACGCAATAATCCACTAGTTTTTCGATTGAAGATACGGCCACGTGCATGCGGGTATCACTAGAGGCATAATAAAGATAAACTGTTCCATCGTCATCGGCTATCCAGCCATTGCTAAAAAGTACATTTGAAACATCACCGACGCGTTCCTCGCCCATTGGTGCCATCAGATGGCCGGCAGGTTCAGCAATGAGTTTGTCCGGAGCAGCGAGATCTGTCAGATAAACATACAGGACATAGCGAAGACCAGCAGCACATGCGCGGACGCCATGCGCGAGGTGCAACCAGCCTTTCGGCGTTTTTATGGGTGCGGGCCCTTCGCCATTTTTTAACTCCTTGATGGTGTGATAATACCGATGATTTATAATTTTTTCTTCGCTTACAATCGCATTCTCCATCGTATCCACCAGTGCCCATCCGATTCCACCACCACTTCCAGTATCGATAAACCCATCCTGAGGGCGGGTATATAAGGCATATTTTCCGTCGACAAATTCGGGGTGCAGCACCACATTGCGCTGCTGGCTCTTTGCGATCAAATCGGGCAGCCTTTGCCAGTGCTTTAGATCTTTTGTCCGTACAATTCCCGCTGCCGCCACGGCCGAAGATAAATCGCCAAAAGGTGCTGCCGGATCTTTCCGTTCCGAACAGAAAATACCATAAATCCAGCCGTCTTCGTGCAGCGTCAAACGCATGTCGTAGACATTGGTATCAGGATTGTCCGTCTCGGGAAGATCGACCGGAAAATCCCAGAACTTAAAATTGTCGATTCCATTTGGGCTTTCTGCTATGGCAAAGAAAGACTTGCGGTCATTTCCTTCGACCCGTACGACCAACAGGTATTTATCGTTCCATTTGATCGCACCGGCATTAAAGGTTCCATTGATACCAAATCGTTCCATCAAAAATGGATTGCGCTGTTCGTTTAAGTCGTATCGCCAGAACAACGGTGTATGCGCCGCCGTAATGACCGGATTCTGATAGCGTTGATAAATGCCGTTGCTGTCCTTCACTGGGTAGTTTTTTCTTTCCAATAGGGCAAAGTAATCTGCTTCAACGTCTTTAAGACGTTGTTCAAATAATGTACTCATGATTCGAATTAAATATAAAGTAAGTTCTTCTGTATGTTTGATTTATCTTTCTTTTCCAACTTGGAGGGTGCGTCTAAACAGGTCCAATCCAGCCTCGTAAAATGCATTCCCGGTGCTATGTCCATGCTGCGGAAAAGCCATCCATGATTTTTCACTTTTCACCTGATTGTAAGCGGCAAAATTGATGTGTGGCGGACAAACGTTGTCCTGCACGCCAATGCCCATGACCAATGGTACACGGATTCGGCTGGCCAGATTTTTAATATCGAAATAGGAAAGCGTCTGGTACACCTTTTTCCAGCTTACCTCCGGATGTTGTGCCCGGTAATGATCCACATCCGATTTTGGCCAGGGTGCGATTTTGAAATAATCCTGAAAATCGGATAAAAAAGGAATACCAATGGCCAGTGCCTTTACACGAGTATCCAGCGATGCGGCTACGACCGACAATGCGCCTCCCTGACTTGATCCGCGCACAGCAATACGTTCCCCATCGATTTCATCCCTTGAGCTGACAAAATCCAGCGCACGCAGCACATCCATAAATGCCCCGCGATAGTAATACGTATTTTTATTGTCCATCCCGTAGGTAAACCAGGTACCGAAATGATTGGACTTCTCATTCAATGCCTGTCCGCGGATGGAAAGTACAAAATAGGCAAACCCATCCCAGCTTTGATTCGGAAAATAGGGTTTTGACCCATAGCCCATGTACTCCACAATGACGGGGTGCATTCCTGCTTTTTTAGGTTTAGCGTAGTAGCCCATGATCAGTTCATTATCCAGCGAGCGCATGGATACGTGGTACATCTCATAATCGAGCTTGGACTGCTCTGGAATCAGCATCAGTTGATAATCTGGCTGTACGCTAGCGAGCTGCGCTTTATTGGCCGTCCAGAATGTATCAAAATCTGCTGCTTCATCGTTCGGCGAAGCAATCTTTTCGGGCTCATAACCTACGTTCACCTGCTCTTCCAGCTTTTGGCCCCCATCCATCTCCACAGACACCTTGTAGCGGTAAAATCCCGGCTCGGCATTTTTTAACCCAAAGGTACCCATGGTAGCTGTCGCATGTGCGGGAATATCGATCTTCAACTCTTGCGATTTGACCGGTTTATACGCATCCGTGGTCACAACAATCCTGACGGTTGCACGCAGTGATTTTTTACCTTTGTTTTCTATGGTCGGTGCTATGGCGATACTATCCTCACCCAGAAAAATATAATCGTCATCCTGTACGTTAACTTTCAGCTTAAGTTTATCGACTGTTGAAGCGGGCTCTACCGTCATTACAGCTGCATTCAAGAAGCCGCCATTGGCGCTCCACCCATCAAAAAATTTGATGGCAATCACATTGTCACCGGTAAGATCAAGTGCTTCCAGGGGAACAAAATACCGACGCTGCTGATCAAAGTAGCCGGCAAAATTAGGCGGAAACTCCCCCGTTTTACCGACTAATATTCCATTGACATACACTTCTTCACAGGCTGCAAATTGACCGAGGTCGATTTGCACGCCTTCTGCCTCGGCAATTTTTTGCTGCATCGGCGCCGGAAAGACCAGTTGCTTGCGGTACCAGCCAAAACCCAGTTGTAACAGTTGCCCCTGCTCTTTGAGCGGTTTATCAGAAACCACGCTTGCCCAATGTTGATCCCGATAGTTTTTTGCGTTCCAGCTGCTGTCCTTGCCTTCACCTGCATGAAACTTCCAATTGGCACCAACATTATGGGCCATACTATTCTTAGCCTGCTGCTGCGCGTGACCTTTTAATGCTGCCGTACCATACAGCAGCATTAGCAGTGCAGTTTTTACAACGTTGCTCATTTATTGTTTCTTTTTAAATCTTGTCGCACCATTTTTCCCCAGGGTTTGAGCTGGCTTTCCGACCAGCCATATGCTGGCACCTGTTCATCCGCAATCATGGAGCAGCTTTCATTTTTGTCCGCGATAGACCAGGCTATCCAGCTGAGTTTATGGCGATGCATCCATTCCCTCCAGATTGCCCATTCCTCTTGGTCTATCGGTCCGTTACCGTCGGCATTCATCCCCGCACATTCCGACACAAAAATTGGAATACCTTTGGCCAGCGCATAGTCGGCACGGTCGCGAAGAAACTGCTGATGTGTACCTGCATAGAAGTGTACCGTATACATCAGGTTAGTAAATCCTTGGATGGGGTTATCGGCGACAAGATGGATATCCTGATCCCAGTTTGGGCAGCCCACCAAAATGATATTGTCTGGATCTATGGCCCGAATAACAGGTATTACTTCCTTTGCATAGGCTTGGATTTCGTCCCAGCTTGTCTCCGTGGGTTCGTTAAATATTTCATAAATGACATTTGGATAACTTCCATATTTTTGCGCTACGGTGCGAAAGAAGGCCTTGGCCTCTTGCGGATGTAGCTGATGTGCATGCCAATCAACAATGACGTATATGCCCGCGGCTATTGCTGCATCGATCACGGTATATAGATGCTTCAGCGCTGCCTCGGGATTTTGTAAGTACGCCTGATCAGGCTCTACACCAATAGCCGCGCGGACAACCTGTATATTCCAGTCTCTTTGAAGCCAGTCAATGGTCTGCGCCTGATAAAAGCGGGGCCACCAGTTGTGCCAGCCCAAGCTTACGCCATGGAGCGCCAGGGTATCGCCGTGTGCATCGAGTAGTGCTGTACCCGACACCCGGAGCTGACCGTGTTGGGCAACGACTGTTTTATCATCTGCTTGTGGACTGTTCCATGCCGATCGGCAAGCCAGTGCCAGCAACATAGTTACCAGCAGCATGGGGTAAACATATCTTTTCAACCGGCCTCCTATTTTTTAACAATACGAATATTAACGATACTAAAGTCGTCGTTAGTTTCAGCAGTTGGCTGAAAAACAAAGACAAAGTTGTTCCAGCCCATTTGCAAATACGATCCATTTGGCTGGCCATCATCTTTAAAAAATTCAATCAGCGGATGCCGTACCGTTTTCCATTTTCCATAGGTATTGAAAGAGCCGTTTGCTGCTAAATTCCACCGCATTTGGCTGCGTCCGCCATCCATAATAAAATTACCCACGCTAATTGGAGCCGTCGTTTTTGTATTGATTTCAAAATGTACTTCATAATCTTTGGGATTGGCAACTATCTGCGCATCCTGCATATCAAAACCCGACCAAAAGAATTGATTCCAGGACCATGCGCCTGAGCTTTGATGGAAACGTATAAATTTGGCAAAACCAGGTAACGGTTTGGGATCACCCGTAGCGGTGCCATCTGTTATGAAGTCCGATAAACTATTCATATCGACAATTTGAAGTCCCCTGTCGCGGTAACGAATACTTTTGGGTGTTTCCATCAAATCGCTGGACAGCGTCATCACAGCCCCTTCCGGTGCGCCTGCCGGCACAACGAAATACAGCGAATCACTGGTGGCCCTAACTGGTTTGATACTCGTGCTATTAAACATAAACTCCCCATCCGTCTCATTCAATTTGTAGAGATCCATATATTTACCCAACACAATAGTGGTATCTCCCGGGCTGGCAAATTAATTAAAAAAGCCATCAATTACGACGTTGGGAATCTTAACCTCGAAGGGGAATTCGGTTGATCCCTTTTCTGTTACTACCGTAATTTTATTCGTGACAACCGCTGGTACGGCCCGGGGTACTGCCAATGTGATGCGCGAGCGGACGGAATAGATTGTTTTTAAGTCGACTTCCACATCGTTAAAGCGGATTGATTTTACCTGCGCCAGATTATCTCCCTGCAAGACAATCATCTGGGTCAGTTCGCCAGCTGTAATGGCCGTTTGGAGATCCGCTGCCGTAGAAATCTTCTGTACCGAAGGTGCCCCGTTTGAAGTGAGCTGATTGTCGTAGTTATCGTCGTATTTCACAATATCTTTCTGACAAGAAGCTCCCGCTGTCAGCAGTGCCAACAACGATAAGCTAAAATATGTAGATTTATTTATTTTCATAATTTACTAAGACTAGTGGATTAATTCCATCCTGGGTTATTGGTTGTAATATTCGTATTGACCCCTACCGCTGTATTCGGGATCGGGTACAACAAGTGTTTATCCGTTCTGCTTTTTAGTACGCCAACTTCATCTACCCCGCCGATCCTGTTCATGACGTCGAGATAAATGCCCCATCGAATCAAGTCCCACCGGCGGTCTCCCTCGAGGGCAAGTTCCATCGCACGCTCTTCCAATACTGCCGATCGGAATGCAACCTGATTATCGATGTTGCCATCTCCGGTGAGGCGATGTGGCGTGGCATTACTACGTTCGCGCACCTGATTCAGTTTGGCCAACGCTGCGGCGCGTGCTGCACCGCTGTTTTCGACCTCATTGGCTGCCTCTGCATAGATTAGCAGGACATCGGCAAAACGTAAGAAATACCAGGCGGCATCTGTTCGTTCTATTTTATTGTCACTTACATCCGCATATTTTGTTAAATAGGCTAGGAAGTCTGCTGATTTTTCACTTCTATAATTTGCGCCATCGTTAAACGGAGCCTCTGGGGGTACAAAAGTACCGCTCGAATTGGTATATCCCTTTGCTTTACGGGTCCATTCTTCATTGTTGGGGTAATAAGAGCCCCCGCCCCAGCTGGCATCGCCGCCCTGTCTGATCCATCGATGCATCACTCCGCGCACAATCCGATAATCTTTGCTTTCAAAAAGTTTATACCAATGGTCCCGCATTCCCCACCATAGTCCGGTTTCAATGTTGCCTTTGGCATTATAAGTGCCGGTATAGCCAGCAGAGAATTGTACTCCGTAGTTTGCATTGCCAGCCACCGACTGCAGCGTCCAGATATTTTCGCTGCTGTTGCGGTTGGCTCTCAAAAACACCTGGTCATAAGGCAATAATGCATAAGCACCATACTTTCCGTTGATGACCTCAAGGGCTTTATCACGCGCTTTGGTAAAATATTCTTGTGCATTCAAACTCGCATAGCCAGCGAGCTGTTTCTTGCTCACTGTAAATGTCGCCGGGCTGGTAAATACTTTTTCAGTTCCGTTCATCGTAAAGGGAACTCCGCCCCGGACATTTACATTACCTGTCGCCAAGGCACCCGATCCCATTGTCACATACACCTTTGCCAATAACGATGCTGCAGCGCCAGCAGAGGCTCTCCCCGGCTGAAAACCGGCATCTGTATTTTTATACATCATGGTCTCGGCCTGGCTGAGCAAGTCAATGATATGTGCATACACAGTCGGTATTGGCTGACGCGGTTGATTGATATCCCCACCAGCATTGACGGTGATCGTGTGAATGGGCACTTCCCCAAATGCACGTACCAACAGAAAATAGGCATACGCTTTTAGGAAATTCAATTGTCCGATTGCATTATTTTTTACTGGCTCCGACAGTGTCTTCATCGGGGTAATATTTTCGATCGCCAGGTTAGCGCGGTGAATGAGATTATAGGGTCCTTCCCAGGTCATTTTGGTATAATCATTATTCTGGAAATTGCCCGCGCCCAAATTGCCGAACGACCAATCGGGGCCCGACATGTAGTCACAATCAAACTCGAGTGCCGGAGGGAAAACGTTCCAGCGAAACATATCATCTAAGAGTTTGCTGTAGGTACCCGCTACCCACTGATCCGCCCCTGTTTCAGAATCAGGAATACTTTCGGGTTCGATAAAATCAAATTTTTTCTCCTCAATCATTTTTGCGCAGCCCCCGATAACCGGCAATCCCAATAGGGCCAGTAGTGCATACGTTATATAGGTTTTATTTTTTTTGGTCAACATAATCATCAGCGTTTAGGAATATTAAAAATCAGCTTTTAAGCCCAGCGAAAAATTTCTACTCGTCGGATACGAATAGATATCTACCCCTTTTCGTGAAGGGTCGCCTGCGAAAGCGTTCACATCCGGATCAAACCAGCTGTATTTTGTAATCGTAAAGAGATTGGTCGCACTCGCATAGATATAAAGCGCGTTGAGACCTTTGAAAGGATTATTGAACGTGTATCCGACATTGACATTTTTGAGGCGCAGGTAAGAACCATTTTCGACGTACCTGTTGGAGGTCAACATGGTCCGTGTATAGCCCGCCACCGCCTTTGGCCAGCGCGCATCCTGTGGGTTTTCAGCTGTCCATCGGCTATCGTATAGCTTTTGGGGAATATTGCCAATATTTCCCATTTTCATATCCATCAGGTTGGCATTCAAAATATCGTTCCCTACAGATCCCTGCAGGAAGATGCCCAGCGTAAAATTCTTATACTTCAAGCTATTGGTCACACCAAAGACAAAATCGGGATTGACATTGCCAATGACCGTGCGGTCTGCAGTCGTAATTTCGCCGTCGCCATTCAGGTCGCGGTATTTGATTTCTCCAATTTTGGACGTTACCAGACCGTTACTTTCATTGGCATACACTTTTTCTGCTCGCACCTCTGCCTCATTATCATAAAATCCGTCTTCCACATAGCCAAATATTGTTCCGATCGGATAGCCATTGCGCTGCAAGAAGATGTTGTCTGCATTGTACCACAGCCTGTCTGAAAAGGCGTCTGCATTTAACCCCTGTACTTCATTGCGATTGAAGGAAATATTGGCATCAATATTCCATTTGAAGTGATCACGATTTATCGCTGCAAATTTACCTGTTATTTCGAGCCCTTTATTGGTGACATTGCCAGTTGAATTTATCCACATATTCTTAAAACCAACATCGCTGCCGATTGGAATATTCTGCAGCAGACCGTTTGTCTTTTTGTAGTAAGCATCCACTGTCAATTGAATACGGTTATTTAAAAAAGCCATGTCTACCCCAGCATTAAATTGATCCGTTACTTCCCACTTCAGGTTGGGATTGAGCGCACCGCGCCAGTCCACCTCAGCAAAACCACTGTTGAGACTTCCATTGATGGGGTAATTGGCCACTCCCAACACCGCTTTTGTTTGATACGCATTTACGCCTTGATTACCGGTCTGCCCATAGCTTACCCGCAATTTGAGGTCATTGAAAAAATTCAGGTCTTTTATAAACTGTTCGTCGGACATACGCCATGCCAATGCTCCAGAGAGAAAGTTTGAAAATTGCTGCCCTACAGTTAGACGGCTGGAGCCATCCCGTCTTATGGAAGCTGTAGCGATATACTTACCCTTATACGAATAATTTGCGCGTCCCAATAACGAAACCATTGCTGTCTGTCCACGATTACTGATGAGCGCCTCCGGATTCAATGCTGTTTGCATATTAAATTCTCCTGTAATATCGTTCGGAAAATTGGTGGCGCTCATGGATTTGCCGCCATAGTCTGCCCGTTCATAGGTAAAACCGGCGACAGCGTTTAGATTATGGTCCTGTTTGAACGTTTTATCGTAGGTTAAGATCGATTCGGCCGTCAAATTTTGATACCAGTTATCGCTCTGCCCGCCCATTCCATTGCGAGGTGTACGCCCTTCCTGGGTATTTCGGTTATAATAGGTATTGCGGTTGTTGTTGGTATAGCCAAATCCAAAATTCTGGCGAAAAGTCAAATTGGGTAAAATCTTTACACTGGCATAAGAAGAGGTGAATATCATATTTGATTTGAGCTGATCCTTTGCCGTATTGACATACACCCCAGGATTAGAGGCCAGCCAATTGAGCTGATCGGACTCGATCGTAGACATGTTGGGACCGTACGTTACCGGGAATAGCAATGCCGAACGTATAATCCCGTAATCGTAGGCATTCGATTTAGCGAAGTTATTTGTACCGTTGGTATAGTTTATATTTGATCCGAGTTCGAGCCAGCTGCGCACCTTTCGTCCCACATTTGCGCGAAACGCAATACGCTTATAGTCTGACCGTTTGATGATGCCCCGCTGATTGAGGTAGTTACCCGATATCATATGCCATCCTTTATCACTTCCACCCGAAAGGCTCAAATTATATTCTTGTTGCAAGCCATTTTGGTAGATTTCGTCCTGCCAGTCGGCACCTTCCACCATCGAGGTGTTTCCATGTTCGTCTGTGCGCAATCCCGGTGACAGAAAATCTTCAGGGGATGGATTATACGTACCGTGGTCAAAGCTGCCCTGTTGCGGATAAGACCATATTCCGGCATAGGGAAGTGTGGAATAATTCAGCCCTTCATATTTCTTACTATTGATGGCCTGTTCGTTGATGTAGTTGGCATAGGTGTAGGGATCGAGCATTTTGATCTTTTTGCCCAATTTCGAAACACTTAAATTTGACGTAAACTCGACCTTGTCGACGCCATTTTCGCCTCTTTTGGTGGTGATGATCACCACGCCGTTCGCGCCTCTAGACCCATAGATGGCGGTAGCTGAGGCATCTTTAAGCACCTCAATCGATGCGATATCATTGGGGTTAATGGCGGCTAATGCATTTGAAGTCTGCATATTATTGCTATTGGCCGAGCTAGCTGGTGTAGACCCTGTTTCAAAAGGAATGCCATCCACAATGTAAAGAGGCTGCGAACTGGTCGTAAAGGAGTTGGTCCCCCGGATGGTAATGGATACACCAGCACCTGGAGCCCCATCGTTCTGGTTGACTGTGACACCCGCCATCCGTCCCTGTAGTGCCTGATTGATACTTGGCGCCGGGTTTCCGGCCAGGATATCATCGGCTTTTACCTGGCCAACCGATCCCGACATGTCCCTCTTTTTTATCGTTCCATAGCCAATAACGACCACCTCGTCCAACACATCAGATTTGGGATTTAAGTATACCTTGATCGACTGCCGCGCGGTGACTTTTACCGTGCGTGTCTCCATACCCAGAAACGATATAAACAGATTGTCTCCTAAACTGACCTCAATTTGGTAATTGCCCTTTTCGTCTGTCAGCGCAGTTTTTCCTGCGCCGTTGCGCACCGTTGCTCCGGCTATCGGTAAATTGGTCTGTTGGTTTATTACCTGTCCCGATAGCTGCAGTTTTTGGGCAAAAGTAAGCATCGGAGTAAGGCCAGCAACCATACAGGCATAAAAGATTTTTTTGATCATTTTTGAGTTCCCTTAAAATTGGTTATTTAAATTGCTTTAACTACTTCCAAAACTAACAACAATGGGCACTCAAGGCTAATACTTTTTTATCTTCTTCTCATGCTATTTAAACCAATAACAGCATTTACAACTTTTTAAAGTAGTGTATAACCTATATTTTTTTAGCCGTATGTATACGTTCGGCTCACCAATAGAATTTAGAATTGCGGTATTTAGTCCGGAAGTCTGTAGGGGTTGCTCCTTTCTTTTTCATAAAGGTGCGGTTGAAATTGGATAGGTTGTTAAAACCCGACAATAATGCAATTTCGGCAATGCTGTGTGTTGTATCCACCAGCATCCGGCTGGCGTGGCCCAGCCGAATATCGTTTAAGGTATCGACAAAAGTTCTGCCGGTCCGTTGTTTTAGAAATCTACTTAAAGAAACAGCGGTCATCCCGATCAGATCGGCGGCTTCACCTAGCGACACTTCCTGCTGATAATTTTTGGAGAGGTAGCGTAATACTTTTTCAACACGTCGGCTATCGTGCTGCCCGATACTGCTGTGAA
This sequence comes from Sphingobacterium sp. UBA3549, assembly GCF_002376635.1. Taxonomy (NCBI): domain Bacteria; kingdom Pseudomonadati; phylum Bacteroidota; class Sphingobacteriia; order Sphingobacteriales; family Sphingobacteriaceae; genus Sphingobacterium; species Sphingobacterium sp. UBA3549. Next base: position 57,450 of record NZ_DFOE01000032.1, on the reverse strand, counting down.
AAGAACGACTGCAGAGTTCGCGCATGTGTACATCTTGTGATAAAATAAACAGGATATCATACAAACGTACCACAGAATGGAAGCCATCTTTTTCATAGGCGAGCTTTTTGATCGATTCCTGTACCGCTCGAATGGTTTGCAGACTGAACGTCACACCATACACTGCCTTTTCTACCAACTGTTTGATGGAACGGAATTGATTTTTGTTGAGTAGCGTTTCACCCAATAAATCCGGCTGAAACTGTATGGTGATTTCGGAAATATGTGTGGACTGGCATTTATGGTCAAACCAACCGTGCTCGAGGTTGGCATTGGCGATCAGTGTAAGTTCGAGGTCTCCGATTTCCTCTATACTATCTCCTACGATACGTTGTGCGCCAGCAGCATTTTCAATGAAATTGAGCTCAAATTCTGAATGGACATGAATTGGAAAATCAAAACATGACTTCTCTCGGGCAAATACCATGAAACAGTCTTTATCAGAAAGTGGTGTAACTTCGCGTAATATCATTCGTCTACTTGTTAGTCTATAAGGTTATTGTCGTCAATTATAAATGTCGTTTATTTTTTCGAATAAAAAAATAGCCAGTGCCGTTGCGATTTTATAGGCCGCTTTAAGGCACATTTCCTTTTGTTAACCGCAACACAACACGTTGAATTCGTGGTAAAAGCAGCAAAATAACAATGACGATCAGTACGCCTGTTAGCATCCAATCGTAATAATCGCGGGTAGCACGGGCCAATATTTGATGCCCTATCAGTTGATTAAAATAGCCTGTAGCTACTGCTTTTGCGGTATACATATCGCTGCCAGCATGCATATATTGATTCTGAATATCCAACATCGTAAGCGGTAATTGCGGGTTGGTTTCTGTCAGTGCCTCCCGCACCTTCTCCCGAACCCCAGATTTTGCAACTAATTGTAGTTCGTTATTTAATGCCAGGCTTAGGGTAAAACCTGTAAACCTGGCCAATATCCCCACAAGCGATGCATTAATGGCAATTTTGGGCGGTGCTGATGAAGTGGTAAAGGAAACAATCGGTACAAATAATACCCCTGTGGCTACACCATAGATCAATAGGGGGAGCAGAAAATCGACCGTCTCTCCCTGTACCGACACAAATAGGATCATATAGGCATAATAAATCGCCATGATTCCAAATCCAACAACAATCAGACGGATCAGATTATACCCCATCAGCACAAATCGGGAAGTAACAAACATACTCAGCGTGGTCCCCACAATGACAGCTGTCCATATCGGAATGGTGCTCAATGGATCATTGCCTAAAATTACCTCCAGGTAGCCATAAGCAAGCCCAGTGCTTCCTTTGAACAGGTAGAATGTAACAAGTAGGAATATCCCCAACACAAAATTCTTGGCCTTAAAGATCTGTAAATTGATCAAGGGTCTTTTGAGTTTTGATGCTCTGACGATCAAGAGCGAAAGAATAAATAAATCACCGATACTAAGCATCAAAATGAGCGAACTATCCAACCATCCCAATTGGCGCCCATAGACCAGGATGTATCCCAACAGCAGAATGAAGGATACATAAAACAGATAGCCGATCCAATCCACCTGATAAAGTGGAATCTTTTTGCTAAACCGGGCTTTACTGTTCATGGTTAACACCACCGCCCCTGCCAGGATCATGAGCAGGATAATAAACCCGTAGAATAGCCAGTTAAAATCAAAGAAATAGAGTATCACACTGTTGTAGATGGCATAGAAGGGCACAGCAATTTGTATACAGCCGTAGAGAAGACTATAAGCAATCACCCGGGCGCGCACAGCATGTAATCTTGGAAAGATAAGCTGTAACACAATCCCCGACATCAATGCGCAGGTGATCCCCTGCAAAAACTGGCAGATAACAAAAACGGTCCAATCTTTAAAATGAAAGCAGACCACGGAACATAATGCATTCATGGCCAGGGCAATCAGCAAGTATTTTCTCGGCGCAAAATATTTGACTATCCGGAAGTCGAGTGCGAGGAATGCTACGGTAGAACCATAGATAACGACCATGCCATATTGTACATCGGTAGGCTGTATGCCGTAAAATCCCATTGCTGCAACGGGGCTACCGTAGAAAGCGAAACTAAATAAGCAGGTCATCAGAATGGCAAATATGACAGATCGCGCCCCCCACTCCGACACCCAGGATCTGAAAATCGGTAGGTTATGTGCTTGCATCATTTCGCTTTTAAAACATAGACATTGGCATTCATTCCGGCAGAGAGTTTTCCTAACTTTTCAGCCGTATCGGTTAATTTAATCCGAACAGGAATACGTTGCGTGATTTTCACAAAATTGCCGGTAGCGTTATCCGGTGGAAGCAGCGAGTAGCGTGAACCCGTTGTTGGCGAAAGCGACTCGATGGTCCCCTTGAAGCGCTCATTCGGAAAGGCATCCACCTCAATAGCTACGGCTTGTCCGATGGTGAATTTGCCGATCTGTGTTTCCTTAAAATTGGCCATCACCCACTTTTCCTCGGCCTTGTTCACCAAAAAAGCCAAGGTTTGCCCGGGCTGTATCAGTTGACCTTCCTGAATCGTCTTTTTACCGATCTGCCCGTCAAAAGGTGCCGTAATAACTGTATATCGAATATCGAGCTGCTGCCTTTGTAGCAGGGTTTGCTTGATTTTTATCTCTGCCTGTATCGCCTGCTGCTGTGCGCTAAAATCAGTCAATTTGGATTCGGCTACCTGCAAAGCTGCATTCGCCTGATCATAATCAGCTTGTGCAATGGATAAAGCGGTAGTGACATTGTCAAATTTTTGCTGTGTGGTCGATTCATCTGCCAGTAGATTTTTATAGCGCCCAAATTCTCTCTGCTGCTGCTGCAATCTGGCTTTAGCGCCGGCCAACTGCGCTTTGATCACCGCAATACTTTTACGTTGCGTCTCTTCGCTTGCGGCCAATATGGGTAATTTGGCCTGTGAACTCTGCAGTTCTGCCGATGCAGCATCTTTTTTCAGTCCGTACTCGTCCACTTCAATGACGACGAGCGTATCCCCTTTTTTAACCAGCTGGTTGTCTTTATACGCTATCCTGCTGATGTATCCGCCCACTTTGGCGTTTATGGGCGAGAGATAAGCATCTACCTGGGCATCGTTGGTCTGCTCATAGCGATACCCTTTTAAAAAATAGGTAGCTGCCCAAACCAGGATGCCTACGAATAATGCAATGCCCAATCCTTGGGTTAGGCTGACCACAATTTTGTCTGTTTTATTTTTGTTCATGATCGTTGATTAAAGAATTCCTACAATAGCCAATAGTCTGATATGGCTTACTTTTACGTCTGTCTGTGCGGTTGTGCGGTTAAATTTTGCTTCCAATAGCGCATTTTCAGCCTCCATAAGATCGCTCAGCAATGATTCCTGATTTAAATAACTGCTCCTGATCACACGGACGGTTTCCGTCGTTTGGATGATTTGCTGTTCGGCCGTTTTGACACGCTCCAAAGCCTGCTGCTGTTGCAAATAAGCATCTTTAACCTGCAGATAGATTTCATCTTTTTGAATGGCTGCTTTTTCTTGCGCCTCCCAACTAACCACCTGGGCATGCGCGATTGCATGTTTACTTTTGAACAGGTTGTCAATGGCGTACTGCACTTTGATCCCTGTCTGGCCAAATCCCCACAGGTCATTTGAATACGGATAAAAGGAAATCTGTGGATAGGTGTAATTATAGTTCGCGTACAAAGAAACTTTGGGCAATACCATCGCTTTCATCTGCTTGACGTTCAGTTCGCTCCATGTGATGTCACTATGGGCTATTTTGTATGCCGGGGATTGGTTAAACGCCAGGTCTACATACGCGGTGTAGCGATCATCTTCAAAGACATTTAATGCAGCACTGTCTGTATGGGTGATTGCCAATGCGGCGTCGTTTGCACGCCCCATCAGTATATTGAGCCGTTGTTTGGCGATTTCAATCTTTTTTGTCAGATCGGAAAGATTGAGTTCCAATTGCGACAATTTCACCGAGGTTCTCAGCACATCACTCTTAAGCACAGTACCGTTGTTGTGCAGACTTTCTATTAATCGCTTTTGCTTTTTCTCTGCTTGGATCTCTGCGTCAAGAAAATCGTAGAAATGCAAAAACTTGTAGAGATCGAAATAAGCAACAGCGACATCATATTTTACGTGATGCTTTTGCTGCTCTGCTTCATACTGCTTTCGCGTCGTCTCTTCCTTTTTCAGGGCGATATTCCTTTTATCCTTCCCGCCGTTGTACAGATTAAAATTCAGGTTGTAGCCCACCCCATAGCCGTAGCCTTTTACAGGCACATCCTGTGGCGCAGCGAACAATCCATCGTCATAGATCAGAAATTTAGAATTGAGTTTTACATCGGCACCAACCGATAGTTCGGGCAACAAACGGTCTTTAGCTTCCAAAATTGCTAGTTTACTTTGCTGCAGATCGAGGTCGGATAGTTTGAGCTGCCGGTTATTTTTCTCGGCCACGGTCCACATTTCTTCCAAACTTAAGGGTTTGATTTTTTCTGTCTGCTGCGCGTAAATAGCGGGCGCAACCAGCAGCAACAGTATGCCGAAAATAGGCTTGGCTTTTAAGCCGTGTTTGAGCGTCTTTTTCAATGCATCAAAAACGAATGTTAAATCGCATAGGGGCATCAGCGGACTGGCATAGGCGCAAGCCAGCCAATACCGATACGATTTGTCAGTTTCTTCCGATGGAAGCGGCGAGATTTGTTTATCGGGTTTTATGATTTTTTGTTCCATGTTGATTGTATGAAGATTAACACCGCAAAATTATCCAACACCGCAGACCAAGTTTTTATATAATTAGCCTATTATTTACTAAATTTGGCCACATGGATAGGCTTAGCGAATTAATCAACCGTGTGGATCAACATCCCGATTCCATCCTTGTCATGCGACAGCAGACCGAACAGCGCCTGCCTGCGCACCAGCACGACAAGGCGCAGTTGCTGATGGTGTATGGGGGCATTGCTTATCTGCAGACCGACGAAAAGGATTTCTATATTCCTTCCAATCATTATATCTGGATTCCAGCACACTATCCGCACAACCTGATGTTTAATACGCAGGATCTGTACATTATCAATATTTACTTTCCTGCACAGAAATCGAGTGCTTTTTATGACGAGCTGGGTATTTATCCGGTGAGTAAGCTGCTTGCAGAAATGCTCTTATTTAGCGAGCAATGGCAGGGTGATTATGGCGTTGGGTCATGGGAATTTGAGTTTTTGACCACACTTAAAGGCGTACTATCACAAGAAAACCTCAAAAAATTCTCCATCCAACTGCCGACTACAGATGATCAACGGCTCAATGCTATTACGGACAACATTAGAAATCGGTTACATGAAGATCTCAGCCTGGATACCATTGCGCAGCAATCGGGCATGAGTGTACGCAGCCTGACCCGATTATTCCAGACCAAGCTGCATATCACTTTTGTTCAGTATTTAAAAATGCTGCGGATTATTCGGGCCATGGAACTGATCAAAGATAGCGATTTGAACATGACCCAGATTGCCTATGCCATTGGTTATTCCAATATCGCTGCATTTAGCAACAACTTTCAGCAACTCACCAATATGAGGCCGACAGAATTTAGACTAAAAAAGCGCTAATTCTACTGTTAACTCCCTATTCACTCGTTACCAACTCCCAGCATTGATCGGAATTTTATCGGGTTCGCCTCGGGTCTTGTTCGAATTTGGGCCGAGGGGCACCCGATGCCCGTACGATGAAAATTGCTGTAAAGGCAGGAATTGGTTGGGAAAAGGTCGGGAGAAAGTGGCCAATTGCCTAAAAACGCCGCCCCAGGCGGGGCGGCGCTCCAATCAGCTCCATTTCAATAGGTAAACATGTAGGGAAGACCGTACTACAGGCCGCGGTAATGTTGGCGCAGTCGCTCCACATCCACATCGCGGTAGTAGCGTTTGTTGTGTACGCGCCTGGCAATGCAGATATGCCCATCGCGCTGCAGCCGATAGAGCGTTTCTGTGGAGATGCCGACATGCGATTTGACATATTCGGCATCCCGCAGCAGCACATTTTCCTGTTCCAGCTGCTCCCGTAGGTCGAGGTATGTTGCGAGCTGACGCTTGACGGCCAGGAGTTCCAGCAAGATTAATTTTTGGGCATAGGCCTGCCCTGGACTTAATAGTAAGCCCCTGAGGTACTGTTTTTTGGGCATTGTTATTAATTTAAGGTTTATGAAAAGTGTATAACCCATACACCTTTCAGGCGTATTGGCGTAATCTTAGCAGCCCCATCATACTCACGCGAATATCTAGATCGGTACGTTCAGGGAATAAAATCTTACGATTGACAACTTTCTTGGCAAAGTTGACACTCACAATAAAACCGCGGTGTACGCGCACGAAAGTACTTTTTGGTAGCATCGTTTGCACCTCGTCCATCGTGATGCGGTAGTTAAAATCGTCCTCTGCCTGCCGCAGGTGAAAGATTGCATAATTTTTACTTGACGATACCGCCAGAATATCAGTGAACAGTACAAATCGATCCATCTTTTTGAAGGTAAACCATTTCCCGATGGGCTCAATCTGGAAAGGCATGTTGATGTTTACATTTTTCTGATAGAGCGCGCGCTCGAAAGCGACAAAGAGATCGGGAAACCGCACCGGTTTGATGAGGTAGTCGGCCACCGCGATTTTGATGGCCTTGTAAGCATATTGATCTGAATGGGTACATAGAATAACGGGAGGTCTCTTTGCCTGCGGCAGTGTCTGGTACAGATCCATCCCCGACATCTCGGGCATCTCCACATCCAAAAGCAATACATCCGGGGGATTGTCCATGATGCTGTTGAAACCATCAATCGGTTTTGTAAAACACCGCACTTCACCGACCTCATTGATTTGTCGGAATGCGCTCGCTGCGATACGGTTATCGTAGGGATCGTCGTCAATAATCATTACATCGTATTTTGCCATTACCTTCGTTTATAAAAGTTAGTTTAACATTAAAATAGGGTGAACTGTCGGTCACTTCCATTGGTTGTCTTCAATCGTATTAAAAATATTCCTAAGATCATCATATCACTAATATTTTAAGCTAAGATAATAATTAAACATAAACACATCAAGTTATAATTATTAAACAATTTTTTACTTTCGTCATTAACTAACATTTAAGCCAAAACGACACTACCATGGACAACTACCCACCGAAAGCCATAACAACCTGATTAACAATAAATTTAGCATCCTTTATTTGGTCATTTAAGTCCAATTTTTGCAGTCTATTAGCACCTTTTCTTTAGCAGCGAAAAATTTATCATTTAACTTATTTTTGTGCCCACTTGTTAGGCATTTCTTTGGACAATCGCTTGTCAATGCTACAAATATGTGCATTACATTTTATCTATAGAAGTAATGGGAAATAAAGTAATTTCCAGGGACGAATAGATTTATCGCATACTAGTTCAATTGCACGATTCCTACTTATCCCTGTATATACCCTTTTTAACCCTATTGAAAACCTTTATTTCCCAAAAATTGCTATCCCGGTATAAGTTTTATAAATTGCTGATTGATGATCCACAGGTAAAACGACCAAAAGCTAAATTATGAGGAGAAGTAAACATGCGCAGCTCAACCCTTTTTTTAAGGATATCCTTCCCCATTGGCAGGATGACATCCCCGAGCTATCATCGCTCTTGCAAGAGGAAAAATTCGTTAAGGGTGAGCACCTTGTAAACGACTGGGGCGATCTGTATCTGATTGCCGAGGGGCTTTTTGGCAAATATGAAAAGACCTGTCCGGTACGCTATGCCCTTGCTGGCGAATCGCTGATGATCCCCAATCAAAAGCACAATTATCGCTTTGTTGCACTGAGCGATTGCCTGACGTTCCGCACCTCGTTCCGTCAACTGGAAGAGATCAATGCACACAACCCAAAAGTTTTTTACCTGTACGCCCACCTTAAGGATCAGCAGCTGCGCTATCTCGACTACCGGCACAAGCTCCTTTCGCTGCATAATCAGGACAAATATGATTTTGTTTTTGATCATTATCCCGACCTCCTTGCTCACATTACACAGAAGGAGCTCGCCCATTTTATGGGCATCAGTATGGAGTTGCTGCGGCGGATGATGCGGGATAGGGAGTATTAAGCTTCATGCCGATGGAAATATTACGCCCCGGCAGGGGCGCAAGATACTTGAGTATGGAGTTTTGCGGGCGTGCTTTCGCATTCAATAGATTATTGCCTGAAATAAAGTAGCGCAATTCATTTTCTTTTAGCTCTCTATTTTGAGGCTGTAACCTTGAAATCAGAGAGCTAAAAGGAAAGCTGAACTAGTTCGCTTTGTAGTCACTACAATCCTACAATAACATATTCATCAAGCTGCCGATCTGTTATTTGCACTAAAGCCATTAAATCGACCCAACTTCTCATCAGATATGTGTCTAATAAGTAGTCTTCGGGTATGGAGTAGCCAATTTTGCTTGCCACATCAAGTATATATAAAATTCCACCTTTTGTGAACTTTACCATCCTATTTTCATCGATTTGACTAGTTCCATCATTTTTCATGATATATTGAAAATTTGTTGTAATGACATCTTGATTCAATTTTTCTATCGACGTCTGTGTAACTTTCACACCGTAAAATTTTCGCTTCTTACTAATATAAGCGTTAAAAAGTGCATTAAAATTAGCTGTTGATAAATTGCTTGCAAATCCTGCTGCATCCAGTAAAACTCTATCGCCATATCGAGTGGTCAAAAACGTAGCATAGTTACGGGTAGAACCTGATCCAGTCGTATTCAAATTTACAATGACTAGACTAGGCTCAGTAAGTTTAGCGCTCGGAGAGTTGGTCAAAATTTGTTTTTCGATATTTTTCCTAATATTTTCCTCGCGAATTAGCTGTGTTATAGGCAAAAGGCCCTCTGGCCCAAAATCTATCATAACATGTGTAGATTTATCATTCAGCGAATTTGTCCAATCAGCAAAATTAATGTTTATATCGTCGAGAGATTTAGCAGGAGTAAATGTATTGAAACCATACTTGCCTCCAAAGGTCCTAACAGAAGCCCAAAAATTACTTATATTATTCTGCTTAGCAATATAACTGCTGTTGGCCTTTCCTAAACTAAAATCAACACCTAATGAGTCAGGTTTACCTGTTGGTCGTTTATTAAATGAATATGAAGCTGATATTGATTTTTCCATATTTTTCTCATGACTTTCGACACTTAGATTATTGACATATTTTCCAGAATACAAAGCTGTCGCTTTCCCGCCTGTCTGAATGCTGGTTGTTACGAATCCACCATGTGAATTGACAAATTCAGTTGGATGATTATTATATAATTCGTCTAAAAATAATGGATGTAAATAAGTGCTTTTTATTCGGTTTATAATATTCTCACTTGTAGTAAGCGTATGTTGCTCATCGACAACTGTGATGTTTAACTCTCCAAAGACACTATTACTTTCATTGACCAATTCAGATCCAAACACAGTTGTTTGGCTTTTTTTTGCTCCAAACGAGAAAGGACCAACCCTTAACTGAAAACCTCCCTTTACAGTACTGGATTTGTTGGATTTTTCCTGGTAGCGATCAAAATTTGAATATGCAAAGTATTTCGCGTCAGTATTATGAATAGGTAAAGAGGGCTTATAAAGGCTGGGCTCGCTCGCTATAATTTTATCCAGATCAATAACAGGAATACCAAGTCCTCCAGCATCTCCAAAATTTCCTTTTGCTGTATTATATGACTGTCCAATATAACTTTGAGGAATTCTCGAAGTTACACTACTTGCCCGCATTGATCCCACATTCACTTTTTTCTTTGACAGTAAAAATGGTTCATCAGATAATCGCTTCATTAGTACTAGTTCTTTATCATAATTTTCATCTGAATTTGTAAACAAATTATTAGATTTATTACAACTAAATAACATTAATGTCAACAACGCGACATATAAAGTAACACAATTTTTCATATTGAAAGATTTAATAATTTAATAATGAGCGAAGTTAATAAAAAGAATAATAAATGCAATAAGGTTGCATTTGCTATTCTTATAAAAATTTAAAAAATTTCTGAAACGACATTCTCATTATTTAGAATTGAAAATTGGCAATTACTTACATATAATATTGAAGTGAAAACAAGATTATGAATAGCAAAATTTTACTGTTATTGTCAGCCACCATGACCATTGCAAACGGAACTTTGTTTTATTTTGCCTACTGGAATGATCTCATGACTTATGGCGTCTACCTGCTTTTATTCCTACTGATATCAACACTAACACTTACTTCGCTCTTCAAGATACAAAAAAAAAATTTTGTCTGGTGGCTCATACTCCTTCCGAACAGCTACATTATCTTGGCGCAGATAGCCTTTGTGATCCTATTTTTTTTACTTGGGGGACCTGAAATCGTATTCGAAAGAATGCGAGGAAATCTTTTGAGACACTAAAAAAGCTTACAATGGATCACATTTGCGGTATTTATTTGTCGTAAACTAAACGAGTGGCTACGCAGAAATAAAGAGCTATGTTTCCATTTTAGCTCATCAGTGCTTCGAGCATGGTATATGTTTTAAAAATACTTAGCAGAAGCGCAAACAAAAGACAGTACCAGAGCACATCGATTTCCTTGGCCAGTTTGATCGCAAAAACAATGATAAACATGAATGGGCAGACGGCTATAAAAATAAACATAGCTGTTGCTATAGCTTCAAAAATATCCTCATCGTAATTCATCAGCAAGAGCATGATGCCGACGTAAAACAGCCATACCACCAGTGGGGACAGAAAGCATATCAGCAGTTTCCAACGCAAACTGAGCTTTAGGTTTTTAGGTATTGTTGTGCGCTTATTCTTGTACAATAGGAAGCACATCGCGCCTACCGCTAAAGTCAGCATCGCCAATTGCACATAGGTATTGAAAATAGTATCGGCACGTGTGTTTACCTTGGAAGAGGACTTGAGTTTATCCCCGCTATACTGCTTTACCTGCGTTTTCTCGCCGTTGACAAATGTCTGTACCACCCTATCGTTACTGCTACTATCTTGGAGTGTCCAGGTAGCATCTTCCAGTCCCATCTTATAAAATCCTTCTATGACCCGCGTATTACCTTTTGTTCTTACCAATGGTCCATCGAGGCGTCCGCCGTTAAACCGCAACGAATCCGTCCCATCCTCCGTGTGGATGATGAGCTGGGTGATTGTTCCAACAGGAATACGCGTTGCACTGTCCCCGATAATGCTTAACACGTCCTGATCGAGCTGTTGGATATTTTTATTTTTATTGTAATCATCGCTCCGGGCAGGCCTGTTGGTATATAAATAATCTATTTTAACAACAAGCAGCGAATCTTTTTTATAAAATTGAAATCCATAGTAAGGTTCAAAATTCTTGAGCGTCGGATGCTTTAGTAAGACATACTGCGGTTGCTCAAAAGCTTGAATATATCGCGGCTGTGTGGTGGCACAAAAAGCGAACATAGCCACCATACCGATCAGGTAAGTACTTACGCGCAGCATGAACGCGGGCGGGATGGCAGGCCGTGATCCGCTCTTCGTATACAACCAGGCCAAGCCGATCATGGGCAATGCCATGAGATCGGACAGATCGACTGTCCGTCCTACAGCAAAATAAGGATTCAACCATTGGATGAGCCCCGTCGAATACTCACTTTTCCAAAAGGTAAATAGTACTGCTGTGGCTATAAAAATCAGGGCTTTCCGTTTGGGAAAGATTGCCGACCAGAAAATAGGGAATATAAAAAGCCCACTAAAATCGGAAATCTTTCCTGTCAGCACATTGTGAAATGCCGCTTTTAAATAGAAGTCGTTCACGAGCAGCAGGACCAGAAAAAGAATAAAAAGTGGCGAAGCGAGAATCCTTAAGCGTTCATACATAATTTACGTTAACTTTTGTATTGATACCCCATTATACCATTTGGTAACCTTCTTCGTCACGATATGGTTTAAGGGGCGGACCTCTTTTTTTACTGCTGCTGCTGGGAATACGCTAGCGAAGGCCGCATGCTAAGTCCAAGTTATGCCCAATTTTTTGGGTTTTCTATCGCAATAATTTGCGATAGCAAACCCAAAACATTGTGGTCAAAATCCCAACATTTACCAGAAATTGTACTGCAACTTTGTAATAGCAGGTCGGATAAAGCAGGTCAGCATCCTAAAGCTTGGTTGAAGCAAGTCAAAGTACAGCTAAAAAGCGTTATCCGAAATGCCCAATAAAAAACACGATTATGAGACAGTACAAAAGAAAATTTGCGCTATTCCGGCAATGTCGTTAAGCAGCAAGGCTACCCAGGAAATCCGTCTGTTGGGTACAGGTGGCTCCGTAGAACAACAAACAGAAGATACATCATCACGATATAAGCGCTTATGGAGAAGCACTTCAATACATACGAATATCAACAGGATCGGCCGGCAAGCTCCCCTAAACGCGGTAGTTCAATCCGCTCCGTTGCACGCTGGATCTATCGTCACTTACCTGATGTGATCATTTATGGCTATGCCTTTATCTACATGTACACGGGATGGGCTAAGTTTATGAACATGGCCGCTTTTATCAAGGGTAATAGCAAGATCCCCTATCTAGGTCAGTACGCGAAGTTGATCGGCTATGGCATCCCCTCCTTGGAGATTATGTTGGCGATCCTATTGGTTATCCCAGTGTATTGGATTAAGCGGGCTGCCCTGTGGGCTTCGACCGTACTGATGATTTTATTCACTGTTTACCTCAGCTTGATGGTCAAATTTGTGGAGAATAAGCTTTGTCACTGTGGTGGTGTAATCGAATCGATGGGCTGGAAAACGCATATCGCCTTTAATATCATCTGGGTGATAGCGGGAATTTTTGCCCTGGTAAAAACAAAAGTTACACATTCTAAAATTTAAACCCATGGAAAGAATTAAAAATTATGGGAAATTGCTACTGGGTGTAGCAACAATCGCAGCTGGTGCTGGAATGGCTCAGTATGCTCAAGCGCAAAAAGCTTCAAAGTTAGATAATCAACAAGCGCAAAAACTTGAAGCAATTACTACTGGAAAGGCTACGATGCGTTACTGGGTAAATGACCAGTCGACTGGTAAATATCTAGAAATTACGACTGCTCCAAATCCTAGTGAGAATTGTCAGGAGCCGAGTCCTAATGATTGTGTCATTCAATCTGAGAATGCTTCATTGCCTTCGACGTTGGACTACAGTCAAGCTACTCCGGCAAATGGTGTACAACCACACCCAGATTCAGATAAGGCTTTTTACCAATAGTCTTTTGGATCTAATACGACAGGCCGGCAATTATTTGCCGGCCTGTTGCATTAAAGATTCTTTTCCATTAACTCAATTAATGCTTTTCCACCATCTAACCTCGGATCTGGAGGCCCCGACGAAATAATGTTCCCTTTTTTATCAATCAGTAATAGCTGCGGCGCTCCCTTAAAATTGTAATGTTTATAGAATGGACTTTCATACCATGATGTTCCATATGTTGAAAGTTTCAGCTGCTCTGGCTGGCTATACTCCTTGGTCTTCAATCCATTTATCCAAGCCTTTCGGGTTTTATCAACACTGAGGCTAATAAAGACAATATTTTTTGTCTTTTTGGATTTAAAATGGTCTATGATCTTGCGCATTTCTTTGTTCATATATTTACAGCCGAAGCACCCGTTGAACCACAGATCAATAAGAATCATCTTACCTTTAAAGTCTTCTAGGCGATGTATGCGACCTGAAGTATCCGGCAAGCTAAAGGCATAGGCCGGTACATTATTACCTGTTTTCAACTGCCATCTTTCAAATAGATGCTTAATAGTGGGATCCTTTAACATCTTATAAATGCTTGCCGCAATGTCTTGTACTCCTGCTTTTCGCTCAGCGAGATTAATTGCAGTTGCAGTTAACAATGCTTCGCGTTGTTTGTTTGAAATACGGGAAGTAATCGCTTGCATTATATCCTTAAATTCAAAATCAGGGGCGATTTTATCAGGATATTTGGTATAAGCTGCACGGCTTCGCTCCCGTTCAAAAAGATATTTAATGTACAGTGGTGCATATGCGGCCAGATCATTATCATCTTTTGGAAGGTGAGATAGCCAATTTAGATATTCTTGCCTGAATACCGGGAAGTCAAACCCTGCTTTTCCTTTGTTCAACCACAATTGTGAACATATTGTTGAATAGGCACCTCCGATCGTATTGTATTTTATGATCTGGAATACGGAATCGGTCAAATCATTTTTGTAAAGGTCAAGTATGGCTAGCTTTGTTTGTAGATTTTTTTCTATCAACTCTATTAAAGACTTTATGTAATCACTACTATTTTCGCGTTCTTTCTGACGAAGCAAAGGTAAAATCGAATTTCTCGGAAATATCTGATTAGCATAGATAGCCTGCTGGCAGTTCATCCGATCCTCACCTCGTCCAGAAAAATTAATATTATCATCCGCTACATCCATCTGCAAGCTATCTCCGGCCTGCATCAGATAAAGTGTAAAATTATTATCCAAGCTATTTAGGTAATTATATTCCTGATGAGAGCCCTCAAGCTTAAAACTGACAAAAAGTTTGGAACTCTTAGGCTGAAAGCTAAGTTGAAAGGTGCCATCCGTACTGATTTCGCTTTTGTAAGATGTTGAAAATGCGTACCAATTCGGCAAAGCATATTCATCGAGCACAATCAGGTGCAACTTTGTACCCTTGGGTACTTCTTTTAAAAATCTCCCCGTAAGGGTTATATCGGACTGCGCATGCGCTACCGACACTATTGCCCAAATACAGGCTATAAAACATGAAATTATTTTAAATAAGATTTTTCTCATGATTACTTATTAAGTGTATAAAAAATAGATTCATTGGTCGGGATTGGGAATACAAATCGTGCAGAACCTGCTTCGAGTATATGCGTTTCGTTTCCAAGCTTCCTGCTTAGGGATATGTTCGCACCCTCTTTATTGAGCCGCCTTAAATCGTCCCAACGTAATCCTGCCCGCCATACCAATTCTTTCCGTCTTTCTATCAATACTTTATTTAGGGCTTCGGCCTTTGTAGAAAAATCATCCATTGTGAATGTCCCGGTTTTATATCTTTTGGAAAGCAGCTTGAATAAATAATCCTTACAGTTTTGAAGATCATTTTTTCTGGCTGCACATTCTGCTTTGATCAGATATATTTCATCCGTAGCCAATCCCGAATAAGGGAACCGGGAAGAACCGCTGTATCCCCGTTTTGTCTTGATGAGTCCGTTTGCAGCATTTTTTGAAAAGAAGATGGATTTGCGAAGATCATTATCAGCATATAAATTATAAAGGCCATTATCGATGCTCATATTTTGTATACTCGCATATAATACCAATGAATAATTTCGTCCCACTGTTGAATACAGCATTGACTCTTCATTATCTAGCGCAAAAGGTGTTGCTGCTGTTAAGCTAACGGTGTTGTAATCGATAAGCTTATCATACATAGCAAGACAGCTATCGGCATATCGCTCCGCCGACTCGTAATTGCGCATACTTAGATAGATGCGGGCAGCCAGAGCATAAGCAGAAGGCCTGTTCGCTCGGTTTCTATTGACTGTAATGGCTGCATCCAGTAATGAAGTAGCACGTTTCAAATCGGACAAGATCTGATCATAATTTTCTTGGATAGAAGAACGCTGTACTACTTCATCAATATTAGGAGAAAGCTTTAAGGCTATTCCTAGTTCCTGTCCTGCTGAAACGGCATCATAGGGTGCGACAAAGTTTTTGACCAGATCAAAACATGCAAAAGCGCGTGCAAAATAGGCATGCCCTAAAATATGGTTATATTTTTTTCGATCTACGGCAGCATCTTTAAGATCTTCCATTCCCCTGATAACCGAGTTTACATAAAATATGCCCTCATACGGGTAATTAAAATCTTCTATACTCGTCTGTCCACCATACCGATCGTCAGACCAGATATAAACATTTCGTTCCAAATTTGACTGCGTCAAAAAGTCTTTTTCCTCCGGTATACTATACTCGTCCGAGGATAGCAACGGGAGTGCTGATGTCTGGTTTACCCGGGGATAATCCAGCATTTGCTGAAAATCATCCAATGTCTTTGGAGACACAATGTCTGTAGACGGCTTCACATCAAGGAAACTATCTTTACATGCTGTAAGATGCAACAAAATGAACAGCAATAAGAAAACCTTTATTGAAGTCATGTTTTTATTTAAATTCATCATGTTATTAAAAGTTTGCATTTAATCCCACACTATAGGTACGAGGTATAGGCATTAAAGGTGAATCAGGATCCTGGCCCTTCTTATTGGCTTTCCAAATCAATCCTATGTTATTAGCATAGACAAAAAGCTGGAGTTCTCGTATACCGATCCTATTGATACCTTTGCGAAAAGCCAACCGGATATCCTTTAGGCGAACTGCACTGGCATCTTCAATTAGTGCTGTCCCATATTTGTAGAAGCTCTCCCGATTACTGTCAAAGGGATATACCATTGCCGGTACATTCGTCCAGTTTTCGTCACCAGTATGCTGCCAACGATATTCATAATCGGGCTGCATGTAGTTAGTTATTAATTCTGTGTAGTTGACTGATCCCCGCCTGTATTTATAGCCGGCTTTAAAAACGATATTAAAACTGAGATCAAAATCACGATATCGAAAGGTGTTCAATAAGCTCCCAAAGCACGTCGGTGTTGCCGAGCCTGAATACACTAAATTGGCACTATTGGAACTGTTCATCATCGCGCTATAATTTTGGCTATCCATTCCGTCGAACCGCCCTATCGGGTTTCCTTCACTATCGAGTCCTACATACGGAAAGCTAAATAAAGCGTATAACGGAAATCCTTCCAGCGGGTTTATATAGTTGCCTGTTACCACGTCAAAGTTATTACTCTGTTTGGCTTTATAATTTGTAATCTTGTCGCTCACCAAACTCAAGATTGCAGTCGTTTCCCACTTTAATGCACCAAGGAGATTGCGGCTATTGACCGTAATATCCCAACCTGTCGTCAGCATATCAGCCGCGTTGCCCTTTATGGTAAGCACACCCGCCTGCGGAGCAAGTGGACTGTTTGCAATCAGGTCGGTGCTTGCTTTACGATAATATTCTAGAGATCCCATCAGCCGCTTTTTGGCCGTTTCGAAATCCATTCCAAAATTCCATACACCGACCTTTTCCCAGCGTAGGGATGGATTCGGCGGATTGGAGATTTTTAAATAGTAGTTACCGAAGCTATTGATACCCGTACCTGCCAGTGTGGTGAGATAAGCCGATATTGATTTGTCCAGATTACCATTATACCCATAAGAAGCCCTTAGACGTAGCACAGGTAAAGCTTTGATACCATAAAAGTCTTCGTTCGCTAGTTGCCATAAGCCACCAATAGACCAAAGCGGCACCCCTTTTTGATTTGCTTTTACACCAAATAAATTAGATTCATCCCTACGGGCGCTCGCAGATAAGGTGTAGCGATTATTGTATGTATACGATCCATTAAAATACAGTGAGCGGTTGCGATCTATTGCTTTTCTATCAGCAACACGACCAGGTATACGCGAACTTCCATATCCATAATACTGCGGAAATTCTTTCGAGAAATCGATCGAATTATTAGCTGATATGCCAGTTTCAGGATCATAACCGTAGCGCCTATCGCTGGACGATTCAGTTTTATAATCCCTGATTTCAAATCCAGCCAGTGCGTGGATCTGATGATTACCATACTGTTTGTCAAAATTAAGCTGTGCTCTTCCAGCCTTATTGGTGTACCGACTATTGTCCTGATCTAGAATATCACCCAATGCAATGGGTCGGGTTAACTGACCTGTCGTTACATCTCGTTGCGTAAAAGTATTGATCAGATTCCGCACATAATATGAACTCGATAAATAATGCCGACTATTATCCTGTATTCCTTTTTGAAACAGGTAATCCGCTGAAAAATTAAGCCCCGACAAAATCTTCCCTTCAATACGATGATTTAATCGATAATCCGTTTCATTGATGAAGCGGTCTGCATTAAGCTCATGAGCAGGATAGTATGACCATGCTAACATTTGATCGGTATCGATACTTTCTACAAAACTTTCGCGTAGCTCTTTCACTGTGGGCAATGCACTGCCCATTTCGTCAAACATTCGCTCATAGGGATATCGCGGTGTCAAGTAAGGGGAACTTACGCCCTTCCTATCACTTTCAGTAAAAAAAATATCCGAAGAAATGGTCAATCGATCTTTCCAGATGTTAAATGAATTTTTTGCTGTAAGCGAATAACGTTGGTCTAACTGATTGATAATGGTACCGCGATTCCGATCATAGCCACCCGATAAAAAGTATCTATGTGCGGCACCACCACCGCGTATTGATACAGCATACTGTTGATTTACAGCCGACTGATAAATTGTATTGTAGATATCGTGCCGGCCGTCGTAATTTTTCAGTTGATCTATGAAAGCGGCAGAGTCGGCTGCAGAAATTGTTCCGTCTTTCCGTTGCTGCAGCATCGCTACTACTGGAGAAATGGCTGAAAACCCATCCGTTACATTCCAAAAATAACCTTTATTGAACAAGTCAGTTTCCAATGCAATATAAGCAGATGAAGAGAGTTGGGGTCGATAAAAAATATCCGGCTTTTGACCTAATGTTATGTTCGAAACAAAGTTTACTTGTGCTTTTTGAATTGCGCCTCTCTTGGTATTGATCACTATAACACCATTACCCGCCCGTACCCCCCATATTGATGCAGCAGCTGCATCTTTCAATAGTGTAATCGATTCGATATCATTGGGATTGATGCTTTCCAAGGAACCTTCGTACGGAAAATTATCTAGCACAATTAGTGGAACTTGATTTCCATATATGGTACTGTTACCACGTATAGTGATGGGGGAACTGCTTTCAGGATTTTTATTAAATACAAGGCCATTTGTCACTCCTTCTAGCCGATCGATGATATTGGTGCTTACGCGCCTATTCAATAGCGCGTTATCCACCTGCACAAAACTTCCTGTGGCTCGTTCTTTTGGAATCTTTTGGTAGCCGGTACTCACCACCTCCACTTCGTTCAATTGATTCTCCAATGGTATTAATTGAACAGCCATTGATACCCCTGCGACATAGGATAGCTCTAAGCGCTTGAATCCCATATGGGAAAACGAAACAGTACCTTTGGGATTAATGACGTGTAGTGAAAAGGAACCATCAACTTTAGTAGAACCTCTACCCTTTTCGCCTTCGACGCGGATGGAGACACCTTGAATCGGTTTACCGTCAATAGACGATACGACGGTACCGCTGATGGAGATCAACCCTTCCGCCCCGCTGTCCTTGCGGGGCGTTTGAGCTAATAAACTAAACATATGAACTATAAGGAACAGGATTAGAATTGCCCTTATATGAAACATTTCTTTTAAGGTCTTAGGCATCGGTATAAGGGTACATACCGACGTGATCTGCCGAAGACTATATACTATACAACTGAGGGAGTACTTTTTATCCCACGCGCGCTGCACTTTTTTTAAATTATTTTTTATTGCATCCTTTACGGATATTTGATGGGCTACCTTATCCAATAAGGCAGCCATCAGATTTGATCTGTTTGTCATCTGCTTATTGTTAAAGGTTAGTCGCCTAATCGTTTAAAAATGTCGTGAATCCGCTTTGTCATGGCGAGTTCTTGTCTCGTTATCTGGGTAGTGTCAGCGTCAGAAATATCAATGCTATCGATTCCAATGGCATTGGTATGTGCCATAAAATAGGCTACCACTAAACGAAACAGATCTGCTGTAAAAACATGTTTATGGCTGACTACATAAATTTCGTTCATGTAATTGGTATCGGCATGGTTCTTTAGCAATAGATCGAGTGTTCGCTGAATATTGATGAGGTCGTATTTGACCCAAAATTCTTCGATTTTTTGAACAGGGTCGTACCCTTCATCGTGTATTTCATATAAAGCGAGGTCTAGCGCTATTAAATTTGAATATTTTTGGTTCATTTTATTGGTTCAATCAAGATGACTTTAGGCTTACTCTTCAATTTTAAAAGAGCATACCTTTCCCCTTTGCATTTCTTTGCATTAAAAAAAGGGTTGTCATTTGCAGTTTATTTTAAAAACTACATGTATAACAAATAAAAAATTAACAAAATCCCGCAAAGCGCCGCGAGGCGGTTACAAAGCATTGATTAGGGGGACATTATGGCGCTTCCTGTCGGGAAAGATAAAAAACCGATCTGTAAGCATAATAAAATTATGCTTAATTTCCTCTTACTTTTTTGGAACAATAAAAATTAAATGCTAATTTTAAGTTATCGACGCTTAAATAGAGATTTTAGATTTATTATTAACCTGATCTAGAGGAAATGTTTTAAACACACAGATCGGAAAACCTTGAATAAGGGAGTACTTATTTGTAACTATCGGCATAATTAATATTGGCGATAGCAAGCCTCTCCTATATTGGTTTTTAATGATTTATTAAACTATTCAGGTGCGCGGATAGCGTTCTTTATGGGAATAGTGTCGGCTAACCGATGGTCTACGTCAAGGAGGTAAACTGTGGTTCTCTGATGGATTTTTACTTTTCGTTTTATCATAATTCAATTTTGTTTATAAAACGATTTGACCCGAAAAACTTAAGAAAAAAAGGTGGCTAAATAGACCAGTTGGCGCCTCATAACTTAAGTTCATGGTTCCGCCAGAAACCTCCTTCTTATCCGAAGATTCAAAGGTCGCCACAAAAGTTAACGAGGAACGCCATACTGGAATACTATGCTAATATAAACAATTCCAGCAATAGGCGATCACTCGGACAACTCGTGGCAATCTGGCGGATTTAGAACGAGTCGACATCGTTAGTGTTGGATCGCTCCTGCACTCAGTGTCGCTATAAATACAAAACAAAGATATATAAATAATTAGAAATATACAAATTAATCGAATTCTATTTTTCAAAATTTTATGGAAAACTCCAGCGAAGGTAAATTTAGGAAGAAAGCGAAGGAATTTAGGTTGCATTTTAACCTTTCTGAGGAAGATATTGATCAATTGCTTAAGGGGCAAGATTTAGTGTATTCGAAGGTAGAATCTGGAAAAAGGACAATTACTTTGGAACTGGCGGAAAGCTACCCATTTGTCGTATACGGCATTGAGTATTGCGTATTTAAGAGAGACGAGACGACGTTTCCTGAATATGAAAAACTTCCATTGGCAACACGAGAATTACTCGAAAGTAAGTCAAATTCTGGCAATAAAGTAGGTTCGAAAGGAACAAAAAACAAAGCGAGCTATGTCGTAATCGTGATTAAAGATTTTAAGAAAGGTCATAAATTCATTAAGTCGGAGATAATTTCCGTTCTACCCCCGCCCCTCAATCTTGAAAAATCAATTGACTGGAATAAAGGTTTATTGGCAGGGATCGTGAAGAATACAAACACATCAAAGCATTGGGTGGACGAGAATGGCAAAAAGTGCAGAGAAGCAATCTATGAAATAATTCGAGAAGTTGACTCTGAACTTTTAGAGAAAGCAAAAAAAAGTTTTGATCCAGAGGCATTAAAAGAATTCGAAGAAAAATTAAGGGAAAAATAAATAGAGGATGAAATGACAAAGAAAATATCTGACGTAAGAATTGGACAAATTCCTCTTGGAATTATACCAATAGAGGGATTTTCCGGTGGTATTTGGGAAACCGACGAAATAATAGTTGGCGGTAATGAAACTGACAACTTTTGCTATGTCCTTCTATTTCCTTCAGATGAAGACGGCTATTCTTCTGGATTCGGTGAACGCAAATTTCAACTTTGTTTTGCTTTTGCCGAACAGTTACATCAATGGAAATTCAAGGAAGATGTTATTGTCTATTATTTTAAAATTGACAATAGCATTGTTCCTAACATACCGGCTTTGTCTCATCCGTCAATTCATATCTTAAGACAGTTTCCATCTATAAATCTAACCAATTTTGAATTCGATAAAGTGAAATATGAATTTACTAGAATTCACGAAGAAATGAATAGGCTTGATATGCTTGAAGGAATTATTTTTTTACGAATAGATATCATTTTCGAAGAGACATACAGGTTTATTGAGAAAAGGTATGCGAATAATACAAATGCTTAACACATTAAAACAAAAATACATTAACAAATAAACTAAAAACTATGTTATCAATCGGATTATTAATGTACGTTATTTACGGAGGATTTATTGCCATCTGTCTTTTCGGGCTGCACCTTGTTCTATCAAATCTCCTCGGCAAATACCTTATAGCCAAACGCGATCACACCGCAGCACTGCGCGAACAAAATGAAATTTTAAGAGATATTGTGAAAGCTGTTAGACCTAGCGATATTAATACGCCTCCCTCTAATACCTAAGCAGTAATTATGAATAGATATTCGTGAATTCAAAGAGTCGACTAGAATTTATCCATTTTATTTGGACCCGAAAAAATTGTAGAGATCGCCTAAAAAGATTATAAAAAAAATGGATCAACTAAACAACTATGCTGATAATCGACTCATTGATGGATGTATCTATTGTGGTGGTTCTCCTGAAACACGTGACCATGTTCCATCCAAATGTCTTCTCGACCAGCCCTATCCAGCAAATCTGCCTGTAGTGGGGTGCTGTGAAGAATGTAATCAGGGTTTTTCAAAGGATGAGCAGTATTTTGTCTGCCTTCTAGAATGTGTTCTTTGTGGTTCCACAATTCCGGAACATTTTGCCCGCTCGTCTGTGGCTAAAATTATGAACAAACTACCTACTCTACGACAACGTATAGAAGATTCAAGAAGTGAAGTAAACGGGCAAATTGTGTTTACTCCAGAGCATAAACGGATTAATAATGTGATGTTAAAGCTGGCTCGAGGGCATGCAGCTTACGAGCTTAGTCAGCCCTGCCGAGAAGCGCCCAATCATTTTTGGTGTGGTCCCATTAATCTATTATCTGAAGAAGATAAAGAAAAGTTCAGCTCAGCTCATTTTCAGGAAATTTTGGGAGAGATAGGGTCTCGTAATTCACAACGTCTCCAAGTGACAGACATAATAATGCAGTCTGAAAATGGAAAGCAACAGAATATTAGAATGCTGATAAATGATTGGATTGATGTTCAGAATGATCAATATAGATATATCGCAATAGATGATATAGATGGTTTAGTTATTAGGATCGTTATTTCGGAATACTTCGGCTGTGAAGTTGCTTGGCTACATTAGGAGATACCTAATTAAAACACCGAAATCGCATGGTAACCGACACTCCTATCGCCGAAGCCCTCATGAATTCTTAATGCTTTGAAAAATTCCAATCAGATTGAAAAAACTGCTAAACATCATTGAGATATGATATATATACTACCACATATAATCGAGGTTTTAGAACAAGCAAAATCACCGTTAAGAGCCAAAGAGATAGTAGCCCAGTTAATATCAAATAATATTTCTCGGCCTATTGACGTTAATAATCACATCACTTCAGAACAAATAAGAAGAGCCATAAGAGATGATAAAAACAACAAAATTGAAACGATTAAATCATCACCTTTAACTTACAGTTTAAAAAAAAATGATAGTCAACTGTGGGTGTTAAAGACAGTACCTAAAGAAGATAAAGCTTCTCAAACGGATGATTATCAAGACAGTTTAAAAGAATATTACAACTATGACAACCTTGTTGCTAATTCTCAACAGATAAAGGGCGGGGATCTAGCTATTATCATTGATAGGAAGAATATACTTGGATTCGTCAGTATTAGCAGTATTGATAGCTCAATAGGAAGCAAAACTATCAGAAGATGTCCAGAATGTCCTAGCACAACTATAGATAAGAGAAAAACAAAAAGACCTATATATCGATGTAACAAGGGTCATGAATTTGATGAACCTATTAAAGAACTAAAATCTGTAACAAAATATAAAGCAAACTTTGATCATTTTGTTTACTCAATGCTGTCCAACAATGACTTATTGCAACTACGGCCTTTTTACAGCAGTGGTTATAACCAAAATATGTCTATACAAAAGCTCGATTATAAAGCTTTGGATTTATTCCCCAACCTTAAAATATCATCAAATAACGATAAAAAATATTATAACTCTATCCGCTTAATGCCCTATCAAAGCTATACAGAGGAGGACGAAGAAGAATATAAGGTTTCCGATGAGGATGAGAGAGAAATTGTAAAGCGTGGAATAAAGTTAAGAAGAGGGCAACAAAAATTCAGGGATTCCCTTTTGAAGAGATATAATAATACCTGCGTAATAACAGGATGCAAAATCGTAGATATCTTGGAAGCAGCACATATAAGACCATACAGAGGGAAAAATGATAACCAAACTTCAAATGGATTATTGTTAAGGGCAGATATACATACTCTTTTTGATCTAAACTTGATTGCTATTGATCCAAGTAAGATGTCTGTTCACTTTCATCCTAAAGTAAAAGATGAATACTCCCAGTTTGATGGTTTCATTTTATTTAATGACACATTAAATAAACCTAACAAAGAGGCTTTGGCTCTACATTTCAATATTTTTAAATCAATTATCCTTAAAAACCTTTAATATGGAAAACGAATTAAAGTTAAAATTTGAACCCAATACTATTGAACATTTAGGTGTGAAAATGTATTCTCACATTCCGCCAGCAATAGCTGAACTTGTGGCTAATTCCTATGATGCCTGCGCGACATTGGTTCACGTCAAGCTTTACAATAATCCTCAGAAGAGAATATTAATAGAAGACAATGGGATCGGCATGTCGTTTAATGAAATAAATAACAATTTTCTACGAATTGGAAGGAATAGAAGAAAAGAAAATCAAATTAATAATTGTAATAGAAATCCAACGGGGAAAAAAGGTTTAGGTAAACTCGCCCTATTTGGCTTGGGCAATACTGTCGAAATATCTACGACACAGAATCACGTCGAAGTATCCTTTACAATGAAGTATGATCAAATATTAAATTCTGATGGAGAATACAAACCAAACTTTGATATAAGAGAAATAGAAAAAGCTTTCGGCACAACAATCACACTCAAAGAACTCAAGCATAAATCAACCTTCTCATTAAGTTCTTATAGTTCAAGCTTAGCAAGGTTGTTCAACTTCAGAGCGAATGACTTCGAACTTCTAATTTCTCTTGACGACAAGGAAACCATAAAAATCGACAATAAACTCAAATATGAAAATATAACTCCAGAATTTGAATGGTCTAAAGAAGATATATTAAAAATATCTAATGAACCATATGAATACAAAGAAAGTATAAGGGGAAGTATCATAACGACAGAAAAACCGATTAAACCTGAGTTAAGAGGAGTAACCTTATTCGCTAATGGTAGAATGATCAACTCTCCGGAGTTTTTTGGTAAAGCAGAATCCAGTCACTTCTATTCTTATACAACTGGATGGCTAGATGTAGACTTCGTAGATGATTGGCCAGAAGATGTTATTTCAACTAACAGACAATCTATTGATTGGGAAAATGAAAAATCATTAGCATTAAAAAAGTTCCTTCACAATATTTTAACCGCCATCGAAAAGGACTGGAGAAACAAACGATCGCAGAAAAAAGAAAAGGAAGTACAGGAAAATACAGGAATCAATATAGTCAACTGGAAAAGGACTCTCCCAGTTTATATCTCAACGCAGGTTGACACAATAATAAGTAAGATGAATAATTCCGAATTAAGCAGTTCTGATCAAGAGTCTCTACTAAAAGCTGTACACAATATTGCTCCTGAATATCCTTTATTACATTGGAGACACTTACATTCGGAAATAAAGTCTGCTGCTAGAATAGATTATGAACGTCAAGACTATTATCGGGCATTTATTGAAGCGGTAAAAAGGTACATCAACAAAGTTCGTGAAAAATCAAGAAGCACCAATCAAACCGATGCGGGAATGATGGGAACAGAATTTGGGCATCAAAAAATTCTCCAAGTAGCAGCCACCTTCAATAAACCAAATGGTATTAAATTTCATGCAGATACCTACAAGTGTATTGAAGAAGGTCAAAAGTATTTATCTATGGGGATAGTATCTGGCGCTAGAAATCCTATTTCTCACGAAGAAATAGTAGACCTACGTGATTCTGGCCTTTTTTCAGAAAAAGATTGTCTAGATATGCTTAGTCTATTATCTCATTTGTTCAAGCGGCTGGAGGATGCTCCTACCCCTTAAAAAAAAATCTATCATGCCAGTAAACAAGTTACAAAGCCTTTTATTGCTTGAAGCAAAAAGAATCGAAAATAGTACAAATGCAGATCACCTAACGTCTGTCATCCAGATTATAAAAACGATTGATTACCAATATCAGTTTAATTTTGGCTTTGAATATCTTGGTGCAATTCAAAAATTAGGAAAGTACGAATACGGGTGGGGTTATGCCTTTTCATTATTTTACAAAAAATATGCTGGTGAGCTAAAATCGAAAAATGTCTTAAAGAAAAATATTATTGATTGGGCCGATTCTGTAGTTTATCTTGCTGGTGGTATTGAACTTTGTAATCAAGCATTGAATTTCGAGAAGGCTGGTTTAATGAGTATTTCGTTAGAAAATGACCATAGCTTTAGATTTACCAAATTATTCGAAAATGATCATGAAAAATATGAATTATTAAGTCTGCAATATAACCATTACAAAAAAAATATAAAATTTGAAGAGCGCTTGCAACTAGTGGAAAAAGAAACTCCCAAAGTTCGAAGCGAATTAATCAAGTATGTAAAAATATGTAAAAAAAATAGAATTACCTACGACTTACCAACTCGATTATCAGCATTCTACACAGAGTCAGCTTTTCTACTCGTAAATAGTACTTTTACACTTGATGACTTTGAAGAAGATGACAAGTTTGGTGACATCACATATAAAGATTTTATCGATTTTGTCTATTACGTGCAAAAAATAGGCATTTTACACAGGGACTGTTGTGTCGCATTAACCAACAACAACAGAACAATCTCAATGCGTAAAGTTCTGACGCAGATTTTAGATCAACGAGACATTATAAATCAATATTGTATAACAACAAGATTTCCTATTCAAAAAGTGATGAAAATAGTGGACTGTTTTACTCTTAATGAAAACAACATAGGAATACATTTAGGATATCCAAAACCAATCCCTGCTCCCTTTATCAAAATCAAAGGTGATAAATTAATCGTCTCTACTTATGGATGTTTAAAAAATCCAGTGTATTTTTTAAACCGGGAATTAAAGAGAAGATATCCAGAAGACTTTTTTAATGCTGTAAATAATAGAGAAATTAGATTTCGCAATCAACTATATGAAATATTTAAGCAGGATAATTTTATAAAAATATACGAGAATGTTATACTAAAAGCTCCAAATGGTAAAATTCTAACAGACATTGACGCTATCGTATATGACAAAAAATCAAATAGTTTAGGACTTTTTCAATTAAAATGGCAAGACAATTTTACCACGAACATTAAAGAACGACGAAGCAGAATATCAAACCTCATTGCCAAATCAATTGAATGGATTGACAAAGTGGATGGATGGATTAAAACTGAATCTCATAATAACATATTGAAGGTTTTAAAAATAAATGGTGAAAAATCCATCTCTAAAGTTCATTTATTTGTAATATCTAGAAACCATATGCATTTCACCAATACGGAACTTGATGATCGTGCTATATGGGCGTCCTGGTTTCAGGTAGAGGAAGCCGCAGATACCGTGTTTGTTGTACCTTCTGATGACCCAATTTTAGATTTCACCAATAAAATAGAAAAGCTGTCTCCCCAAAAAAGGCTTCTACCACCAGACAGTAAAGTCGTATACACTAATAATCAAACTATAGAACTGTCTAAATTTAAGGTAATAATTGGTTAACAATAGTGAAAAAATTAGAATAGTGCTTGTTCAGGACTAAGAACTATTCTAATCTTAGGTTAATTACCCAATGACAAAGTTTGAGTTACACTCCCCAAACTCTACATTTTAACAAAATCAACCCCAACTCGCAAAGGATAAGAAAATGCATGATTAGCAATCCTCTGAGCATAATTTTGTCGAATTGTAGAAATATAACGTACCAACCTATTTTTCCGCTCTCCTTCTTTATTTAAATAGTAAAGTTCAATTGTATTTTCTTTATTAATTAAATCTTTACCTTCAAGCACTTTATATTGCAGTGGTTTGATATAAATAGGAACATATTTAGATGCTTCTTGCGGAACATCTGTCCACCTCACAACCTTATTGTTTGGTAAAAAACTAATAAATGCAGTATCTCCTAATTTCAATGCTTCTTCCAATTTAATATGCTCACCTTCAGCAAAAAAATAATTTCTCTTTATTTTCTCCTGTGGTCTGAGACAATCACATAATGGTGTTAAACAGATCAAATATTTATCTTCATCTTCAAACTTAAACACGTCTCCAAAATTAATATAACCGCCAGCTTTATTAAGGGTAAATGAGTTGTAGAAAACATTCATTTTGTGACTGTCTTCCTTTTTAACTAGACTCGTTGAATCGTATAATTGATTATATACATCTTCTGATAAAAGAGGTGAACTAGTATCCCTCAATGACAAATTCATTTTTTCCAGAAGTAATTCCTTAATAAATTCTTCATAAAAACCATCTAGGCCATCTGCTTTTAACTTATTCCGATGCTCAAATAAGGCCTCTCTGCTGAAATTGACTTTATTGTCTTTGTTTATAATTCCTATTCTAAAAATCCTATTGAAGAAATCGATAGTCAAAAGCTGGTTGTAACTATCAATATCATTTATAATATGATCAAAAAAATTCTCTAATAAACTATCTGGGTTATTCTCTTTCTTTTTGAATATTGTAATAATGGTATTATTGATTTCCAATAAATATTTATCCTTATTTATGAAGCTTGGGCAAGGAAGTGGGTGTTCTAATTCTTCATGAAAGCTACTAAGATTTGAATTAGATATTTTATAAATAGCACATGTATTATCATCTATCGATGCGCTTTCTTTAAATCCCTGTATTTGAGTGAAATATTTTCTCAATAACAAGCCAATCCCTTTTTTAACATTAGGATTATCTCTTCCCAAACTAATTTCATGAAACTCACTAAAATCAAAACCTTCTTCAAAAAATGTCTCTGTATATTCTTTGTATTCCGTAAAAAGTTCTTGAGTTAAATTGGAATAATTGGTCAAAATCCGCTTAAATACATTGTCCAAATTATCTTCGCTGGTATAGATTACGCAAAAATGTACGTTTGGTTTATTAATTATTTTATCTAGAATTTTTAAACTTTCAACCTCGCCTGATTGCCCTTTTAAATTCCAATCCAATAAAATCAAATCCCTATTATCTAAACAATAGTCAATCCAATTTTCGTCAGTTTCGTTATTAGAATAATATTTTATCGATTCTAATGACACACCTGATTTTCTAAATTTGGTATACAACTCTGTAGACAATCGCTCCTCATCTGAGCCAGTCAATGATTCATTAGTTTGGTTAAACTCACGAGCATTGTCGTCAATATAAATTGCCGACTTGATGTTATCTTTTAAAATCCCTTTGGCGATATCTATATAAGGCATATTAGTCAACTTTGTTTTTGATTATAAAGCACGCTCCATTTAAGTAATTATACTTTTTATCGTTGGTAGCGTAAATATCTAAACCCGATTCATTTAAACTTTGCTTTGATAAATAGAGTCCTATCCCCCTCCCATTTGGCCGTTGTGAATAGAATAATTCAAAAATTTTATCAATTCGATAATCGGGTATTTTTTCACCTGAATTGGCTATAACTATCTCTTTGGTATCAGGTAGATAATCGAGTTTAATAACTTGCTGTTCTCTATTTCTCAACCAATATATAGCATTATTGATAATATTGAGAAATACAGTGTGTATTATGGGCTCTTTAATATTAATCCTATGATTTCTAAACGATTCTGTAACATCAATAACAATATTAGATTCAAGAATTTGGTTTTCAAAAAATCTAAACAAATGATTGTAGATATCAATACCACTAACATCCTTCTTTAGTGCCCCTGAGATCCTATACAAAGGTGATAATAAGGCATACTTATCCTCCAATTGTTTGAAATTTTTATGGAGGAATCCAAATTCTTTAACTGATCTAAAATTATCCTTAGCCGCTAATGCACTAAGTTGATTATTTATCGTTGAATACAATTGATTAAACTCATGATCTATAATTTCAACTGCAATTCCCAATTGAGCCGTATCCCTTGTTTGTTCCCATTGGTATTTCATTTGATCATATTGCGCTTTGTAAGCTCCTTGAACCTGTTCCTCATCGATATCAAATGATAAGCGATTGATGTGATCTACTAAGGGGAATAAGGTTCCTTGTGCCTGACTTAACAAAGAGGAATAGAGTTTTTCAATTTCAACACTAACTGTAGAAATCTGATCTTTAGATACTATTTCATCAATTATACTCTCCTTATTTTCCGAAATAGCATTAATGAATTTTTGAGATCTTTCGCTATACTCCTTGATTATAGCATTCGTTTTATCTTCTAAAATCCGCTTATTGAAATTTAGCTCTTTTTCCAAAGAAGAAATATACGAGTTATATCTTTTAGTAAAATCAATCTTAAGATCTCTTATTTCAAGTCTTTCTTGAGCTTTTCTATTTATTAATTCTCGTCTTGGAGTCGTTAATTCAATGTATTTACTTAAACTATCTTGAAATTTGTATAACCTTTCATTTTGAGTATCCGTTGGCTTATAGCGCTTAGGTACTTTAGGAATTAAACTTTTAAGATCTAAATCCATCTTCTGCAACTCATCTAAAATTCTCTCAACCTCGGAATATGTAACATTTATATGTGCAAAATTATCTTCAAGTTCATTCAACAAACTTTCATATCTACTTTGATGTGCTTCTAATTTCTTAGGGTACTCATTCAAAGATTTAGTAAATGCTATTTTCTCTGCTTTTTCTCTCACTTTATCAGCCTTCAGAGCTTCGTGCTGATCATTTAATTCTTTCTTTTTATCTAAGAATAAAGATTGTTTTGCTTCAGTAGCGAAATAATCGAGAGCAAGAGTCGTAAAAAAATGGATAGCGTCATGAGTAAAAGCTCGATATTGTGCATTATTGATTAATCCCTCTCTGCTTGATTTATCTTTAAGATCTTGATTCCGATCTCTTGTAAGATCTAAGTAACCATACATTCGTCTATATGAAAAATAATATGTACCTGCTCTTTTAGATCTCCTCTCTTCA
This sequence comes from Sphingobacterium sp. UBA3549, assembly GCF_002376635.1. Classification (NCBI taxonomy): domain Bacteria; kingdom Pseudomonadati; phylum Bacteroidota; class Sphingobacteriia; order Sphingobacteriales; family Sphingobacteriaceae; genus Sphingobacterium; species Sphingobacterium sp. UBA3549. The sequence goes on along the minus strand of NZ_DFOE01000032.1, from coordinate 26,193 downwards.
AAACTTAAAAAATCTGCATTTTCTCGTCCATATGGCAAAACTCTAAAATCATCCCGAAAAATATAAAGTCCACCATACTCGGCCACTTTACTCTTCAAAGCAGCAAACTGACTTTCTGTCAAGGATGATGACTTTTCTTCACCTTGAGAATAACCTAATTCAATAGGAATTCTACCATAAAAACTTCTTCGGTCCTTTTTCCTTGGATTTGTATAAGTATATTTAATTATTTGATCATAAATTCTAACGTCACCTTTAAAAGATCCATTTCCATCAAATTCTCCTTTTATATAAACATCTGCTAAATCAAAATCAGCTCTATTAAAGAAATTACCTCTGGAGGTCAATAAATCAATAGGTCCTTCTCCCGAATTAATCAAAAAGGAACTATTTATATTAAAGTTAAGTTTTTTATAAGGATTTGTAAAAGCAGTTAAACTAGAAACAACAAATTTACGATCTTCCAGACCATCATCATCCCTTTCAAATAAATCAATGATTTGATCAATAGGATTAAAAGTTAAAAAAATAGTACCCGTATTGTACTTTGATTTTTCAAACCATTTGATAGCAAAATCTAATATAGGTTCCTCAATAAGAGTCTTAGTAGTTTCATTAATTATATGATCACGTAGTTCTTTTTGATTATTCTCCCATATTGGCTGTCTATCTAAATTAAACTCTTTGTCGAAATTCTTTAAAAACTCATCCTTTAAGGTTCTAAATACACGAGGAAGTTCCTCTAGATCATCCATCCCTCGAGTGGGAATAATCACATCGTCTAAAAATAGATTATAGTTCTCTAGCAAACGCCAATCAAAGTAAACAGCTTGCAATGGGTACCCAATTTTCTTTGTTAACATTAACATTGGATTCCCGACAAAAGCAATTGATAATCGACCTATCCCCTTTTCACCCGCCTTAATACGAGGGAGTTTCCAAAGTGTATCTTCCCCTTCAACATCCATCTCTGCTCTGGATTTTGAATCTGTTCCTAAAACCAGCCATTTATCTAAAATATCAGAGCTCGACATCCCCTTCCCATCATCCGCAATGACAAAATAGTCGCTTTCTAATCCTTGATATCCTTTTTTAAACAATTCTGCATTAAGATTGTCTGCATACGCGTCATAGCCATTTTTCCATAACTCAGTTATGGCAGTCGGCAAATCTGCAATCTGTCCCTTACCTAATAAATCTACGGCTCTAGCTTTTGTTCTGAACTGCATTGTGGTTATTTATAATTGATTCACCAACTGCTTTTGCATAAGTGGGCGGAACAGCATTACCAATCATTCTAGCAGTAGTAGCAATACTTTTCGTCATAAAGATATAATTTTTTGGGAAAGATTGCAACACTGCTCCTTCTCTCAAAGAAATTGCTCGATCCTCATATGGATGAACAAAGCGCCCATTAGAAATACTGAAAAATTTTGTAGTTATTGTTGGCGCTGGTCTGTCCCACCACATACGTCCATATATATCTTTAAACCCATCCACTTTACCATAATGACACGGGACAGCCAATTTCTTATCAAAGACATATGACAAACGAGTTCCGCCATTTTTGGGCGTTACAGCCAACCTTTCTAAATTTAATTTGTTTAGACCAGCCACAGTGTGCATAAATTTGGAAGAATCTTTATTTCCAGGTGATACTTTGGGAAATCCGTTATGCTCACCGATCACATCTTGCACTCTTAGTTTTTCTCCAACTCTCGGAAGTGGCTTAAGCTCGGCATCAGACACTCTATTAGCAATTAAAGTAAATCTCCTTCTATGCTGAGGCACACCATAATTACTAACTTCATGCACTTCTGCGTGAACATTATAATCATTTGCTTCTAACCAAATTATAAATTCATCCAAACCGCTCTCTCCCTTTCTACGTAATACACCAGGCACATTCTCAACGACAACATATCCAGGATTAAAATATTCGACAAAACGGCGAAATTCTTTTAATAAATCTTTCGACTTAGTAGATTTGCTCTTATCTGTTTTTATTATACTCCAGAATTGGCAAGGACTGCAACCTATTAATAGCAAATTGTCATCATTCTTTTTCAATTTGAGTGTTTCTTCAAGTTCCTTTTCTTTCAACTCGAATACATCCTTGTGCAGGAATTTTGAACCCTTGATATTTGCCTCATATGTCTCCTTACAGGTTATGTCAAAGTCAATACCCGCTATAACCTCTATACCAGCCTGTTGCATACCACAGCTCATACCTCCCCCCGAACAGAAGAAATCAACAGCTTTAATATGTTTCTCGTTTGTAGCCACTTACAAAAAATAATGTTAATATCCAAAAAAAATGTGTACCGCTAATATCCGGATTTTTTTTCGAACAAAAAAACGAGCATAATTTGAAAACAGTAAATTATATTTAATTGATTTCAGATCTGAATGTTTTAGTCACTAAATTTAATATTCTTTAACTTTAGGCAATGGCTAACTATGACAATATAAAAGATAGAATTCATGTTCCACGCTTTGAAGAATCGGCTGGTTTCTATACGACCTCAAAGCGCAGCTATAATATGTCTAAAATAAGAAGTCGTAATTCCAAACCTGAACTCATCCTTCGAAAGGCGCTCTGGTCAAATAATATCCGATTTCGCCTGCACGACAAGTCCCTACCCGGAACTCCGGATATTGTGATCAAAAAGTACAAATTGGCGATATTCGTCGACGGTGAATTCTGGCATGGATTTGACTGGAAAAAGAATAAGGAACGTATTAAGTCCAACCGACTTTTTTGGATTCCCAAGATTGAGCGCAACATGCAAAAGGATATTCGCGTCAATAGAGCCTTGCGAGATATGGATTATGTGGTATTCAGGTTTTGGACCCAAGATATTATTAAGAATCTTCCTACTGTGCTAAATCAGATAGAGCTATTTCTAGAAACTAGAAAGCTTTGGAAATAAGTAAATCATTCTTTAAATATATTCTCCCGATGCCAGGCTAAGTTTTCCTGCGATGGATAATAGGATTGTGTTATGGGAAGAGAAATTTGTCGTCCTTTCAATTTCGATAGGCTATAAGGATGATCGTCCAACTCGTCAATATGATCGGAAACCATAATGGTATAACTTTCATCAATACTGACCAGCCCCCTATCAAATGCACGGTGCAAGTTTGGGCACAGTGCTATTCCATTGGTCACCTTGTCGTCATGCGTAACTGCGAAAGGCACGATATGGCACGCATCAATAAAGTTGTACTTAAAGGTAGACCGCATCCGCATACCTGTCATAGCACAGGTGTCCTGATAAAGCTGCGGGATATAGCGTTTGAACAAACCGGATCTGACAAACACATCTTCCTCGGTCTCGATAGAAATATGTTTGTACTGTGCCTCGGGCTCATTCAGAACCAATGATTGTACTTCATGGTAAAAGCCGTCATTCAATTCCTTATGCCGATAGTATGCTACACGCTCATTTGCAAAGTAAGCTGAAAGTAGCTGATCACGGACTGCGGTGCGGTTCAATGGATTACTGAGCAACACGGCAAGCTTATAGTCGAATGCACCGTAGGCCACCATTTCAGATAGTGTCTTGACACTTTTGATATGCGCATTGATCTGAAAACCGGGATTTGGGTATAAAAACCAAAAGTTTTTCCCCACCGCCTTGTCAGACTGCAGATAATAGAATGGCTGTGTAAAGTCTGGCTGATGGCCAGTCCGCACCAGCAGGCGCCAGTTTTCCTGAAACAATCCCACAAGATCAACATTGACTTCGAAGCGATTGTCGATCACTATACCCTTTTCAATAAGTTCGACCAAAGTCAAGAGCAAGATCGGCTTATGTGGTGCCAATCCATATCTGGTGTTGGCCCTCTTGACATGGGTAAAGGCGCTGAGGTAAGTATCTAGTCCGACATTCATAATTGCAAAATAGGCAATCTTTTTAAAATACGAACAGATTAGGAGAGATGAAATCTGATCTCTAGGGCTGGATACCGACTTTTCATCGTTTGATCAGCGAATTCCCTATTCTCAAACTTCCCTTCATCCCATTTCCAATAAACTGGATATAGTTTTTCCTTAGGATCAATGAGCACCCGCCAGGCTTCAAACCTCGTACTGTAAGTTTCCCTAAAAATTTCGATATGTTCTTTAAATTCGGTCATATTGTTACAAAATTTGCTATCTTTTAGTGCAATCATACTATATATAAAGTTAGTAAATAAAAAATGCGAAGTCCTTTCAAACTCCGCATTTCTATAACTTACACACTTTATGAGACAGTGTCCTTAAATCTGAATACATAACAAACCCAGCATTATTCTGTATTTGTGGATGGCTATGCTAACCTGAGAAACGCAATAACTAATCGATAATTTTATATACGCAGTATATTTTGACGCTTTGTTCCACTTTCGTGTCCGAATTTCACTTCTAGTCACTGATTAGGATAAGAGTAGGCTTTAAGCTAAAAATCGTGCAGAAGGCATTAAATATATGCTCTTAATCCATTAATTACATTGGATTCTCTTCACTAGAGGTAAAGTTGTCAATATCCTCGCTCAAGGACACTGTTTTTGCTTTGCCTTTGACCATTGTCTCAGAAACAAAAATTATTTCCCCCTTTTTATTTGTAAAATAATCGGATTGAAGTAATCTAAAATGCCCTTTTCTAAAATGAGGAATTTTTGAGAGACTTGAGCTCTCAATATCCTTAACCCTTTCAGACACAGAGAATGAAGCCTTTAATGAGATTTGGAATTTCGTTGATCTATATAACGCTTGTCCATCTAGCATTTACTCTAGGTGCTTTTTTGAATTCCCAGATAACCTAGTAAATTAGGGCTATGTCATTATCTTTAAGCCACTACGCTATAAGTAACTTATGCGATCATTGAGCACGCCAACATGTACTTTCGCCAGAATATTTAATTTATTAGCGATAAATATATTTCAACATATTCTCCTTCATCAATTAGCAAAATATTTGAAAAATATATAAACATAATAATCAGTTGTTTGCATTTTTTTGAAATAAATTTCATTCATTTTCTATCTATAATTTATAGTATTTATTTAGTTTTTATTTCCGGCAAGTTTATAATTATAAATTTTTATTGTTATATTTACTTAGCAAGTGATCTAATGCTACAACCACATAGTTATAAACGAAAAATAATTTTATTATGGGAATTTCAACATATTTAATGCGCCTGAACCGTTTGCATTTTTTTATTAAAAGGCGGCAAACTGGAACACCTTGTGAATTTGCTCAGAAAATGAATCTTTCAAGAAGTGCACTACTTAAAGATCTTTCTGAAATGAAAAATTTGGGATTTCCAATTGAATATGACAAAACCCGTGGAACTTATAAGTACAATGTTGAAAAGCTGGGAGCTATCTCAGAAACAGATCTTTCTCCAGACTTTTTAAAAAAGATATTTGGAGGAAAAAAGAAGCAGAATATATCAGCGTTATCAATTCAGATATTTTATGACAACTAAAACCGTTTTGTTTACATTTTCGTTACTAATCATTTGTGTATTAATTTTTTATTATTACTGTAGGATTGAAAATGGGGATAAAATAAGTACGGAAAGATCGCGGATTATTAATCTTTCAAAAGATGTCACGTTAGTAAATCAAAATCTTAACGAAGGTTTCAGTTTTAGTGATTCTGTTTTCATTGATAAACAGATCATTATTTTAGGAGAGCAGCAGCATGGAGACGGTGTGACACAACAGATCTATGCTCAGCTAGTCATGCATCTCTATAATAAAGGTTTTAAATCATTGTATTTGGAAGCTCCCCTTTATCGAACCTTCCGATTTTACCAATCATTAGAGCATGGAGCTGGTCTTGACTTTGCAAATGCAGTCTATCCTTTTTGGAGCAGAGCTAAGGAAACACATGATTTAAGAGACTTTATTACATCCAAAGCAACAACAAACGACCCAATGTATCTAGGTGGTTTAGATTTTCAAATTCCTACAATATTTTCTCAAGACAAGATACGTGAAGACTTAATGTTGTATCTCAAGGGTCTAAATGGTTATAATTCCAGTGACTATAAGCACTTTTGGTTTTCGTTGAAAAATAGATTTGGTCCTGTACTTTTTTTTAATTCTAGAACGAAAGAAATGGAATCAAACCGCCAGAAGTGCCTTAAAGAGCTAAAAGGCATGTCTAAGCTAGTCTTATCACAGAATAAAATCAGCTTAAAAGACAGTATATATCATCGCTATATTGAGAATATATATCATTTTTATTATGCAAAAATGTATTTGAAATCGTTAGCTTATAATAACTATAGGGATTCGATTTTATTTGAAAATTTTCGATGGCAAATGGCATTTCAGAAAGATCGTAAAGCAATTGTGTGGATAGCAAATGAACACGCATCTAAAGAAAACCAAGCAAGAAAGACTTTTGGAGGTTTTGTAAAAGATTTTTATAAAAAGAAGGCTTACACAATTTTAACGACTTCCATTGAAGGGTATACGAGAAATATTGCTTCGGGTAATATTCAACGGGTAAATCCTGTGACTAAAAATAATTTGGAATTTGCCCTTAAAAATAAAATTGATTCAATAGCTTTTGTTATTCCTCCTAAAAACAGAGCTGCTGAACAAATGACAATGCGTTTTTATGGATATCACAATCTCGCTAATAACTGGTTTGATAAGCTTGATGCGTTTTTTTTGATAAATAAAATGAAGCCAAATAATTATTAAGATATGGATGTATATAATATTCAAAATTTATCATTTTCAATTAAGAAGAAGCTGATAATTGACAATATATCGTTTTTAATTAAATCACCAAGTATTGTTGGACTTTTAGGGCCTAATGGTGCTGGCAAATCAACATTAATAAATTTGTTAACAGGTGTACAGACTAGGTATAGCGGGAATATAAGTTTTCTAAATAGAAATATTAGAGGAAACGAAATCGAAACAAAATGTGAAATTGCAGCTATTCTAGATCATAGTTCTACCTACGATACGATAACTGTTAGGGAAAATATATGTTATTATATTAAACTGCTAAACGTAAAACCTAAAATTGGTGAAGATTTATTGGTAGAGTTTGAACTGGATAGTTATAAAAATCATAAAGTATCGGAATTGTCGTCTGGGTATAAGCAGCGTTTAAAGATTGTAATCTCTTTATTGCGATCACCAACTGTAATTTTTCTTGATGAACCGTGGTTAGCCTTAGACCCCATAAATGCATCATTTTTGTCTAAAAAGATTAATGAAATATGTTCTGTAAGGAAGATAACATTTGTTGTATCAGGCCATGACCTTTCGGAATTAGATGAACTATGTAATCACTTAATCTTTCTAAAAGAGGGACGAATAGTTTTAGATTTTTATAGAAAGCAAGGAAGTGAATTTATGGTGCATCATGTCAAAAAGACAACTTCTCTAGACGATAGATTTAAAAATAGATTTTTTATTGATACAAATAAGGACTTGGGTTTGATAATTAATGCTCGAACAGAGGAGTTAGATGGAATGGAAGTAATATGTACCGAAATGTATTCATTGAAAGAACTGTATTTTAATTTATTAACTAATTAATGTATGATGGGAATTACTCAAATATTATACGCGGATATATATAGAATTACGAAAAACAAAATCGTACTGCTGACTCTGTTTATTCCTCAGCTTTTGGTACTGTTATTATCTTATTTACAATTTGAAAATACAATCTCGGCAGCAGCAACGGGATATGACATTTGGGTAATTTATAGCAAAGATATCTTAATGGTGCTCAGTTTCGTCCTCCCATTATTTGCTATTGTTTATCCTTTTGTCATATTGGAGAATGAGCATAGGCACAATGGGTTACGCACTCATTCAATATTGCCACTCAAAATGGGTAATTACTTCGTTTCTAAGCTTTTATTAATCTGGATGTTTTTGGTTTACACTACGATTTTTTCTAGTTTGCTTTTGCTAATTATCGGGTATATAATAGGAGCTCTATTTGGCATTAAGGAGTTTGTGCTGTATAGCCCAACAATAATTGGGGGATTTACCGTGGGAATATTGCTTATCTCTTTGTTTGTTTCTTCAGTCCATTTAGTACTTAACATTTTTTTTAAAAATTTTTTAGTTAATACTCTCCCTTTTCTCTTGATCTTGTTTCCTTCTTTTTTTCTATATAACTGGAAGTATTATTTTTTGAATATCTACTCTTATCCATTTAGACTGATGAATTCTCTCCAACTGGATTACGTGATTATAAATGATTTAACTTCTATAATTTGTTTTATTGGATTAATGCTAAGCCTAATAATAATTAGATACCTAATTCCTAAATGTCAGTATATATGGATAAATTAGAAGAAGAAGTATTTGCAATTGAAAGAATTCTTAGTAAACAGAATGATTCCTTTGCATCACCATATCTATTTGGTGACCTAGGTGGTAAGACACTGTTTTATTTCTATTTGTGGAAATATTACGGACTGGATAAATATCATGACATTGCTTTCAAAACACTAGAAAAAATTTTATCTAAGGTTTCTATAAGTAAATTGGATTACAGCATTTGTAGTGGGATATCTGGTATAGCCTGGTTGATAGACATTTGTAACCGTGAGGGATTTATAGAGGAGTCTGCAGATGACATCCTTCCTAGTTTAGAAGACGAACTTAGTAAATGTATTAAACTCAGTTTCGCAGAAAAAAACATGGACTATTTACATGGAGGGACAGGAGCTTTAATATATCTATTGAATAAGGCTTCTCAGGGTCCTTATAACGTTGAAAATCTAACGCTTCTTTTAGATAATCTTCTTGCTAATTGTACATTGATCAGCGATACTATGGCATGCACGACTTACTTCTCTCGTTCAAAGAATAATGCTCATTATAATACAATAAATTTAGGAGTTTCTCATGGCATGATATCAGTGATGCACGCTTTAAATCTCTTTCTAAAACTCAAAATAAGAAGTGATGAGGTTAGATCCATGCTCGATAAGATGATAAATCTTATAATGTTTGTGACAAATAACACAGTAAACGAATATTATTTCCCTTACGATATCGATTTAAGAGATTTGACAAAAAAAAGTGGCTCAAGGATAGCTTGGTGCTATGGAGATCTTGGTAACAGTGCCGTGTTATACGATTTAAGCTATAAAGTTGGCCGATTAGATCTTGAATTAAAGCTACAAGAAATTATAAAAAGTGTTTGTAAACTATCTATTGAAAAGCAAAGCATAAAGGATGGGAGCCTTTGTCATGGTCTAATTGGAAATGCGCTACTTTGCAACTATCTGAACCGACACTTAGAAAACGACGATCTATATTCGCTAGTTTCTACAAATCTACATTTGTACATATCTAAATTTCCTGATCCAATCAACTATCGCAAACATTTTATAGTTAATGTAGGTTATCGCGATAACAACACATTGCTAGAAGGTTTGTCCGGAATAGGATTAGGTTTATTAACAATACTTAAAAACGACAAACCATTATGGACGGAAATCCTACTTCTAAACTAAGTTTCGAATTTGATGAAAGACTATTATTGCGAAAGCCAATCTTAAATCCTTGTGAAACATTCCCTGAAAATTTAGAGTTTTTCTTCAATGAAAGTGAAATATTTAGAGAAGCCATATATTTGGCATCTCGAGATTTATTTATTGAAATTAACAAACGCTTAATTAACAAAAAAAGCTTAACAGAAAGACAACTAACCGCATTAACTAAGTATTTTATCCGGATGCGTAGCCGATCTACACCGTTCGGTTTATTTGCAGGAATATCAATAACGAGTTGGGGGAAAACTGAATCCTATTCTTCTCATACTATCTCAAGGAAGGTTCGTTTGGACAGCTCCTGCTTAACTCAACTAGTTCATTATCTAAACAAACTGGAAAGCATTATTCAACGGACGCGTTATCGACCAAATAACTCTGCATATTCCATTTCAAATACCTTAAAATATGTAAACTATAGTAATCGCAATACCTCTTATAAAAAATTCTCATTACAGAAAATCAGATATAGCAAAATATTAAGAGATATAATCGCATTCTGTGGAATTACACCACGCAAGTACTACGAAATCATTGCTTTTTTGGTAGATAAAGAATATGATGAGGCTGATGCAATACTTTTTATAAATAAACTTATAGAAGAAGGTGTAATATTATCAAACCTACAGTTTCATTTGACTGACGATAACGATCAACTAGCCTCAATTACTAGCTTTTTAAAAGATTACTGTGATGATAAGGAGGTAAGTGAGATTAGAATTCAATTAGAACATATTCTGGATTTAATCAATATAGTTGAAAGTGAAAGAAATGATTTAGATTATATTGAACATTACGAATTGATAAGAGCTGCGCTCAATAATCTTCCTTTTATTGAGCTGCAGAAAAATTTTTTACAAGTAGATACATTTCTAAAAGAAACATATTTAGAAAAAAATAATACAGATATCTTAAAAAAAGAGATAGAATCTGGTTTGCATATGTTGTATAAAAGCTTCTATAATGACTCATCTGCTTTTGGATCTTTCAAAGCGAAGTTTTATGAAAGGTACGGATCAGAGCCTGTCGCAATAAATGAAGTTTTAGATCCGGAAGTTGGACTTGGATACCCCTCCCATCAATCGGTAACAAGTTTATCAAATAATATTGAAAGAATAAGTCAAAGAAGATTTAATCTCTCAAAAGTTGAACGTTTTTTACTTGATAAAATTATTGGAAACCAAGGCGAATTAAGAGAGATAGTTTTACAAGAGTCGGACCTTACATTAAATTCTGAAAATCCATCAGCACCGGCAACCTTTTCAGTCCTATTTTCTATTATTCCTCAAGGAGGTATATATTTAAAGGGCGTACATAGTAAATCTGCTTCAAATATAATTAGTCGTTTTTCACATTTAGATTTAGAAGTTGAGTCGTTGGCTACAAATATCTATCAACATGAACATTATGTGCACTCTAATAAAGTAGTAGCAGAAGTTGTACATTATCCCGGAATGGAACGGTTGGGAAATGTTATGTTTAGGAAACATACGAGAGAATATGAAATCCCATATATTGCTTCTTCCCAAGACAACAAAATTGAATTAGAATTATCTGATATATACCTTTGGTATCGAGGAAACGATTTGTTACTTTTTTCAAAAAAATTTAATAAAATTATTCAACCATACCATTCGTGTGCACATAACTATAATTTTGATAGTTTACCGCTTTATAAATTACTTTGTGATCTCAGCGATCAAGGAAGGAAATTTGGCTTTAGTTGGGGACAACTATCTAATTTTCTAAGCTATTTTCCAAGAATCTCCTATAGAAATATTATTTTATCACCTCGAACGTGGATTTTATATCCAAAAGACCTTGATAAAACGCAAATTGAAGCCGAATTAAAGAAACGAAATATACCAAGTACTTTCTTAATATGTGAAGGAGATAATGAACTATTAATTGATACTATGATAGCAAGTAATCGATTGATCCTAGACAGTGCTATAGCAAAGGGGACACCAGTAACAATTAAGGAATGCTTTTTCTCTCATCAAGACCCTGCAAATGAATACGTTGCAATAGCTTATAATAAAACAAAGGATAATAATATTATTCGCCCTAGGGTTAATAAAAGCCAACAACGTACTTTTCATATCGGAAGTGAATGGGTGTATTTTAAAATTTACTTAAATATTGTAAATGCGAATCAAATACTTATTAATATTTCTTCAATCCTAAAAAAACTTCTCAATAATGGTACAATAAAGAAATGGTTTTTTATTCGATATGCTGATCCTGAACCACATTTAAGAGTACGTATTCATACTGAAAGTCAGAACGAGGTCATTGAGAAATTAATTTCAGTTCTAGCTAGGTTATCGAGAGAAGGGCTAATAATTTCTTACAACTTGAATGTCTATGAAAGGGAATTAGAACGCTATGGTGCATCGAACATTGAGAATGCTGAAGAACAATTTTATTTGCAAAGTTTAACCGCCGCTGAATGGATTGCAAATGGAGCTGATGAAAGGGCATTATATATTTCCGCACTTTTATCAATACTTGAAGTTCTTAAAAATTTCAATTATGACCCAGAAATGGGTGAAATATTTTGTAAAATAAATAGAGACTCCTTAAAGAAAGAAATTGTATACGATAAGAGTACAAAAATTTTCATTGACAAATTATACAGAACACAGTTGAAAATGGCAATTCTCGTTCCAAAAGAAAATCTCAGTAAAAAACAATTATTATCGATACGGAGGCGATCCTCATCCGAGGAACTGCTCATTAAGAAAATAAAAATTCAGTTAAATAAGGATGGTTTATCAAAGGATGCCTACTGTAGTTCTATTATTCATATGTTCGTCAACAGATTATTCATAGAAAACAATAGAACACACGAATTTATTTTATATTATATCCTAACAAAATTTTATTCTGACTCTAAATATCTCAAAAATGGTAAGAGTTTTTTTAGTTAATGCTTCTGCTGCATCCAGACTATATGGTATTGGGAATTATGTTGATATAGTTTTTAATGCATTGTCAAAATCTACTCAAATCCATCCGATTTTAGTTGACTTTAATCAAACGAATAGTTCCGAAGAAGTTTGGATTAAAGATGGACAAAATTGGGGAAAATTTACATGTTATTTTAAAGCTTCTTCTTTGTATTCACTTCCAATTAAGAAATTATTAGATTTAATTCACGAGCATTATACTATAACTAGTCAAGATGTTTTCCACATAAATACACCAAACCATCTTGAGTTAATAAGGATGGTTAAGAAACGATACAATTGCAAAGCTGTATATACTATTCATTTTGATACAAGGAAGCTGCATAAAGATAGAGATGACACTCAGAAAAAAGAAAAAGAAATTTTGAAGTTAGCGGATCGTATTATTTGTTTATCCTTTGACATTAAAACTTATTGGTCAAGTGTTATAAATTCTTCAAAACTTAGCCTAATTTCAACGGGATTAAATCCTATTAGGAACTGGTGTAAAAACAAAAAAATTGGTTTCAGGCAAAAGCTTAATATTGGTGGTGAAGACATTGTAATTCTTTTTAATGGCAGAATCGATTATCAAAAAGGTTTTTACGAATTACTAAAAGTATTTCCACTTTTGTTAGAGAGTTTTCCTAACATACATTTGATTGTTGTAGGGGACGGAAATTTATCTGAGGCTTTAGAGAAATCCCGCAAAATCCTTGGGCGCATTTTATTTACGGGATATGTAAATCGTAAAGACAAAGCGTTTATAAAGCATATTTATCAAATATCTGATATTTTTGTACTACCGTCCTTTAACGAACAGTTAAGCCTATCCTTTCTTGAAGCTGCTAATAATTCTGTAGCCACAATAGTAAGTGATATTCCATCCTTCTCAAGATTTCCAAATAATCTAGTGTCAAAGGTTTCTATAAGTAATAAACAGACTATTGATCAAAAAGATTTATATGATAAATTAGCGATTTTAATTTCGTCTAAGAGTTATCGGAATAAGCTAGGACGCTCATTATGCAGTTATTGTCGCACTAATTTTAGTGGCAAAAAATTTCAATCAGATTTAATCGAAATATATGAAAAACAAGCGTAGGATTAAATTTGTTTCACAACTTAACGAGATGGACTGCGGGCGAGCCTGTCTTAAAATGATTTCGCTTTTTTATGGTATTGATAAATCAGAACAGATAGATAAATTTTTAGAGATTTCTGATCATGGAAGTTCACTCTTCGACATGTCATTTACTGCGGAAAAAATTGGATTCTTGAGTAAAGCTGTGAGTTTAACAATTGATGAACTTTCAAAAATTGATTCACCTGCTATTCTACATTGGGATTCTAACCATTATGTTGTAATTTTTAAAATTGATAAAAATTACGCATTAATAGGCAATCCTGCAAGCAAAATATTGAAATTATCATTAAAAGAGTTAACAGATCATTGGTATACAGCTAGCTTAAGTGGTTATGCCTTATTGCTCTTGCCAAGTGGGAATTTTTTTGAATCGTGTGAAGAACAAAAAAAGACTTATGTAATCCAGAATGTCTTTCGATATATTGCGAAATTCAAGTCGCTTTTTTTTCAATTATTTTGTGGATTTTTATTGGGAAGTATAATTCAATTATTGCTTCCTTTCTTGATGCAGAATGTTATCGATAAAGGAATATTATTAAATAATATATCATTTATTAAAATAGTGCTAATCGCTCAGATCACTCTGACCATTGGCCGTGTTGCTGTTGAGTTTTTACGCTCTTGGATACTGATGCATATAAGTATAAGAATTAATATTTTTATACTAACAGACTTCTTTGTTAAGATTTTTAGCCTTCCAATAAGATATTTTGAAACTAGAACAAAAGGAGATTTTTTGCAAAGATTAGATGACCAAAAAAGAATTGAATCTTTTCTGACTAATCAAACAATAAATATACTCTTTGCTTTCTTTAACTTGATAATATACAGTGGGGTAATTATCTATTATAATTCAAAAATTTTTTTCTTGTTTATCGGATTTTCAGTTGCACATACATTTTGGATATTTGTTTTCTTACCGTCAAGAAAAAAACTAGATAACATGAGATTCTCTATAGGATCTCAAATCCAAACGAACACAATTCAGCTAATCGATGGAATTAAGGATATAAAAATGTTCAACGTTGAGCGAAAGAAAAGGTGGGCATGGGAGGATTTACGTGCTGAACTTTTTAAATTCAACATTAAATCCCTTGAGTTAACCCAATGGCAAAATGGTGGAGCTACAATCATAAATGAATCGAAAAATATTTTTATAACTTTTTTCTGTGCAAAACTTGTAATTGATGGTGAGATTACCTTAGGTATGTTACTATCAATTCAATATATTATAGGGCAATTGAATAATCCAATTCAACAATTCACAGGCTTTTTACAATCGTACCAAGATGCTAAATTGAGTGTAGAACGATTAAATGAAATGTACGGCATAAAAGATGAAGTAGACTTGAAAACTAATTACGTTTCAGTACCTAAAGAGTTCAACAGTATAAAATACAATAATATTTCACTGAATATCGGAGGGCGAAGTATTCTACGGAGTCTTAACTTTGTTATAGAAAGAGGAAAAATGACTGCTATCGTAGGTGAAAGTGGAAGTGGAAAAACTAGTATTCTCAAATTGCTTATAGGTAACATAAATCCAACAGAGGGAAATATTGTTATTGGTGATATAATCTTGGAAAAAATAAATATAAATGACTGGAGAAATCAATTTAGTACAATGCTACAAGATAGCTACTTATTTGCTGGAACATTGATTGATAATATCTGTCTTTCTGAAAATTTGCCTGATTACTCTCGATTTAATAACGTCATAAAAATAGCAAAGATTTATGAAATGATCCAAACACTTCCAGGAAAGGAAGAGTTTGAGGTCGCGGAAAACGGTATTAATTTTAGTCAAGGACAAAGACAAAGA
This sequence comes from Sphingobacterium sp. UBA3549, assembly GCF_002376635.1. NCBI lineage: Bacteria > Pseudomonadati > Bacteroidota > Sphingobacteriia > Sphingobacteriales > Sphingobacteriaceae > Sphingobacterium > Sphingobacterium sp. UBA3549. The sequence goes on along the minus strand of NZ_DFOE01000032.1, from coordinate 10,730 downwards.
ATTTTAATTGCGAGGGCCTTATACAAAGACTGTGATATAATTATTTTGGATGAAGCGACAAATGCATTGGATTCCAATACCGAATCTGACATACTTTTAGGATTATCAGAGGAACTAAAGAACAAAACGATAATAGTTGTAGCACATAGATTAAATACTATAAAAAATGCTGACAATATTATTGTCTTACAGGATGGGCAAATAATTAATCAAGGAAAGCATGAATATTTAATGGAAGCTTGTAATACTTATTCAGAATTTGTAAAAAATCAAACAGGGTATGATGGAGCCTAGTAGTAAATTTCGAAACATATTGTTTCAAGAACCTAATTGGTTTTTAAGATCTGGCAATTTAATTTTATTGCTTGTAGTTATTATGTTGTTAACGTTAACCGCGTATATCAAAGAACCTGATATTGTAAGAGCTAACGGTTTTTTTTTAAAAGAATCCTATATAGAAGAGGTGAGATCAAGAAATAATGGTGAAATCGTGGATTTATTTTATCAAGAAGACGATTGGGTAAAACCAAACGATGTAATTGCTACTTTACAGGGGAGTGCGGATTTTAAGAGTGTCAAAAGTCTTATTGAAGATTTAAAGCATGTTATTGAAGCTCTTCGAACAAAAGATTATAACCTAGATTCGATTCTTCTTTCCAAAAATTATGATAATCTTGGCGAATTACAAATACTATATGAAGAGTATTTAGCAAAGTATAGTACTTTTAAAGCCAACAAAAAAAGTGGAATTGAGTCAATAAAAGAAGATTTAAACAGAAGTCAGAGTGCAATAATTACTGAGGGGAGGGAATCTATAAAAAGACAGATTGGAATTATTGATGAAAAAATTCAGTTACAACAGTTAGACTATGACTCTTATAAAAAGTTATTTGAAAGAAAAATTATTTCCCCTATGGAATTTAGAGCTAGGACTAAGGATTTTTTAGATCTAAAAAATCAAAAGATTAATTTGGAAGTTCAATTACTAAATAACCAAGATTTAAGTGAGCGGAAAATATTTGATATATATCAAATAGCAGATAGCAAATTAGTAAATTTAAATTCATTTTTTAATTCGACATTGAGCTTAGAGAGCCAGTTGCAGTCTTATGTTAAAGATCACTCCCTTGTCTCCCATGGTGGTGGAAAATTGATTTTTGGTAAAGATGTTAGACCGGGATACCTAGCTAGCGTTCATGAGACCATTTTTTTTGTCGACCCATTTTCTGATAGTACGAATTTCCATCTTGAATTAAGACTAGGCACATCATCTTTTGGAAAAATCAAAAAAGGCCAGTCTGTAAGATTGTCAATGCCTGCCTATCCTTATCAGGAGTTTGGGTATCTTGAAGCTAAAATTACTTATCTCCCTGGCGTTACAATACATGATAGCACCTATCGCGCTAGGGCGGAATTAGTTGGCGACTGTAAGAATTGTACTTCATTTGGGAAATCAGTTGGTTTAAAACACGGATTATTCACTGAGGCTCAAATTATCACTAATGATAAAACTATTTTGGAGAAAATTTTTCAAAACTTTAGATCAGATTTCTGATGTTAAAAAAACATTCATATTACATTTTTTTACAATTTAATTAACAAAACCTAAAGATTAGATATAAATTACAAAATATTCGTAGAATCCAGGTGTTCCTGCAACGAAATTGAATGAGGGTACACAAATTTTCTGGCAAATAAACATTTAGATCTCTTTATTTGCTTCAAATCTATTAAACTTAGTATTCTTGGACTTTTGTAAGGCTTGTCCCATTTCATAAAGTGTAAGTTTAAATTCTTTAGATTTTTATATATTATAGGATGTTCACAATTTAAAAAAAGCGTTTGAAAAAAACTTTCATCCGGAATTAATACTTTTCTAAAATAAGACATAAACAGCGGATTTAAATCTAAAAAATCGAAAATTATTGGCGTTATATTGTTAGGAATTGAAAACCACTGTGAACCACCAAAAAAGGTTAAATCATTTTTAGCTATATCGTAAAATGGAAATCTATAAATTCCTCCATCATACCAAATTTTTCTAGGAATTGGATGATAATCAATAAATATAGTTTTGGTATGGCTTTTTAAAAATTTTGAAATATAATTTAATGGTTTTATTGGGTAACAAGCTCCGCTTAATAATACAATTCTTTCCGTAAGTAAAAAGTGATTCCTAATATAACGTAGACCAGAAAGCGTAGCCTCAATCAAACCAAATGTTCCCCAGCCAGAATGATATCGATCTTTTAAAAAGTAACAACTTTTTACATCTTTCAATAATTCAATAAAAGGTGCTATATCAACAGTTTTGTCAATATGTAAAACAAAACTATTTTCATCAGCAGTCAACCTTTCTATTAAATCTACTAGTGTAAACTCGACACGGTGTGCAATAATAAGAAATACCATATTTAGATGTAATTTATTCTCAAAATTAGTTACTACTCTTACTAACTAGCTATTGACATACTTCCAATCTTAGGAGCATTGTAAAGTAAAAAACTTGCTATTTAGAGGTAATTTTTAATAAACGTTTCAAGTGTTAAATCCCCTTAACAGCTATGGGGGTTATAGGTGTTATATTTTGTGTCTCCAGTCTTAAAATTTTCTGCTTTACATCTTTCAATGAAAGGAATCAATTGGTGTGAAACATTCGTTTTGAAAGCTTCCATCGAACGACTCAATATACGCATTATCTTTGGGTTTTCCAGGGCTTGAAAAGACAACTTCAACTTTTTTACTTCATGTCTCTAATTGCTTGATCGCATAAGCCATCTGAGCTTCTGTATACTTCGAACTTTTAATCATTTTTCTTTAATCTAACATAAGTAATTCAATCCCGATTTCTCCACTTATAGACACTCCTTTTTTTTCTGAAGGCCACCTCGTTAAAATATATAAAAAAATAATTAGAGTCTAGCAATAGTAGATTGGGTAACATTAAATTTGAGATAATCAAACAAAATATTCAATTATGAAAAAGACAAAAATGAAAAAATTAAGTTTCGAAAAAATTTCTGGACTTGATTTAACTACGAACCAAAGCAAAGACATTAAAGGCGGACAAGCGGCATGGACAGGCGGCTGCTCAGACGGATGCCCATCGTTTTTCGAGACTAGCTTCAATTGTACTTACGGAAATTGTACCGCAGATTGTTCTGGAGAGTGGAACTGTTTCACTACTGATGCTTGTACTGGCTATTTGTAGGCAATTAGTCGTTTGTCTAAAACTGACATGTTAATTAGAATAAATCCCCAATAATTCTTTTGAATGGGGATTTATTCTTTATATCCCCTGACCTTTCCCAAAATTTAGGAGTATTCTGCGCTGGAGTTGGAGCGCTATTATATAACCAAATATCTCCAACTATTCTTTTCTCATTCAATAAGTATGCTTAACAGACCTTATTGTCATCTTCGATAAATACCGCGAATTCTGGGCGATCATCTGACACATATTTTGTTAAACTTCCCATTGGACACTGATTTAAAACAACGAAGTCTGCGCCGTATCACTTCCTAATGGCGGCAATCCTTCCCAATCAAATTGCTCATAACGATGCTTACCGTCGGGGCGGTTTGGGTACCCTCTCAAGGTATACACTGGATAATGCTTCAACTTTTCAGTGGGCATTTCAAATAAGAAAATCGGTGGCATATCTTCTTCGTTTATTTCCTCGATCCACTGACGCTCGAGATCCTCAGGCAAGAACAAAGGCATACGATGTTTATTGGGGCCGTCATTATGGATATTGGCCATCACTTCATTGGCTGCACGCGTAAGCATACCAAAAGATCCCACACATTCAACCACATCATCCTCGTCCACCGTCTCATGCCACTGGTACAAACCTGGTAAATAGAATAGCTCTCTCCCCTCCGCACCGATAAAATAAGGCACTTTCTTTTTCCAGCCCTTTACAGCTCTATGCTCAAAGGTACCACTCACAGGGATAAGGCAACGCTGCTTGCGCAAACGGTACCAATAGGACTTTTTATCTTCCAGGATACGTTCGCTACGCACATTGATCATATTGCGCCTGCGATCGGCCTGCAGCTTCGGATCGTCAATATAGGTAGGTAATACCCCCCACTCCATCTCGGTCAAGGCCAGCAGGCTTGAGTCCTTGTCCTTATACAGGATCGGATATTTGGGGAAGGTAATGGCCTGCACGTTTTCCAGATAGTCATAATTGTAATCCAATTGACGACGCTCGTCCCGCAATTGCGGAAAGGTCTTTTTGATAATCTCAATATCGGTATGGAGGCTAATATCCCAGCACATAATGGTATCCTTTCTTGTTTGGCTTTGATACGAATATACGCAATTTGTACTTTAAATACGGATTGCCCTACGATAAGAAAATTGTGCTTTTCAGTTCGGAAAGGATCTGATTACCGAAGGATCTCAATAGCAAATACTTTCTTTTGGGTCTGTCCATCGGTAATGGTCGCTACTACCCGACCATACTCAAAGGAGAATAGAATGCCAATGGGATTTTTGCGCTGAAACCTAGTCTTAGTGCGCAGGTAATTGACAATATTTTTCTCATAAAGCTTGAGCATGCGCTTGTCCCAGTTCTCTTCCTTGATACTATTGAGAAAAATCCGATAGCCTGATCCTGTTGCCAGCAGACTTTCGATCTTATCGGCATCTTGCGGCAGCTGCAGGGCTCTTCCCTCCTTTGCCCCAAGTTGATGGGCATGCTGATTGGCGCTTTCCTTATCATCATAGGGCGTGAGCAGAAAGCCTGTTTTCTCCTTAACATCGGGCCACTCAAAACGCTGCAGCACAAAGTCGGCATAGCCTGATTCGACGAGCTCGCGAAACGAACTTTTGGTGACTTGTTCAAAGGGATTGTACAGCATAAGACTAAGATAGGAAAGTCATGCATTAATGCAATGGTTTTAGAATTTCAAAATGATAATAAAATTGTATCTTAAGCCTATTAAAATCTATTGACATATTATGAAGCAGAACGTCCTTCACGAAATAAGGTATCAACGTTTGATCTGATAAAGGCGCTTACGCATGTCTACCAATTGCTGTCTTAGCTTATCCTGATCTGGCGCTACGCGAAGTAAACTCTGTAAGCAGAGTTCTTGAACTTCCTCGAAGAGCTTGTGCGACCAAATGAAAAGCTCATCATAGTTATAATTGCCATTCTTGATACCTAGCAGTTCTTCCCTATTGGGACGTTTTATCTGTAATTCACTTTTGGACACAATCTCTTTTGCCTGTTGCAATAGACGGATGGTATGCATCATATTTTTGGCATCATAACCCTGCCCATGATTCATTGTCCCCTCAAAGCGCGCCTCATTGCGCGCGGAAACCCAACTAAAATATTCATTATAGGCCTTGCAATAAGATGAATAAGCTTCGTGATTAACAAAGAGGTACGCACAAAGTGTCTGACCTTTTGGGATAGAACTGCAAGACACCTCATTGCTATCCAGGCTAGCCACGACACCTTTGTAACCCAAAGTCTGAGTCTGATCATAATATAGGGTATACATTCCCTTTGCATGTTCGATCTTTGCTAAACCACAGTTTTCCTGTTTCCAATGCCGCTTGCTTAGCCACGCGCTTAACGGTAAACTACCATGACCAGCTATGATAAAGCAGAAATCCAGCAAACTTTTACGTTCGCGGTCCACCGGATTGTTGATTTTCTTATTCAATCCTTTTGCCTTCCGCACCTGTACCATAGCGTATTGCGCAAAAGTCATAACAGCCTCTCGTGTGATAAAATCCTGAATTTTGAATTGCTCCATGATTGGATCTTGGTATACGATGCAATCGGCAGGACTAGCCAAAAGTTCCAATACAGTCGGATTACTCTTTGACAGGAGTTCTACGAAACGTCCTAACTCATAATAAACTTCATCATTGCTGATATTAGCCACTTGGCCAATATATTGACCGCCCAAGTAATATTCCAGAGGCAGATAAAATACCCCCCTGATATCGGTATCGGAAGATGCAGTGGCCAAGCCATATGCCCGGCTACCGACAACGGCCTCAAACAGGATCAGCCCGTTCTTTCGAAGTTCGTCTATAGTCATTTTAATATAGTTTTAAAATAATTCTCTAGTCCTTCCTTATCCGATACGGATACGGGAACCTGCCCTACTTGGCTCTCTAAATATATTAACTTTGTTTCGATATAACTCCTTATGGTAGCTGAACAGCTGAATACAAAACCTTCATCGACTTGGCTTTTCAACTTCTGTAACTGCATAACTTCGACTTTAACAACATTGGGCAATAATACGGATAGTTCGGCCAATGTCATCGGCGCATAACTGCGATAGGTCATACTCCAGTCTGCCGCTAGTAAAGATCTGAGGATATAGAATAAGCTCTTGAGATTCATCGTTTCTCGCCGAAGATCTTCTACTTTGCTACGGACAATCCCAAGATAATGATGGGCGTGCCTACGTGCGTCAAAATAATTTTCGATCATTGCCCTAAAACTTGCTTTGAATCCGTTAAACTCGTGATAGACTACCGGTGACTGAATCCATTCAAATGGGCTCACATTACTTTTATAAAGTAAGGTGAGTACTTTAAACAGATCCCAGCCTGCGATATCAAGGTCATCGGTTATCGGAAACCGCATTTCGGTAGGAAGCGGAAACAAACGGCTATAGTCCTCCCCTTTTCTTATATAAATAAACCGAACGTCGTAGTCACTGTCGAGCGACGGAAATCCCCAACCTCGACTTCCTGATTCACAGGCGAAAAGTATACGTACTCCTTCGCTCGCTTCTATTTCCATGAGCTTCTTGATGATATGTGCTTTCATTTCTTCATGCTTTTTTAAATTTTCATTAACACAAAGATCGATTGCGCTACTGAAGCCTTTTTGCGCATTAAAAAAAGAGCATAAAAACAATGGAAGACCTCTTATTATCAGGCAGATAATTTTCTTGAAAAAATTGAAGCTTACATAGGATTATAAAAGTACGCAGATAGAATGCGTAGGATAAGTAATCAAAAGCTAAGATTTCCTTGGAAAAAATCCTTGATATCAATTTGATAACTTCTAATAATTCAGAATAAAGCGATAAATTATCTGACTTTGATCCAAACGGAATAGTATACCTTCATTTGCCATCAAATGTGAGGGCACCTATCAGTTAGAACAATAGAAACGTAAAAAATTTCGAATCTTAAAATTCGTTTCATCGCCCAACTTTCGAAAGGTTGATGCAGCTTTTTCCTTTTGATCGGTCGCTAAATATGCAATTCCGAGATGGATAATGTAATCCTCGTAAAATACACTTCCATATCGCTCCAAGTCAATTTTCGTAGCAATACCTTTTTCATATTCAAAGATTGCTTTTTCAAATTCTGAAGTTTTAAACCACTCTTCTCCCTGTTGATAGGCCCTATAAACTCTCTTGACTTCAGGGGTAAAAAACTCATACATTTTAAAAAAATTGAAAGGAAGTGTGATCAATAAATCTCTTCCTGTATAATTTTTATAAAACTTGCCGCAACGCTTTATCGATTGTATAACTTGCTGCCTAATGTCATCCTCCTCAATGTCTGAAACGACAATATTTGAAATCTGATTACTCTGGTCAAGTATAAACTCCACTTTTAGATAGTAGTTTTTGGATGTCCTCTTTTTCAATAGTGGTGCCCCATTAGTAATACACGAATTGGGGTCTATTGTTCCATTATCAAATACTAATTTGGAAAGATTATTAGCTATATAAAATTCTCTTCCGTCACGAAGTATTCGTTTCTCTTCAAATTCCGGATATTTTTTAACAAAATCGTCTGTTTTTAAAAAATAGAGTTTAATTTTAGTACCCTTCTCGACAACTGTCAAATACTCTTCAATGAACGCGTAGTTTAGCTTCATGTGCCCCAGATCTATCTCATTATCCCCAATATATTTTGCGTCAAACATATAAGCAGATATTTTCATTTTATTCGGACTTATCTCATAGATAACTTCATTGGAAAAATAAGGATTATCTACAGGAACAAGTGAATTTTCTTCAGTCAATGCAAAGTCTAAAACCCATTTACCCAGCAGTTTGTTACTTTGAGCAAACAATGGACAGGCAAATAGTAGGGAGGCGAAAAAAGCAAAGATGTTCTTCATTTAAATTAAAATGGTATACGGCCTATGGCGTAATAAATTTACGTAATGATACCGAAACAGACAACTTTAAATTGACAATATAATATAAGGGGTATTCTACGCTACGTAAAAGAATATAAATGAGCAGAAACGATGAAAAAACACACAGTGGGAATAGCGTACTATAAAAGGCCACTATTTTTATTTCTTCAAACGCAAATTAATTAAATATATTTAGTATATTAGGCTATTGAACCAATTGATTTAAATGATGCGCTATTACCTTATTTTAATTGCCGCCCTGCTGCTGACTGGTTGTAAGAAAGATATCGATCCTACCAAAGGTAAGGAGGTATTAAAAGCGGGGTTTGTGTATGTAAACCCTGAAGGTCAACAGCTAAAAGACCCGATTATTATTGTTCCTCCCAAACTATCTGCTATGCCCGCCAATATAAGTTACACCCATTATGAAGGAGCAACTTTCAAAAGTAATATAAAAGTGGTAAAAGATAACATAGAACGGGATTTTACGGAAACTCCCTTTGTAAAATGGGTATTATATGATTTGGAGAATAAGAAGATTGTAAAAACGGAATCGAAGGCAGATATTAATCTTGATATCGCAAGCGTGGGTAAATACCGCCTAACCCAATATATTTTCAAAAATGAGGTAGAAAGTGAAACAATGGATATGGCAGTTGACTCAGCGTCCAAAACGGTAGAAGTCACAGCCTTAAAGTCCATTAACTCAATTGTGGTTGATAAGCTCTCATCGCATAGTCCATATCTGACTTATTCTTTTAAAGAAGACGAAACCTTTGATGCTGTTGTCTCGTTATATAATTCTTTGGAAGACGCTGAGAATGACAAAAAACCAATTGCAGAGACAGAAATAAATAAAGCGTTGAAATTGGGTGCATCTCAGATAGCATTCAACCATACCGATCCTATCTTTATCCCAACATTTGATTTCCCAGAAAAGGATGATTTTTACCTGCAATTGACCTACATGCAGAATGGCAAAAAATTCAGAATACTCGATAATCACTTTGGCACAATTTTCAAATATTACAAAACAGGGTATCTAACAGCGGATAAATCAGCCCTTCAGGAAGAAAGAAAATTAAAATTTGGGGATATGACACTTACAATTAGCTCTTCATTCACGTTTCAACGATAGCGGGGCGCTAAAATCAAATTTTCAAATTCATAATGGGGTATATTTATAGAAACAGAGCGACAAATTTTAAGAGAGTTAGAATACGCAGACCAAAATGATCCGGTTGAAATGGACTCTGACCCAGAAGTTAACTTTTGCTATAGAGCTAAATGCTATATTGAATTATAGTGGCTCCTATGCTACTGAGGGCAATGAAATATATCAGATCTAACAATTAAATTGTCGGTTGATCCTCCGAGCCCATTTTGTAAAGAAATGCATAGAAATTGAAAACTGGAATTGCAACAATAAATTAATCGCATTGCGCGGCACCTTTGTAAAAGGAAGTTTGGCGTAATATTTAAAAATAGCTAACCTATTATGGAAATGAATACCGAAACGATCTTCATATTAATGCCCTTGCTTCCGTGTGTAATCGTATATTTAATAATGATGTACGGTGGAATACGTGGACTGACAGGTGAAGACTTTGGATTGGAAAAATATCTGAAGAGATCTGGTAATGCGACTAAAAAAAACACCGTCCGAGAAAGGGGCTTATTTTTGTGTTTAGTTGTTAGCTCAATACTTTTCACAGTAACGGATATAGTGATATTGAATAATATTGGTTCACTACAAGATAGCCAACTGACAAAAGTTCTATTAAGGATTTGCATAATTCCGCAATCTATTTTTACCCTAGCATTCGGTTTACACTAAAAAAATTACCTTACTCAAATTATTTTAATTGGAATTGATTTAAAGCCCCTTAGCCCTTTAACGATAGTTGGAATTTGATGTCTCCATATAACGCTTGTTCATCTAGCTTTTTTTCTTAGCGCTACGGGGTTTCCAGATGGTCTAGGATATTAAGGGCTTTGCCTGTCATGAAATAAACAATACTGAATAACTTTGTCCATTTGTTTAAAAAATGTTGTTCAAAAATTGACTTTGACGCTAATATAATCTCTCCGGTACAGCATTTGTTGCATTCGCACCAAATGACTGTCATGAAAAATTTAAATGAAAAGTTCACACACTTCAGGTATAAGGAACATCCTGGAGATCTATTCCGTGGTACTGTGATTGTACCTCTACCCGATCCTTATAAAGACCAAGAAAATTTTTGGATTTGGTTTCATCCTTGTTTTCAAACAAGTTAGGATGTAGCGGACTTAAATGATCTTTACAAGTATCTGGATGATGAATGGTTTGATGACGATGTAATGGAAACTGACGACTATACGTACTACAGCACAATGCCCAAAGATCAAATCCGAGATGAAATAAAATCTCTCGAACAGATAATCTATCAGGATTGCTTCGAAAACTTTTATCACCTTGTTTTGGAAGGGAAAATCGAATTGCTAACCAGCCGCCTCAAAAAGATTTATGTAGGATAGCTTATAATAAGATAGGACCGCCCATTGTTAAGAAAAGTAAAAAGAAGCTGTCCGACAAGG
>NZ_DFOE01000004.1:0-78026 GCF_002376635.1 Sphingobacterium sp. UBA3549 | reverse complement strand
TACTTGGTAGGATGGATACAATGAAACAGGTCAAATAGATGCTGTAATCGAGCTACCCCTTTCGCTTAGCTTTCCGATTTCAAGTGGTGATAATAGATTGTACCTTGCTGATACAATAGGAGCTGCATTTGAAATTAAATCAAATATTAATACAAAATGGCAGGAAGCTTTTTCAAAAATTAAGGAGCTTAAGTCTTTAAATCGGTATTCATTGGAAGAAAATAATTATGCTAGACTTGATGATTTGACAATTCCAACATATTTTATTGCTTTCAAGGGGCCTAAAAAAATTAGTACAATTTTTAACCAATTGGAAGCTATTGGAAGTCGTTTTAGCCCAGATGGAATTTGGATAATCGAAAGTGGTGTTTTTTATGGTAGAATACCAGGGGGTAATACTGTATATGAAGTTGAAGATCCTCAAAATGCCATTTTAGCCTTTACAACAGTAATATATAAAGTGTTAAATAATTACTCGAAAAATCAACCAGATTTAAATCGATATCATAAATTGTTATAACTGTCATATAACCTTGTTTTATACGATTCAACGTAAAAGTTTGATTAGAAAGGTGTTAACTATCGTTTTCATTCAGGCCAGTTGTTGCAATAGACAACCTCGATAAAAATGGTCAAATGCGGCAGGGAATTGAAATCAGCTTTATATGTTACTCGTATGATATAATATACATAAGCTGATTAGATATTAAAGGAAATGAAGAAAGGGCAAAGATTGCGGAGGAGGAGAGATTTGAACTTTTTAATTTCTTTAGGTTTATCCTGTTAGCATAAGGTATCAACAAAAACTGCCATGAATTTAGATATTTCATGACAATGTTTTTTAGCGGAGGGAGGAAACTGTACTCACCTCCTCTAGACCATATAAACACACTTTTTTGAGTACTTTCTTATTATTGCCACGAATATGGATTTTTCTCTTGAATCAAAGAACTATCATTCGATATATTAATTTTAGAGTTAACATTTTATTTGATGTAATGCCGTTAATTCATTAGATTTTATTTTTTATAAATAAGGCTTTAAAAGTTTTTGAACACAACATAAGTAGATTTGAACACATACCAAAAAAACAATTTTAAGAAATTTGCATTATAAATTAATATGAAAGCTATATGAAAATTGTTGTGACGGGTTCATTAGGAAATATCAGTAAGCCTCTGCTGGTAGAATTATTAAAACTGGGACATCAGGTTACCGTAGTCAGCAGTTCGGCCAAAAGAACGACTGATATAGAAAAGTTAGGGGCACAGGCGGCTATTGGTAACATTGAAGATCCAATTTTTCTGACTAAAGTGTTTGAAGGTCAGGATGCAGCCTATTGTATGATTCCTCCTTTTAACTTTTTTGGTAATAAGAATTTGGATTACAGGGAAAAGACATTAAAAATTGCTTCTAATTATGTTTATGCAATTAAAAAAGCAGGCATAAAAAAAGTGGTCCATCTAAGCAGTGTGGGTGCAGAAAAGCAGAGTGGGGTAGGTGTTCTTGCTTTTCATCACATTGCAGAAAATACTTTTAAAGAACTACCCTCGGAGGTATCTGTCACGCACCTTCGTCCTGCATCGTTCGATTATAATTTGTATGCCTTTATGGATATGATAAAGGGAAAAGGTTTTTTGAAAGGTTTAATCGGCAAATTACTTTACCTGAAACATTATGGTTTCATAGGACTTCTTAAAGGATACTCAGGAATTATATTGTCAAATTACGGAGGAATTGACAAAATAGCTTGGGTCTCACCCATTGATATTGCGTCTGCTGTTGCAGAAGAAATTAATGGTCAACAAATGGGTAGAAAAATTAGATATGTTGCTAGTGAGGAACTTACGTGTCAGGAAATAGCTTCTATAATTGGACACGAAATCGGAAAGCCTTACTTGAAATGGGTGCTTATTAGCGATAGGCAAATGAGGGATGCATTCGAAAAAATAGGAGCATCAGAAAAGATTTCCGAAGAATTTACAGAAATGAATGCAGCAATGCATAGTGGTAGCCTGTTTGAGGATTACTTTCAAAACAGACCTGATATTCTGGGTAGAATAAAAATAAAAGATTTTGCAAAAGAATTCGCCATTAAATACAAAGAGCAATGATACATACATTTTTAACCATTGTATTACTTTGCTTTTCAACGATCCTATTTTCACAATCGAAATCAGATGACATTTTAGGTATCTGGTACAGTCCGGCAAAACAGGGAAGAGTGCAGATATTAAAAAGTGATCAATATTATTACGGAAAACTGGTTCATTTGGAGCCTTCTGTAGATAATGAGGGAAAATCTGTTTTAGACGTAAATAATCCTGACAAAGAAAAAAGGAAATTGCCATTGGTAGGAATTATTCTATTAAGAGATATTACATTCGATGTAAAGAAAAACAGATGGAAAGGAAAGCTGTACGATTATGATGGGAGAAAGGGCAATACCTATAATTCTTATCTTACTATAACAAAAAACGGCAACCTGAATATTAAAGGATTTATGGGAGTATCAATCTTCGGTTTGAATCCAGGACTTACTTTAGAAAGAGTTAATGTAGAATAATCTTATATTTGAATTTAGCATAACCGTAATGAATTTCCAGCAGCCTTACAGAATAAAAACAATCAAGGAATATCACCAGATATTGGGAGTATCTAATCCTGCACATCCTATGATTAGTGTCATAGACCTATCCGAAATCACACCTTATAAAAGTGAAGAAAGTATTAAGGTGATCTTTGATTTTTACATCATCTCACTCAAAAAGGTGCAAAATGGTGCTGTCCATTATGGCTATGGACAACAAAAGTATGATTTCGATGACGGAATGTTGTTCTTTATATCTCCCAACCAGATATTTTCATTCAGGGCGGATGACGATTTTAAAAGTTCCGGAAGTATGCTGCTCATACATCCTGACTTCTTGTGGGGACATACATTAGCTAAAACGATCAAAAAATATGATTTTTTCAGTTATGCGGTAAACGAAGCTCTTTTTGTTTCCGAAAAGGAAGAGGTTGTCTTGAACAATTTTATGAAGAATATCGAGCAGGAATATCATTCTCATATCGATAAATTCAGTGAGTCGATCATCATCTCTCAGATTGAATCGTTCCTTAATTATTCAGATCGTTTTTACACGCGTCAGTTTCTTACGCGTAAAATATCTGGAGCTCAGATTCTTGATAAACTGGAAACAGCTCTTGACGACTATTTTAATGATGACGATGTCATCACTAAAGGACTGCCAACCGTACAGTATATCGCTGGACTTCTCAATTGTTCTCCCAACTATCTTAGTAATACTTTAAAAATCCTGACCGGTCAAAACACTCAGCAGCACATTCACCAAAAGATCATTGAAAAGGCAAAAGAAAAACTTTCGACGACTACGCTTACTGTTGGCGAAATTGCTTTTGAACTAGGGTTCGAATACCCGCAGTCTTTTAGTAAATTGTTTAAAAGTAAGACCAGTCTTTCTCCGTTGCAATTCCGTGAATCCTTCAATTAATTTTATATTAGCAATTACCATATGATCGAATTTTTAGCAATATTAAAATCAAGAAATGAATGCTTATTTTATTTTGGAGTGCTCTGTTTAATAAGTGCCGCTGTACTGCTGACAATATCAAAATTTAGCAATATTGAGATCAATGGTGTGAATGCATGGTACAAACCAACTAAATTTGCTTTATCAATGGGGATACTTAGTTTGACTATGGGTTGGTATACAGGTTATCTTTCTTATAAATATATCTTTATATACAATTGGTCAGTAATTATTTTTCTTGGATTTGAAGTCATCTACGTCGCACTTCAGGCTTCTCGAGGTCAGTTGTCCCATTATAATGTAAGTTCCACTTTATATACTTCCCTAACTTTTATAATGGCTGTTTCAGCAATAATAGTTACATTATATACGGGATATATTGGTATTCTGTTTTGTACGGAAAATTTTACCGGGCTCCCTGATTATTATCTTTGGGCCATACGTTTAGCTATCTTTCTATTTGTCATATTTGCTTTAGAAGGTGCTGTTATTGGTGCCAATGGCTCACCCCTAGTTGGAGGCGCAGACGGAACTGTAATACCTTTTTTAAACTGGAATCTTACGTATGGCGATCTTCGTATAGCACATTTTGTAGGGATGCATGCTTTGCAAATATTGCCATTACTTGCCTTTTATGTGCTAAAAGATCTTAGGGTGGTAATTTTAATAGCGATAATATATGGTTTGCTATCATTGCTTTTTCTGTTTTCAGCTCTTAATGCCAGGTCATTATTGTCATTATAGTAATATTTAAACAGACTATTCGGATTGTTCACGTTATTTTGAGAAAGGTTTCAAAATTACTTTTAAAATGATAAAGGAGAATTTTTATAATTAAAATAGTGGCTTTTTCTCGTAATCAGTTTTAATATGAATATGTAATAATAAAGTATGTCATTTAACCCGCAAATCATCCCGTTAAATACGTTTCCTGATGTAAAAAGCAAAGGTATAATTATAGAAAAATCTTCTGTAGAAGATCTTGAATTAGATAAGATACGAAAAACTCATAGAGATAACTACCATTTATTTTTTATTTTGGAACAAGGCAGCGGAATCTTTGAAGTAGACTTTAAACAGCTTTCAATTATTTCACCTTCTGTTATCTACATCCGGCCATATCAGGTACATCGGGGCATCTCTTTTAAGGACGGGCATTTTACTGTAATTCTTATAAATGATGAAAACCTAAATCCTGAATATATGGATCTTTTACAGAAGATAGCACCAGCAGGCCCGATATCATTAGGAACCGAAAGCTTGGATTTTTTATCAGATGCCATGGCTGTTTGCTTAAAAATGAAAGATTTTGACAGTATTTTACACTTTTCAATAATGAAAAATAGTTGCAATGCTTTAATAGGACTTATTATTACCGCGTTTTTGAGAAATTATAAGACTACGGATTTAAAAACTCGTTCTGATTTAATTATGAATAATTTTAAATCACTTTTGGAGCAGAAATTTACTATAGAGAAAAGTCCAAAGTTCTATGCTGATCAGTTGAATATATCTATATCCTATTTGAATGAATGCTCCAAAAAGGTAACAGGGGAGACCATTTCTTATCACATTCGGGAAAGAATAATTCTGGAGGCAAAACGTCTATTGTTTCATTCCTCAAAATCAGTTAAAGAAATCGCGTATCATCTGGGATATGAAGATTATTCGTATTTCTCTCGTCTATTTAATAAATCAACCGGAATGACTGCTCTGAGATTTAGAAAGAAAAGCTTTGAATAGTCCTATACTTACTCTCTTCAATCCATTTTAATGCTTGGATTTCTTGGTTTCTTTGTATCAAAAATTAAAGATATGCCAACAGCACCAAAATGGCTCAATGATGCCCTTGAAAAAATAGCACCCTCCTTTATTCGAATGGTAAAGGTGGAAAATTGTAAATATCTTAATCCTTATCTGAAGAAAGTACGTTTAAAAGGAGATTTTACGTCTTTAGATTTTTCTCCTGGATTCACGATCTCATTTCGCGTTACTCCCACAGAGTCACGTCACTATACCGTTTCCCATGCAGACGATTCAAAAAAATACATTGAATTTATAGCCCATCTGCACGGAAATGCGGTTGGAGCATCTTATATTAATAATCTTCAGGCCGATAATCAAAAAATAAAGCTCGCGGTCTTAGGGAGCGGGAAGCAGTATGATTCAAATGTTGAAAAACAGCTTATTTTTGGAGATGAAACATCCCTAAGTTTAATGCTTAGTTTTTTACCTCTACTGAAGAAAAATAATCATCAATTCATGTTTTATATAGAACTGGAAAATTTAAATAAAACTATACCTGCGGAAATTGGTCTATGTAATTACACAATTTTCTCGAAAAAGGATGCGTTTAGTAGTGTAGAAAGTATACAGCAATTACCCTTACTGAATGATTCTTCCTGGTCAGATGCAAATATAATACTGACAGGAAATATCAAGTCAATCCAAAACTTTAGAAAAGCTTTGAAGTTAAATGACCATAGGGGTAAAATCTTTGTTAAAGGATATTGGCTTGAAGGTAGAAAAGGATTATAATTGTAGGTGCTATGAAATACAAATTCATAAAGCACTTTAATATACAGATGTAGTGAATTAAATATAGCAATACTTATGACATTCAGATTATGAGATATTTAGGAAAATCCTGACGGTATCATTATTAATACCGAAGATGATTATAACAACGATTATATTACAATAATAATCGATACTACCAAAATGTATGAACTCAATAACTAGGTGTAATTCAACTTTACTTTCAACAGAAGCGGTTGTTTTTAATTAAATAATTTCCGAAACTCCAATGGTGAAGCATTAGTCTTCAACTTAAATAGCTTGCTGAAGGATTGAGGATGTTCAAATCCGAGCTCGTATGCGATCTCACTCACTGAAAGATTGGTGGTAGATAATTTCTCTTTCGCTTTGTCAATCAGTTTACTATGTATATGTTCCTGAGCATTTTTACCCGTGAGTTGTTTAAGCATACTGCTTAGATAATCGGATGAAATACCCATAGCATCCGCAATATTTTTGACAGAAAGAAGACCATCTTTTGATTGTTGAGTAGAAGAGAAATAAGAATTTAAAAAATTCTCTACTCTGGTCAACATTTGATGGCTGCTAATTTTTCTTGTTATAAATTGTCGGTTGTAGAATCGTTCACAATATTTGAGCAATAGTTCGATCTGAGATACAATCAAACCTTGAGAGAAGCTGTCAATGTTAGTACAATATTCTTGCCTTATGTTTTCAAAAATAGAAAGAATAATTGTTTCTTCCCTATTGGAAAGAAACAGCGCCTCATGAATTGAATAATCAAAAAAAGAATATTTAGTAATATGCTGCGCAAGAGGAGATCCCCACAAAAAATCAGGATGAATTTGCAAAAGATAACCGGATCCGTTGATTAATGAATCCGGTTCTCTTTCTATTCTTAGCACCTGCCCCGGCGCTATAAAAGACATCAAACCTTCGTCAAAATCGTAAATTTGTTGTCCATAATGAAGCTTGGAGCTGACATCCCGCTTTAAAGCGATCGAATAAAAATCCATAACAAGATTCACATCTTGTGAATCTTTGTTAAACTGCAGCAGCGAATAATCAACAAGGCTGATCAATGGGTGCTCAGGTTGGGGAAGTTTTCTGTAACGGTGGTACTCTGTAATGGATTTTATTCTTACGATTTCCATAGATGTAAATTTAAAGCTTTATTGATCTATTACAAACCAACCATATTGGAAAAAGCACGTTTTATCAAGATACCGACAAGAAGTAGGTGATTTAGGATGTCTTTTTTTTCATTAATAGTCCAAACCAGTCCTCCAAATGCCAGGTATGGGTGAGTTTTCCATCTTTTAAATAATGAAATTCGTGTAATGATACTGAAACTTTCTGATGAGTTGGCGGAATACCCATAATTTCGTTATCATGAGTAAATTCCATTGATGCTCTTACCGCTGCCCGTTCGTGGGTGCCAAAAATTTCGTGAATAACGACCTCAATATCAGGGCAGAGTTCAAACAGATGATTCATAATTTCCTGAAGACCTTTTGGCCCGTCTTGTTGACCGGGAGCAAGAGGTATATCTTTCCAGTCCGGCGTGCAGATTTCATCTAATATTACAGGGTTTTTCAACTTAAATGCTCCATAAAATTTGTTGATTGTATCTATTTCTGTTTCTGTTAATACCTTAACAAGATCAATTTCTTGATTTTCCATTTTTATTTAGGTTTTAAAGATTAGAACCTCCGGAGATCTCAATGCGTTGGGCGTTTATCCAACCTGCGGCATCGCTGCATAAGAAAGCAACAACTCCACCGATATCTTCAGGAAGGCCCACTCTTCCCAAAGCAGTTTGAGAAGCTAAATGTTGGTTAATTTCAGCATTATCCCGAACAGCACCTCCCATAATATCCGTCTCAATCGCTCCGGGAGCAATCACATTCACCCTGATGTTCCTTTTGCCTAATTCCTGAGCCTGGTATTTGCTTAAAGTTTCTATTGCACTCTTCAATGCTGCATATGCTGCAAAACCTGGTGTTACAAAACGTGTGAGACCCGATGATACATTCACAATGCCACCGAATGAATTGATTTGGGGTAAAAGTTTTTGAGTGAGGAAAAACGGACCTCTGAGGTGTACATTTTGCATTTCAGTGAACTGCTCTTCAGAAAGATTTTGAAATTCTGCATAATGGATAAATCCAGCATTGTTGATCAGAAAATCAAAACTTTCTGTATTTAATTGATGCTGCATTTCGTATTTTAAATCTTTAATAAACCCATCGAAACTGTAAGAATCTGAAACATCGAGCTTTAATGCAATCCCCTGTTGTCCAAGCTCGTTAATTTGTTTAATCACTTCTTCGGCAGCTTCTTTTTGGCTATTGTAGGTAAAAATGATATCCAATCCATTTTTAGCAAGACTCAACACCATATCCTTTCCAAGACCACGGCTTCCACCGGTAACGAGTGCAATTTTGTTTTTTGATGACATACTTATTTTTTTTAAAATTTATCTTAGGCAAAGGTAAAGTGACAATTGACAAAATACGTATCCAAAACCTTTGTGGTTGTAGCCAAAAGCCTATACTTACACTTTGTTTCTTCGTATTTTTGATTTAATCTCTTGTTATGTTTATTAGGTTTGAAAGCAACTGTCTAGATTGAAAGCATGAAACCGTTCAGGACGTCTCATTACCCGCTTTCTTTCATTTCAAAATTGGATAGGTTGATGGACGTTAAAATCCGCATTTACAATGGAGTTTTACAGATCTAATTTTATATTTAATCAATGTTATGATGTGGATTAGAATTGATGGGTCAAAGTCAGTTTTCAGTTGCTTATCCTACATAAAAGGGTTATAGTTTTAAAATCTATAAGAACGATTTTAAAGCTATTAAACAATTTAACAAATTAGTTAATCAGGAAAATTAAAAATGTTTCTTGGGAGCTACAGGCACGTACATCGCTTTTTAAAACTATGTGCTGCAGGAAGCACTTATGCTTGTTACCGTGGTAAATCTTAAACAGATTAATCACTTTGCTAAGATGAAGTTTATTGTCGCAAAAACTTATAATTTTGAAACTACTCATAACAACCGATCTACTTTGCCGAGAGCGTAACTTATATTAAAACAACGGAAATTTTATGGGATAGACAGTAAGCATGGTTTATATTTAATAATTTGCGATATCATTAAGGTGTAAAATTTGAATAGGTCGGCTAGTAACATTTGTAGTTTTAAACCCAGTAGATTCATTCAATATTGATAAGTTACAATGCAATTATTTAAATATATGATTTATTAAATAATTGCGGCACAAAACTCCGTTACCCTCTATAAATCATTTTTTGTGCCGAATTGTATAAATTCTGCCATTGTATGTTCTGTAGCATTGCGTCCTGTTAATATTGTACGATGTGCAACTCCAACAATTGAAAGTTCTTTAAGAAGTTTCTCTAGACTTTTTCCGTGATCGGAAAGACTGTATTCAACTTTTCCGTTCTGATTGATTGACGCTTTTCGCCTAACAACCAGTTGCTGCTCCAGACGCTTTAAACAATCCGACAATACCTTTGAAGATATTCCAGAAATTTCTCTTTTTAGTTCTGCAAAACCCAAATTTTTTCTAACTAATAAAGCCATTATTATAATCGGAATCCACTTTCCGGAAAGCAATTCTAGTGCGTCATGTATCGCTAATGATGTTTGCTTACATTGTGAATGTATTTCAGTTTTATCTATCATATTTATACATAACAAAGTTAAAGATTTTTAATATAGTAACCTATAAGTAACAGGTAACCTAATGGTTACTTCAATATATTTCAGCGAATAAATAATTTAGCTTTGTATTAAATTTAAAAATATGAAAGCTATAAAAGTCAATAAGTTTGGCTCATCAGAAGTACTTATCTATAGTGATGAGTCAAGACCTACGGTTGCAGATAATGAAGTATTAATCAAGATCGAAGCAGCGGGAATAGGCCGTGTCGATATATCTGCCAGACAGGGCCATTACGCCCCACTATCAACGCCTGGCTTTATTCCTGGAATTGAAGTAGCAGGGGAAGTTGTACTATTGGGAAAAGATGTAGATAAAAAATGGTTGGGCAAAAAAGTATTTGCACGCGTTTTTAGTGGAGGATATGCTGAAGAGATTTCCTTATCCGTTGCCTCTTTAGTTGAAATACCTAAAAATTTAACAACTATAGAAGCTATTGCCTTTGGGGTAAATGCATTGGTAGCATCATTTAGCTTGGACTTAAGCGGACTGGGGAATGGGGATCGTTTATTAATAAGAGGTGCTAGTGGAGGTATAGGTTCTGTGGCAGCATTAATTGCTAAGGCCATGGGAATTCATGTCACGGCAGCAATTCGTTCAGAGTCGAAAAAAGAATATTTAGAACAGCTTGGTATTAAGGATTTTTTACTGGCACAAGATATAGCGGATTCAACTTTAAAATATCATGCGATTCTTGATTTAGTACTTGGAGGAGGTATAGATGCTTGCGTAAATTTACTAGAAAAAAACGGTAATTACATTATTGCAGGAGGATCAGGTGGAAGTCCTGAAATAGATTTTGGAATGTCATTTTTAAAAAGGGTGCACCTATCATTAAGCCTACACATATTCAGCCTTAATGCTTTCTCTGACACTAAGATTGGAGAACGTATGACTCATATATTTAAGCTCATTACTGATCATCAATTAAGAGCTCCTATCCATAAGATATTTTCACTGAAAGAAGCTATAAAGGCGCATGATTTTATGGAATCTGGTGATGTTTTTGGCAAAATTATACTGACGACTTAATTAATTATAACCAAATTTTATTCAGTTAATAATTAGACATACCTGTACTGTACTTCGGCCTAATTAGCTGGAGACCTATCATTAATTAAATTTAGATAAAAAAACATTTCTAAATTGAGTAAACAGACTTTTTAGAAATGTTTTATATTATTTCTATAAATAAATGATGTTATGCGAAATTTAAATTTTGCTGAATTGGCGAATGTATTTTAGAAAATACTAATGGAATGGAAGTTGAGTTTAATATCCTACTTAATCTTTCAAATGCACGATCTACTCCATAAATTGTTAGTCTTTTACTTTAACCTCCACTACCAACAAGACAATTATCTTGAATGATAAAAAGTGGCACAATATAAATATTGTATAAAATATTTATTACTAAAAAGTCAGTAATACTAAATAGCACGGGTAAACAACTAATTATCTATTATGTTTTATATTTTTAAATACATTTTAAATTTTCATTATTTAGTACCTTGATTTCATGACATTTAATAAGGGTGGAGAAGAGGGTTGCATGTAAACTTAGGTTAAAATATCGGCTTCAGATCCTTAAAGTAATACTTCAGCATAACTGTCATGAGTATAGATTTTCATGGCATTTTTTTTTGCGGAGGAAGAGATTCGAACCTTATGGGTCAAAGCCGCTTCCAGTGCGTATTTTATATTGCTAAAAACAAAAATGCCACAAATAGCGATTATTCGTGGCATTTGTATCATTTGGCGGAAAGGGAGGGATTCGAACCCTCGATACAGTCATCCCGTATACAGTCTTTCCAGGACTGCTCATTCGACCACTCTGACACCTTTCCGTGTTTCAGTGCACAAATGTAGCAATTTTTTGAGTTATTGCAACTTTATTCGTACAATTTACCGTTCACTTTATTATATTCTATTGACAGTAAGCGTATTGTTTTTATTTTTTTTGGAATAAAACTTATTGCTTAATTTTCGGGATGACAAATAATTATTTCGACACCAAACACGAGCTTCTCGAAATAGCGCTAAAACGTACTAACGATCGGATTTCAATGATAGCATCTGCTTTGGAAACAGCAAGAGACTCGAGCACCGATGACACTAAAAGTAGCGCTGGTGACAAATATGAAACTTCACGCGAAATGATTCAGCAGGATATCAATCGTTACCAAAAGCAACTTCTGGAAGCTAATAAAGACTTACAACAACTACTCAACATACAACCTGTAATCCGTAATGAAACACCCATTGCTCGAGCAGGATCGCTCGTTCAAACTGATGTGGGCTTTTACTTTATTGCAACAAGTATTGGAGCGGTGAAAGTAGGGGATAGTACGATCTTCATCATCTCGCCGTTATCGCCCATCGGACAGCTACTTATCGGAAAGAAAACAGGAGATAGTTTTGTATTTAACACTGTCAACCAAAAAGTGAATGCAATTTATTAGGTAGTTAAAAGCTTAAAAATTAAACAATAGTGCGCTTCATCTGTTCTTATAAAGTACAGATATGACGAATGACATGAAATTAAATAAATTATTTTTAACCCTATCAGTAGGAGCTTTATCCTTAATTCACGCTTGTAGATCGCCCGAATCGGACGAAAAACTCAAATCAACAATCCAAGCGGCCTTAGAAAATACGCCTGGTATCGAAGTGAATGTTGAAGAAGGAAATGTTACGCTGGATGGACAGATTGGTTCTGATTCGCTTAAACAGCATATAGAAGACAAAACGAAAATGGCAGGTGGGGAAAATATAAAATCCATTCATAACAATATCATGGTTAACCTCCCTGAACCTGAAGACGCGCGTGAAAAATATCATGAAATTATTGGTGGAGCGGTTGATTCTACCTTGACGAGGGATGTCAACCTGGTTCTGGAAGATTTTCCTACTATTACCGCTCAGGTTAAGGAGGGAATTATCGTAGCAACTGGGAATCTTGAAAAATCAAAAATAGATACACTTAGGAAAAGATTAGAACATATCAAGCCTAAAGGTATTGATATGAAAGGGGTTATTAGCCGCTAATATCTTATAAAGGAAGCCAACCAAATTTGATGGATAGCTTCCTTTACTTCATATGTCTATTTATACAACCAAGTTACACATTTTCGATCAAATCTCGTATAGCAACTGATGCTATCGCCCCACCAAACGCTGCAGGTAAATAAGACATTGTTCCATAAGCTGATTTTTTAAAATTACTCCCATCAGTATACAGCAAAGAATCCTTATTGGGCAATTCGGTTGAAAAGGCTACTTTAACACCGTCCCGAATACCATGTTTCCGCAATTTCTTACGAATGTGATGCGCCAGTTTACAGTTATACGATTTACCAATATCGTCAATTTTGATCTTTGTGGGATCCACTTTTCCTCCTGCACCCATTGAACTCACAAAAGGTATATTGGCCTCCAACGCTCTTCGAATGAAAAATAGTTTAGGTGTAATACTATCAATAGCTTCTACGCAGTAGTCCGGAGACAATTCCAATAATGCAGGTATCTTTTCTGGAATGATAAAATCCTGTATTACCGTCAAGTCTAATTCGGGATTTATCGCTAACAATCGTTGACGCATAATCTCAGCTTTCGCCTCGCCATGATTGGTAGCCAAGGCTGGAAGTTGTCTATTACGGTTGGACGGATCTACTGTATCTCCATCGATGATGGTCATTTTCCCCACACCCGCCCGGCATATAAATTCTGCTGCAAATGACCCCACACCGCCTAATCCCAATACCATCACATGCGAATTCGCTAATTTTTCAATCGCCGCTCGACCAATTAATGCTTCGGTACGTGACAGCCAACTTAAATCTTTCATTTATTTAATTCAATTTTTTATTTCATGATGAAGCCCGCGTATTTCATTCAATAGGAATAAACACAATATGCTGGCTTATTTATTAAATACTTTCTTATAATTCTGATATATAATGCATTTTAGCTCTTCCACTGCTATCGATCTCACCTGAGCTACGTAGCAATAAAGGGCATTAATTTCTATCATCGTATCTGTATCTGTCTCTAGAAACAGATGACAGAGTGAAATATGTTGTAAAAGCTCATCCTGACTTCCATTCAGACAATGTTGGCCAATGGATAAATAATAACCTTTGCGTATTAATTGTTGACCCAAAATCCAATTTTTACGATATCCATGAAAAATAACAGGTTCTTTAAAATCTAATCTTTTCAGGCTGCTTACGATCTCCTCAAAAGCGCGCACACAATGAATGATTAGCGGCTTCTGATATTTTTGGGCTAAGCAAACCTGTTTATCAAAGATAGACTGCTGATCAGTGAGGGGAATTTCTATCGTTTTGTCTATACCGCATTCACCTATAGCTAAAACTTGCTTTCGTTCTAATGCGTTGGCCATTAATCCTAAATCGTGTTCAGTATTCCCATTGATATACCATGGGTGCAAACCTACTGAACAATCGACCTCAGTAACGAGCTCTGAATGGTTCAACGCAACATTCTTTATAGAACGAACTTCGAGCGCGCTGACCGGATAATTCCGATGCGTATGTAAATCGATATAGGGAATCTGTGAAGCCAACGGAACAAAGGTCGAAAAAATACTTGAAGCAAAAAATATTCTCTACAAAATTAGTATAGTTTTATTCGTCCAAGCTAGTCCCCAACGCTTTCAGGACGGCGGAAGCTTTCAAAAGACACTCTTGATACTCGTGTTCGGCATCCGCCTGATTAGTAACCGCTCCTCCAGTATGAAAAGAAAGGTACCTTTTTTGTTTATTGTAAAGTAATGAACGGATAACGACGTTAAAATCAAATTCATCACGTACAGTATCAAAATAACCAATAGATCCAGCATAGATACCACGCTTCCGGGCTTCAAGCTGATCGCAAATCTGCATTGCAGCAATTTTAGGAGCACCGGTCATTGAACCTGCAGGAAAAGTATTTCTAATGACGTCCACATTGGCAACATGCGGTGCCTGAACGCAGGTAATGGTCGAAATCATTTGATGCACCTGTTTAAATGACTGGATCTCAAAAAGGCGGGTAGCTT
The DNA here is from genome assembly GCF_002376635.1 of Sphingobacterium sp. UBA3549. Lineage (NCBI taxonomy): Bacteria > Pseudomonadati > Bacteroidota > Sphingobacteriia > Sphingobacteriales > Sphingobacteriaceae > Sphingobacterium > Sphingobacterium sp. UBA3549. The sequence continues at coordinate 63,118 of NZ_DFOE01000004.1, read as the reverse complement.
CCACAGTTCCGGGTAAAGCGCTACGCGTTAAATCATTACGAACCAAGTCTACAATCATCACATTTTCTGCAATTTCTTTTTTTGATCTCAACATGTCAGCAATAATTTCTTGGTCTTCTATTGCATTCGTTCCCCTTTTCGCAGTACCTTTAATAGGTTGAGAAATCAACTTTCCTTGTTGTTTCGCTAAAAATCGTTCGGGGGAAGCGCTCATGATAAAATGATGCCCTAACTTGAAAAATGAACTAAATGGAGTAGGTGATATGGAATTCAAACGATGATAGACTTCAAAGGGAGAAACATCAGCATTTTCAGCAAAAAATTCCTGACAAAGGTTTACTTCATAGATATCTCCACGCTGAATATGTGCCTGTACATTTTCAAAAGCTTCGGTATATTCGCTTTTTGTCCAGCGCGATTGCACATGCACAGCAATTGGGAACGCCTCAGGGATCTGAGTATCGGAAATAGCCTGATAAATTGCAACAGGATCTTCCGCTTCAATATGCACCTGATCACCAGTCCATCGAATCGTAATTGCCGGCACAAAAAAATAAGCTTCCGGAAACTCGAGCTCATCCTTTCCCGTAGTTTGCAATTCTTCGATCTCATTCTTAAGATCATAGGAAAGAAATCCAGGTATAAATTCAGATCGATGTAATTTCAAAAAAGCATTGAGCCCGTCAAATACATTTTGATTTGCGCGGAACGAATACAATGCCTTGACAGCCATTACCTGTTCAAATTTGCCCCATTGATCGGACATCCCATTACTATTAAAGAAAGAAATTTCATCAAATTGCCCCGACCAGTGTAGGGCTTTTTGATGAAATTTATCTTTAGAATCGAGAAGAGCAAAACTTTCGATCCGCATAGTTTATTTCGATAAAGCTAATGTTTGTTTACGATCAGGGCCTACCGATAGGATTGTAATAGGCACTTCAAGAGCTTTCTCTAAATAAGAAATATAATTTTTTAATGCTTCAGGTATTTCCTGTTCAGATGTAATACCGGTCAAATCTTGTTTCCAGCCGTCAATTTCTTCCAAAATAGGCTCCGCTTGATGTGTGATAATTTCATAAGGCATATAATCAATCACTTCACCGTTATATTTGTAGTGCGTACAGGCGTAGATTTTATCGAAAGTATCTAATACATCAGCCTTCATCATAATCAGGTCTGTAACGCCATTCAACATAATCGCATACTTCAAAGCTGGAATATCAATCCAACCAGTACGACGGGCACGGCCTGTAGTCGCTCCAAATTCATGCCCCAGTTGACGTAATTTCTCACCAGTCTCATCATGAAGTTCAGTAGGGAAGGGACCGCCACCCACACGAGTAGCATAGGCTTTAAAGATACCGTATACTTTACCAATTTTATTTGGCGCAATACCAAGTCCTGTACAAGCTCCTGCTGTAGTGGTGTTAGAGGAAGTAACAAAAGGGTAAGAACCGAAATCAACATCCAAAAGTGTGCCTTGCGCTCCCTCAGCCAACACGCGTTTACCTTCTTTCAAATATTGATTCACCAAATGTTCTGAATCCACATGTGGAATCGACTTAATAAATTCGATAGCATCTAAAAATGCTTTCTCTTTCTCACTAAAATCTGGTATATCACCATAATGTGAAAGAATATTAAGATGTTTTTCTTTCAACTTCTGGTAACGCTCCTGAAAATCTGGAAGCGTTGTATCACCTACACGTAAACCGTTTCTACCGGTTTTATCCATATAAGTTGGCCCAATACCTTTTAGCGTAGATCCAATTTTTCCTGCACCCATATTTGATTCTGAGGCAGCATCCAATAATTGGTGTGTCGGCAGAATAAGGTGTGCTTTGCGCGCTAAAACCAAATTGCCTTTACCCACCGGATCAAAACCAGCTGTCTTTAGATTGTCTAACTCTCTTTTTAAGATAATCGGATCGATAACGACACCATTACCTATAAGATTTAGTGTACCTTCATTGAAGATACCAGATGGAATTGTGTTGAGTACGAATTTCTTGTTATCGAATTCCAACGTGTGTCCGGCGTTAGGGCCGCCTTGGAAACGAGCGATCAAATCGTATTTCGGACAAAATACGTCTACGATTTTACCTTTACCCTCGTCACCCCATTGTAAGCCCAAAAGCACATCAACTTGCATAGCTTTTAAAGTATAGTAATTAAATGTTATTAATAAAAATAGACTCTATTTAAAAATAAAATGTTCAGGAATTTTTCTCCTGAACATTCCTGAACAAATGTACTATTATATTTAAGAAAATATAAGATTAATTTGAAATAGCTGTGTGCACTACAGCCTCTTCTTTTTTGTTCTTAAGTTGACAGTCTTGACACACGCCATACAAATTGAGCGAGTGGTGCTTAATGTCAAATTTTAAAAGATCTCCCATCAGACTCTGAATTTGGTTGATGCGAGGATCACAAAACTCAACCACCTTATTGCACTCAATGCAGATCACGTGATCGTGCTGTTTGAAACCATAAGATTTTTCAAATTGCGCCATGTTCCGGCCAAACTGGTGCTTTGTAACCAGATCGCAAGACACCAAAAGTTCTAGGGTATTATAAACTGTAGCACGACTGACACGGTATTTTTTGTTCTTCATATGGATATATAAAGACTCTACATCAAAATGGTCGGTACGTGAATAAATCTCTTCCAAGATCGCATAGCGCTCTGGTGTTTTTCTTAGATTTTTGTTCTCTAAGTAGGCCTCGAAGATTTTTTTTACAGTTGCAAAATTTTCAGCTTGATTCATAGTAAAAATATTCTTGTACAAATTTACCAATTAGGATTGATATTTCCGCTATTAAAAATAGGGGCAAGGTAGCCGCTTAAAAGCGATTTTGAATCCAAATGCTAAAGACTAGCTTTCCGATTCATACCGATTAACACCTGTTATTCCTCTAACTTGCTTTAAATTTCTCATTAAACTTTCAAGTTGAGCAGTATCATTCACATACACCATAATATTACCATCAAAAATGCCATCATTACTTGAAATCGACAATGATCGGATATTGACCGTAAATTCTTGGGAAATCACAGTTGTTAGTTTATTTACCAATCCAACATCATCGATACCAACAATATGCAAACCAGTCAAAAATGCAGAATCCTTTGTGGAGGCCCATCGCGCTTTTAAAATTCTGTAGCCATAATTTGCCATCAATTTTGAAGCATTTGGACAGCTCGTACGGTGAATCTTTATTCCGTCATTAACCGTTAAAAAACCAAAGATATCATCACCGGGGATAGGGTTGCAACACGGTGCTAAAGTATAATCGACTTTCTGCATATCATCACCAATCAAAATCGTATCGAACTCCTTCTTATTGATCTTTTCGACTAATCCGCCGATATGTGCGTTAAATTGATTTCCAGAAGAGCTATTTGTATTGACCTCAACGGCCTTTTCATGCGCAACATACTCGCGTAATTGCCTCATATCGACTATTCCCTTGGCCACATTGTAGAACAGATCTTGTGAACTGGGATACTTGAGAAAATTGGCAATTTTGTTAATATTCTCCGTGTTATACGTCACTTTGAGTGATTTTAACTTTCGTTCCAATATCTCTTTTCCATCTTCCGCAACTCTTCTCTTTTCTTCTTTTAATGAAGACCTAATTTTGGATTTGGCTTTTGCAGTTACGACAAAATTTAACCAATCCTCCTTAGGAGATTGCTTGCTCGATGTAATAATCTCGACCTGATCCCCATTTTGTAGAATATGACTCAAAGGAACCAGCTTGTGGTTTACTTTAGCGCCAATACAGCTTGCCCCAATATCTGAGTGAATTTCAAATGCAAAATCTAAAGCCGTGGCATTGTTGGGTAGTTGTATCAATGTTCCTTTCGGAGTGAAGATAAAAATCTCATCCGAGAACAGATTCATTTTAAAATCATCCACAAAATCCATTGCATTCTGATCTGGGCTGCTTAATACATCGCGTACCTTTTTGATCCATTGATCCAAACCGGAATCAGAATTTGATTCTTTGTACTTCCAATGTGCTGCAAACCCCTTTTCGGCAATTTCATTCATTCGTTTAGTACGAATCTGAACTTCCACCCACTGCCCTCGAGGCCCCATGACGGTGGTATGCAATGACTCATAACCATTTCCTTTCGGCGAGGAAATCCAATCCCTAAGCCGGTCGGGATTAGGACGATACAAATCGGTGACGATCGAGTAGACCTTCCAGCACTCCGTCTTTTCCTTCTCATCTACAGCATCGATAACAATACGTATAGCAAATAGGTCATAAACTTCTTCAAAAGGAATCGATTTTTTCCGCATCTTATTCCATATGGAATGAATTGATTTGGGGCGGCCAAATACCGAAGCTTTGATTCCCTGTTCCTCCAATATCTCTTTGATGGGATCGATAAAATCACCTATAAACCGCTCACGCTCCGCTTTTTTCTCATTGAGTTTTCGTGCGATAAATTTATAAGTATCCGGATCGGTATATTTCATCGAGAGATCTTCCAACTCAGATTTTATTGCGTAAAGCCCCAAACGATGGGCTAATGGCGCATAAAGGTAACTCGTTTCCGAAGCAATCTTCAGCTGCTTATCCCGAGCCATAAATTCCATCGTGCGCATATTGTGCAGCCTATCCGCTAATTTGATAAGAATGACACGAACATCGTCTGCAAGCGTGAGCAGCATTTTTCTAAAATTCTCCGCCTGCATGGAACTATTTGGATCAAAAATTCCCGAAATTTTAGTCAGTCCATCGATAATCCGACGAACTTTTTTACCAAACATTTCTTCAATTTCATCCAATGTTACATTGGTATCTTCAACTACATCGTGGAGCAACGCGCATACTATAGATGTTGTCCCTAAACCAATCTCTTCGGCGGCAATCTGGGCAACAGCAATTGGGTGATAGATATAAGGCTCTCCTGATTTGCGTCGCATTTCCTTATGGCTATCCAATGCTAAGTCAAATGCCTTCCGGATCTCCTGCTTGTCCCCACGCTGTAAAGTAGGTTTACAAGCGCGTAACAATGCTCGGTAACGTTTCCTTATCTCTTTGTTTTCTGCTTCAATATCAATCACATAATCTTTCATAAACGTTACTGGTAAATGATGTTTTTTGAGTAAATTTGTGTAATTTAGTTAATGTATTCTTGAACACTATTTTCAAGCTAACTTATTTTGTAATAAATCTACCAAAATATTATAGCATTGACAAATTAAAAAGCGTTATATAATTGCCCAGATGAAGACAATTTTGTTGTGTTTACTTTTTCTAACAGGGCCTTTGTCCAGCAGGGCACAGTCTCAGTCGCTTACGCTGCCTCTTTATGGAGAAGGAGCTCAGGAGACCGTAAACAGCTATCTGACAACAACATTGCCAAATGGAGAAGTGCTGCCGTGGTTTCCTATCCCAACGGTCACCGTTATAGCCAAAAGAACTTGGTCGAGTGAAGAAGCGCGCAGAGAATATCTTCGCTTTAGAAGAAATGTCCTAAAGGTTCTGCCTTATGCAATATATGCGCAAAAAAGATATGATCAACTGGATAGAGAACTTGCGTTGACGGCGGACAAAAAAGAACAAAAAGCCCTAGTGGAGAAATGTGAAAACGATGTCAAACAGATGTTTGATAGAGAAATCAAAAATATGACGGTTTCTCAAGGCAAAATACTCATTAAGTTGATCGATCGCTATACCGGACATACCGGCTACGAAATGGTAAAAGAAATGAAGGGCGGGCTTTCCGCATTTTTCTACCAAGGAGTTGCAAAAATATTTGGGCACAACTTAAAGTCGACTTATGACCCTAAAGAAGACTTTGCCATTGAAAATATTATTAGGGAATTCGAAAAGTCGAGAACACAGCCTGTTATGTGAACACTTAAACGAAAACCAGATGAAAACAGTATACGACTTCGATGCACTCCAGTTTAACGGTAAAAAAAGATCGCTAGCAGATTTTGAAGGGAAAGTACTGCTCATCGTCAATACCGCTAGTCAATGTCTATTGACCAGACAGTTTAAATCGCTCGAAAAACTCTATCAAAAGTACAAAGATCAAGGCTTCGAGATCTTGGCATTTCCAGCAAATAATTTTCGGAATCAGGAACCATTAACTGGTGGCACGCTAGAAACATTCTGCAGAATCAATCAACAGGTGAGTTTCCCTGTCTTTAAACGAAGCCATGTTATTGGTGAATATACATCCCCCCTGTACAGTTTTCTTTCCAATAAAGAGCAAAACGGAAATATCAACAGTAAACCTTTGTGGAATTTTCACAAATACCTGATAAATAGGAAAGGAGAAGTCATAGACTTCTATTATCCAATTACTTCGCCATTATCAAGTAAAATTTGCCGCAATATTGAACGTCTTTTACAAGAGTAATCTTTAAACTGCTTACCTTTGCAGCTGCTTCCTATAGCATATTCTAAATTGCCAAGACCACTCATCGGTTAAACGGAATGATTTACGATAAGAAGGGAAGTTAAATTAAATAGAGGATTATTTATATGCTAAAATTAGATCTACTTGTCATTGCTGTCCATCCGGATGATGCTGAACTAGGCGCCGGGGGTGTGATGGCAAAATATGTTGCTGAAGGAAAAAAAGTAGGAATTGTTGACTTGACTCAAGGTGAGCTTGGTACGCGCGGCACAGCAGAGACCCGATCTCAGGAGGCAAAAGATGCCGCAGAAATTTTAGGATTAACCGTTAGAGAGAATCTTGGACTGAGAGATGGTTTTTTTGAAAATGCCGAAATGGAAAAAATGGCGGTTATAAAAGCTATCCGGAAATATCAGCCGGAAATAGTCATTACAAACGCCATTACTGATCGCCACCCAGACCATGGAAGAGCTGGGCAAATGGTCAATGAAGCCTGTTTTCTCGCGGGCTTAAGGAGGGTGGAAACGCTCGGCCAGGACAATCTTATTCAAGAAGCTTACCGCCCCCGATTGGTACTCCAATTTGTACAGGACTACTATATCAAACCTGATGTTGTCATTGATATAACGGATTATTATCCTATTAAAGAAAAATCTGTACTCGCCTATAAAACTCAATTTTATACCGGAGAAAATGTGAACCCGGATGAACCGCAGACCTATATTTCCAATCCCGATTTCATGGAATCAACAGCTGCGAGGGCACGCGAATTTGGACGCTATATCCAGTCGAAATATGCCGAAGGATTTACATCAAAGAAAATATTGGGAATAGATGATCTTTTTCAGCTAAAATAAGGATTTATAGTTAAACTGATACTGTGGCAAAATAAAATGCGGGATCATTCATCTTTTAGTTAGAACGATCCCGCATCATTCATCCTGCTAATATATTTGCTACACTCAGGAAATAAATCCTTTCACGTACTGTTTTGTAATTTCATTTTGGGGATTTAACAAAACCTGTTCTGTTGGCCCAAACTCAAGAACTTCACCATCATAGACAAAAAGTATATAGTCTGATACCCGTCGCGCCTGCCGTAGGATGTGCGTCACCAATACGATAGTATAATCTTTCTTCAGCTCGATGAGTAGTTCTTCAATTTTAGCAGTCGACAATGGATCCAAAGCAGATGTGGATTCATCCCCAAGGATAATTTCAGGTTCTACAGCGAGACCTCTCGCCAAACAGAGCCTTTGCTGCTGGCCAATAGACAATCCACTAGCGGAGTGACTTAAACGATCCTTTACCTCGTCCCATAAAGCAACATTACGCAATTGAGTTTCGACAATCTTATCCAGCTCTTTCTTACTTCGGGTACCATGTATTCGTGGACCATAGGCGACATTATCGTAAATGGACATTGGCAATGGATAAGGTTTCTGTGAAAGCAACCCCATCTTCTTCCTGATATGCGTTACTTCGGCATTCTTACCATAGATATCCTCGCCGTTAACCAGAACGGAACCTGTTATTTCAACCCCCTTAGTATCGTCTACCAACCTATTTAGTGTTTTTAAAAGCGTTGTTTTCCCACATCCCGATGGTCCAATAATGGAAGTTACACTATTGTTTGGCAATGCAAGGTTGATATTTTTCAGTATATGACGTCCGTCAATATACACGTTAAGATCCTTTATTTCAATATGCGGATCTATCAAGGGATTTACTATCGGCGATTCTTTTGTTTCGATTGAAGGATATGAGTGCATACTACAATAATTAAGATAATGATTGTTAAAACTAAAGCTGAGGCATACGCCCGACCCTGTACCTCGGGGATAGGGCTACTTAACTGAAAAAATATAGATAAAGGTAATGTTGCCGCCGGCTCATCGATATATTTAGGGAGATTATCGCTAAAACCAGTAGTCAATAAAACTCCCGCCACGTCACCGATGGCACGACCAAAGGCTAGTAAAACAGCTGTAAGTAGGCCTGTACGAACACTTCTCAGCATCACCTTAGCCAATTCCCAGCGGGTGGTACCCAATGAAAGGGTAACGTTTTTCAGGTCTTCTGGAATGGTCTTGATCAACTCGTCCACAGTACGTACCACAATTGGAATAGTCAGTAGGGTTACTGTAATAATACCTCCCAATAGGGAAGCCCGAATACCCAAATAGACCATAATTCCGAAACCTACAGCACCATAGACAATTGAAGGGACGCCATACAATACATCGAACAATAATTTCGAAAACTGTGTTATTTTGGAATTCGTTCCCAAATAGATATTCAGATACAACGAAATCGGAATCCCGATCAGCGCAGACAGCGCAGTTGAAACACCAGCCAAGTACATCGAACCCAATATCGCATTCAAAATACCACCTTCCTTTCCGATGTAAAACCCACCTTTTGGTAACTGACTGACCATTTCCCAATTGAGATAGGGAAGTCCCTTATACAATATCGTGCCGACTATAAAAAACAGCGAAGCTGTTACCGTTATACCCGAAAGATGCATAAAAACTTTCGCCACTTTTTCGCTCAGTAACCGTCTTCTGGTATTATCCATGCTGACCTCCTTCCAGTCGTCTTAATATGAGACGGGAAATTAAATTAAAAATAAATATGATCACAAATAAAAGCAGCGCTGAGAACATCAGAGCTGACTCATAAAGTGGGATTGACATCATCTCTCCGAAATTATTGGCAATTAACGCAGGGATAGGATACCCCGCATCAAATATCGAAGTCGGCACCTTTGCAACATTTCCACAGACCATTAATACCGCTATCGTTTCACCAAAAGCTCTGGATGTAGACAAAACGATGGCAGCAACAATGCCCGGTCTAGCTTTTTTGAGTATAACGTGTTTGATGGTATCCCATTTCGTTGCTCCCAAAGATAGTGAGGCAGCCTTCAGATCATAAGGAATGGTTTGAAGAACCTCCACCATAATGGAGATCATGATAGGGAAGATCATCACAGCCAATACAATGCCCCCAGCAAGCACTGAATATCCAGAGGTCACAACACCAAAAATCGGTGCAATGTACAGCTGAATCAGCGGCACAATAAATAACACACCCCAGACTCCATAAAGAACAGGTGGAATTGCAGCTAAGATATTGACCAATGGAAGCATCATGTTTTTCAACGCATCAGACGCATACTCTGTTAGGTACACAGCAGTTAATATGCACAATGGGATTGCAATTACTAGCGAGATCAAAGTAACAGCAAGCGTACCGGCTATAAATGGCAAAAAGCCAAAAGACCCTTTCATTGGTGACCACAGCTTGCCCGCTAACAGCTGAAAAATATCACTGTATTCAAATAAAGGAATTGATTTGACCGTCAAACCAACCGCTATAATTACCACAACTGAGAGTGATAGTAGCAACAGGAGTAAAGTGGTCCGCTTAACGAGGATATCTTTTACGAGACGAGTATTTAGCATGCTATAACTTATTAAGTTCTTCTTTTACCAGTGTTTCATTTAGTGGAACATAACCATTTTCAAGCAGCTGCGACTGTGCATTTTTCTGAAGCACAAAAGAAATAAACTCCTTCAAAAGAAGGGATTCGATCTTGTTTCGCGTTACAAAGGTTAACTCCCTTGAAGGCGGAGCCGGATATTTGCCCGTGGCTACGGCCTCTGTTAATTCAGGTAGTGTACCATAAAACTGTTCATTTTCATCGATACGTCCATTTTCATCAATATCTAAAGGAACAACAGCTATACGGTCAAAAACCTTGTTAGTTTTCAGATTGTAGACATAATTAATATTATTAAACCCAATCCCATGCCTATCATCTTTAATAGCCTGCGCAATACCTGGGTCACCAAAAATGCCAATACCTTGCAGATCTTCTTGCTTATGACCAAAAAATTTGGCCCAAGTCTCCGCTGCGCCAGCGGCATCAGAACGCACATACACGTTGATAGGATCTGCCGTAAACTGCGGATCAATTTCCTTCCAGGTCTTAAACTTTCGATTTACAAAAATATTCAGCAATTCTTCACGGCTCAAACCACGCTTTAAAATCGCCGGGTAATTCGGGTTGGCCGGATTAATTGTACAGATAACAGCATCTTTTGCCACAATAATCGGAACAGCTCCTTTTTTTATTTCCTGCTCATGTAGATCTCTCGATACCATTCCAATATCAACCATACCTGTCAGCACATCGGCGATTCCTTTTCCAGCACCTCCAGCTGAAATATTAAAGCGAACATTCGGATGTATTTTTTTAAAATCCTCGCTCCATACTACAGCTAACGGATATAGTGCGAAAGCTCCCGATAGCGAAATATTACCTTCATAACCATGCTCCTCTGTATATCCATTCTTCACTTCAGGCGCACAGGAAGTCAATTTCAATATAATTAAAACGCTTAAAACAAGTACAATAAAACACTTTCTCATCGTTACACCTAATAGTCTACAGGTTTTGTATATTAAATTTTATAGGGCAAATATATATTAATTTGGTAGATATTATAGAATATTAAAAAAATATTTTTACATTTGACATCGAGAAAAGAATACCAAATCAATAGATTTTATTAGTTTTATGCAAAGCTTTCGTACAGAATTAGAAAACCCAGTCGTGGAAAAGGAGATTATCGAACTTGAGAAAAAAATTCGATTGTTCCACGAAGGCAAGATAGCAGACGAGAAATTTAGATCGTTGCGTTTAGCTCGGGGGGTATATGGACAACGACAACCTGGAGTACAAATGGTTCGTATAAAACTCCCATTTGGAAAAGTTACGTTCAAGCAATTGCTTAAAATTGCAGCAATATCAGATGAATATGCAAGCAGCAATTTGCACCTTACAACACGCCAAGATATACAGATACATTATGTAAGTTTAGATCGCACTCCCGAGCTTTGGGCAAAGTTAGCTGAAGATGACATAACATTACGGGAAGCATGTGGAAATACCGTGCGCAATGTCACAGCTTCGCCAAGTTCGGGCATCGATCCTAAAGAACCTTTTGATGTTTCACCGTATGCTCAGGCAACTTTTGAATATTTTTTGCGCAATCCCGTATGTGCGGAAATGGGCCGGAAATTCAAAATGTCATTTTCTGCTAGTGATGAAGATAGCGCGTTTTCCTATATTCATGACCTTGGTTTTATTCCAAAATTAAAATTTGTTGATGGTGTTGAAACACGTGGTTTCAAAGTGCTGTTGGGGGGCGGACTGGGTTCTCAGCCTTTCTTGGCATCTATGACAAATGAATTCCTGCCGGAAGATGAACTTATCCCTTATATAGAAGCCACGCTTCGTGTCTTTGATCGTTATGGCGAAAGAAATAATCGTAATAAAGCCCGTTTCAAATACCTTATTCAGAAATTGGGCTTAGAAGAAGTGCTCAATTTAATTGAAGCTGAAAAAATTGCAACAAAGGTAAAAACCTACCCAATCGACCGAAATAAGATTGAGCAACCTGCAGCGCCAAATGACGAGCAATTGTCATCCCTCGACCTGGATAGTGATTTAAATTATCAGGTTTGGAAAAACACCAATACCTTCGAACAGAAACAGAAAGGATACTACGGGGTGTATGTCCGCGTTTCCACTGGCGACATTGGTACGGATAAAGCCAGGGCATTCGTCGCTGGACTTAAAGATTTAATTGCAGACGATATCCGCATCACACAAAACCAAAGCTTATTATTAAAATATGCGACGGCAAAATCCCTACCGCATATCTATCAATTGCTTCAATCCTTAGATCTTGCCCAGGCAGGTTACGACAGTACAGCAGACGTAACAACATGTCCAGGTACCGACACCTGTAACCTTGGTATCTCGAATAGTACGGAAATGGCACGCTTGATCGAATCCTACATTGCAGAGTTCCATCAGGATTTCGTCTTTAATCGGGATCTAAAAATAAAGATTTCAGGCTGTATGAATTCCTGCGGACAACATGGTCTAGCGCATATTGGGTTCCATGGGAGTTCGGTAAAGGCGGAAGGTAAGGTCGTACCGGCTGCACAGGTAATGCTAGGAGGCGGCACCATCGGTAATGGTGAAGGTCGAGTTGCTGAACGTATCATTAAAGTACCTACTAAGCGCGTATTACATGTAGTTGAGTGGGTGCTAAATGATTACAAGAAAAATGCGGATGAAAACGAAAACTTTCACGCCTATTATGACAGACAAGGCAAAAATTACTTCTACAATCTCCTGAAACCGCTATCGGATCTTACCAACCTAGCTGCAGATGAATTTGTAGACTGGGGCCACGAAGAAACGTTCCAGACAGCTATCGGTGTAGGAGAGTGTGCGGGGGTCGTCATAGATTTGGTTGCTACCTTAATTTATGAGGCTGAAGAGAAATTGCAGTGGGCAAATGAAACATTTAAAGAGTCAAAATTCTCTGATGCGATTTACCACGCTTACAACGCCTTTGTACAGGCTGCTAAGGCGCTATTGTTGGATAAAGGAATCAGTGCCAGTACCCAAAACACGGTCATCAACGAATTCCAAATTCACTTTGTGGAAACAGGCGAATACAGTTTCGATAAAACTTTTCCAGAATTGGTACTACAGATCAGTAAAAATGAACCGAGCGACCACTTTGCAACAGGATACCTAAAAGAAGCTACAACGTTTATCAATGAGGTTTATCAACGTAAAAATTTAACACCGATACTGGTATAGGGAGGGAATAGAATGTCAATAAAAGCAAAAGTAACTTTAGTGGGAGCTGGACCAGGCGATCCGGAATTGATCAGCCTGAAAGGAATCAAAGCCATACAAAAAGCTGATGTCATCTTGTATGATGCGTTGGTAAATGATGAATTGCTGGACTATGCACAAACATCATGTATCAAAATATATGTTGGAAAACGTGCTGAACAACTATCAACCTCGCAGGATGAAATAAATCGTCTATTGGTAGATTATGCGTTAAATTATGGACGTGTTGTCCGCTTAAAAGGTGGCGATCCCTTTGTTTTCGGTCGTGGCGGGGAAGAAATTGACTATGTCCAGCAATTTGGTATTGAAACAGCAGTTGTTCCCGGGATCTCATCTGCCATTGGACTAACTGGATTGCAGCAACTTCCGCTGACTTACCGTGGAATTAGTGATAGCTTCTGGGTCATAACGGGCTCAAAGTCAGACGGCTCTTTGTCATCGGATCTTTATTTGGCCGCGGAATCCAAAGCTACGGTAGTCATTTTGATGGGGTATGGTAAACTGGCTGAAATCGTAGCCATTTACCGCGAAAGAAATCTACATAGCTTACCTATCGCACTGATTCAAAACGGTTCGTTACCGAATGAAAAGGTTGTACTTGGCACGATAGACAATATTCTTGACGAATCGGTAGAGAAAAGAGTAGGAGTTCCTGCCATCATCGTAATCGGTGATGTTGTCGCTAAACACCGTTCATTTCATGAAATTAAAGAAAAAGCATTAGCATTGTAGTCATGAACCAACTCTTTCCCATATTCGTTAAACTTAATCAGATCCACACCCTGCTTGTCGGGGGAGGAAAAGTTGCACTGGAGAAATTTGAAGCTTTGGCGTCCAATGACAAAACATTGAATCTGACCATTGTAGCTATGGAAATTATCCCAGAATTTGCGGAGTTATTAAAAAAGTATCCGCAGATTGATCTACACGTTCGCCCGTTTGCCTCAGATGATATGATGAACAAACAGCTCGTCATTGCAGCAACCAACAATATGGAACTCAATGATCAACTCCGCAGTTTAACATCCGAACAGAATATATTGTTTAATGCAGCAGACAAACCTGAATTGTGTGATTTCTATCTCGGATCTATTGTAAAAAAGGGAAATCTGAAAATCGCCATTTCCACAAACGGGAAGTCACCAACGATAGCTAAGCGCTTGAAAGAGTTGCTAAATGACCTGCTACCGGAGGAAATAGACGAAACATTGTCACTCATGAGCACTTATCGGGATCAGCTCAAAGGGGACTTCGAATTTAAAGTAAAGAAGTTGAACGAGCATACAAAAGATATATTACGCCATGAACGTTAAGGAACTTAAAGAAATTATTGGAGATAAAAAAGGAGTGGAGCTCCTGCAGACAGTGACTTCGTTGTTTCCTAAGGAAGTCATTTTCTCAACCTCGTTCGGTATAGAGGATCAGATCATCACGGAATGGATCGGTAAAAATAATCTGGATATTCAACTATTCACATTGGATACCGGCCGACTGTTTAAGGAAACCTATTCGTTATGGAGCCGTACACTGGAGCGTTATCCATTGCAGATTAAAACGTACAGTCCTAATAACACGTTATTGGAAGATTTTATCAGCAAGAAGGGTCCAAATTCATTTTATGAATCGGTAGAAAACCGCAAAGAGTGTTGTAGAATCAGAAAAATTGAGCCGTTGCAACGTGCAATCAGCGGAAAGAAAGTTTGGATAACAGGGATACGTTCGGACCAGTCTACCAATAGACATGACATGGACTTTATCGAATACGATGAGGTAAACCAAATTATCAAAATACATCCTTTGTTTGACTGGACTTTTGAAGAGGTAAAAAAGTACTGTAAGGAACACTATATCCCATACAATGTATTACACGACAAAGGTTTTCCGAGTATTGGTTGTCAGCCCTGTACCCGAGCGATACAAGAGGGAGAAGATTTCCGTGCCGGCCGATGGTGGTGGGAAGATCAAAGTAAAAAAGAATGCGGTTTGCACGCTGTTAAATCTTAACAAAACTACAGTTAAACCCAAATTCATTAATTTAAATTTTATTATTTTCAGAGAATGGACTATTTAGATCATTTAGAAGCGGAAGCAATATATATATTAAGGGAGGTAGCTGGCCAATTTGAAAAGCCTGCACTCTTATTTTCGGGTGGTAAAGACTCGATTACGCTTGTCCACCTAGCAAAAAAAGCGTTCAGACCAGGTAAATTTCCATTTCCATTGGTTCACATCGACACAGGGCACAATTTTCCCGAAACCATTACTTTCAGAGATTCATTGATTGAAGACATCGGGGAGAAACTCATTGTCGGCTATGTTCAGGATAGTATAGACCAAGGAAAAGTGGTTGAGCAGACAGGTAAAAATGCAAGCCGTAACGCTTTGCAGACTGTAACTTTACTCGATACGATTTCGAAGCATGGTTTTGATGCTTGCATCGGAGGGGCACGTAGAGATGAAGAGAAAGCGCGTGCTAAAGAACGTATCTTTTCTGTACGGGACGAGTTTGGCCAGTGGGATCCCAAAAGACAGCGACCCGAACTATGGAGCATTTTCAACGGCAAGATAAACAAAGGCGAAAATGTACGTGTTTTCCCAATTTCCAACTGGACCGAATTGGATGTTTGGAATTATATTAAGCGTGAGCAAATAGCCTTGCCATCGATCTATTTCAGTCATGAGCGGGAAGTCATTACGCGCAATGGACAGTTGATGGCAGCGGCCCCATTTCTCAATATTGACGCCGATGACATTATTCAGCGGAAATCTGTACGTTTCAGAACAGTTGGCGACATGACCTGTACTGCTGCAGTGGATTCAACGGCTACAGAACTGGACGATATTATCGCTGAGATCAAAGCATCAACCGTGAGTGAACGTGGAGCCCGTATGGATGATAAAGTATCTGAAGCTGCTATGGAAGAGCGTAAAAAACAAGGATACTTTTAACCCTATTTCAAATCAAATACCTGAGATTGACAACAATGAATATATTGAAATTTATTACAGCCGGTTCTGTAGATGATGGTAAAAGCACCCTGATCGGCCGATTATTATACGATACCAACTCGATTCTGGACGACCAACTGGAAGCTATACAACGTGCTAACCGCAAAAATGATGACGGTACGGTAGATCTGGCTATATTAACGGATGGACTTAAAGCCGAACGTGAGCAAGGAATTACCATTGATGTGGCTTATAAATACTTTCAAACAGATCACAGAAAGTATATTATAGCAGATGCTCCAGGACATATTCAATATACCAGGAATATGGTCACAGGCGCATCCAACTCAGATTTGATCATCATCTTGATCGACGCGAGAAAGGGTGTCATTGAACAGACAAAACGCCATTCTTTTATTGCTAAATTACTTGCAATGAAGCAAGTACTTGTCTGTGTCAATAAGATGGACATGGTTGATTACAGCGCGGCAATCTATGAGCAGATCAAAAGCGACTATTTGGCGTTGGCGGTAAACCTCGGGCTTAAAGATGTTGATTTTATACCAGTTTCAGCATTGAAGGGGGATAATATTGTCCATAAGTCTGAACGGATGCCTTGGTATATAGGTGAATCGCTGTTGAATTACCTCGAACACGTGGAAATACATGAAAATGAGGCGGCAAATTGGAGATTTCCTGTCCAGTGGGTTGTACGTCCGCAAACGGATGATTTACATGACTATAGGGGATATGCGGGACGGGTATTAGGAGAAGGATTAACGATTGGAGATCAAGTCATTGTTTATCCAGCAGAAACATATAGCACTGTTAAAGCGATTGAATTCAATGGACAGCAGCTTCAACGGGCTGAAAATGGCCAGTCGGTCATTATCCATCTCAGTGATGATGTAGACATCAGCCGTGGTGATACCATAGCAAGTGTTGAAAATCCACCAAAGTTCGAACGCAATATCCAGGCAAATGTATGCTGGTTTGACAATAAACCATTAGACACAGATCAAATATATCTTGTACAAAGTCACAGTAAATTGACCAAAATAAAGATCGTTGATGTGCTGTATAAGTTTGACATCAATACACAGGAAAAAGTGTACAATGAAATCATCAGGCTGAATGACATTGGACGAATCACAATTAAATCTGCTGAAAACCTCGTATTCGATTTACAGGAAGAAAACTCCGAGAATTCTCAGGCCATCGTTATTGATCCGAGGACAAATTTAACCGTAGGCGCCTTAATGATTCAAGCTGTCGATTAATATCGTATTCATCGCAAATATTCAACCTAAATATTTTTTTAAGGAACTCAGCAATAGCTGAGTTCCTTTTTGTTTTAGACAATCGCGATAATGATACTGGACATCAGTAGCGAGCGGTTAAGACAACAAAAGGGGTAACTTAAAACTATCTATTTAACATAATATAAATTATAATTAATCAATATATAAGAATTACTATATCTAAGAATCGGCAGCCTCATGTTAAAAAATTGCCAGAAATAAACGATTATATTGAGATATTTAACATATTAGATACCAGAATTTCAGCTATTTTATCAAGAGTGAATTTTTTTCTTTCATATGCCTGTAGATTCGAATAATATACGGCAAACGGACTGTTACACACACACTTCGCCAGAAATTCTATAATTCCATATAAAAAATCAAAAAGTTAAATTTCATTAGAATAGATTATTATTTGTAAATAATTAACAAATATTGGTTATTCGTTAAAAAATACATAAATTAGTGCCAGCCAAAGGGAAATTTTACTAATTAAACATGTCAAAAAATTATAACGAGTTTATCTCGATCGTTGAGAAACGAAATCCAAATGAACCAGAATTCTTGCAAGCTGTAAAAGAAGTTACCGAGGACCTATTTCCTTATATTACAGAACACCATCCTGAATTTTTCGAACAAAAGATTCTTGAAAGGCTTACTGAACCCGAGCGTATTATATCTTTCCGGGTAACTTGGTTGGACGATAACCATCAAGTACAAGTTAATCGCGGATACCGTGTTCAAATGAACAGTTCTATTGGTCCTTATAAAGGCGGCCTTCGCTTCGCCCCTTCTGTTAACCAGAGTATCCTTAAATTTCTTGCTTTTGAACAGGTATTTAAAAATAGTTTGACTGGGTTGCCGATTGGTGGTGGCAAAGGCGGATCCGATTTTGATCCCAAAGGAAAATCGGATAATGAAATCATGCGTTTTTGTCAGAGTTTCATGACCGAGCTTTATCGCCATATTGGCGCTGACACCGATGTTCCTGCCGGAGATATTGGTGTCGGAGGACGTGAAATAGGTTATTTATTCGGTCAATTTAAACGTTTACAAAATAATTTTACTGGTGTTCTTACGGGTAAAGGAGAATTGTGGGGCGGTTCCTATATACGTCCAGAAGCGACAGGATATGGCTTATTGTATTTTGTTGACTGTATTTTTAAACATCAGGGAAAATCATTAAAAGGTCAGGTAGCGACAGTCTCTGGGGCCGGCAACGTGGCATTTTACGCGGTTGAAAAAGCATTACAGCTCGGGGCTAAAGTAATTACAGTATCAAACAGCTTAGGAACATTGTATGATCCGGATGGTTTTGACGCCGAAAAAATGGCCTTTGGAGCTACATTAGGAAGAAGTTTGGATCAATATCCATCCAAATACCCGAATGCCCAGTTCTTCCCGGGCCAAAAGCCTTGGCAATTTAAATGCGATATTGCATTACCTTGTGCAACGCAAAATGAATTGGATGAATCCGATGCCAAAATGCTAGTGGCAAATGGTTGTATCTGTGTAGCCGAAGGTGCTAATATGCCTTCCACAGCTGAAGCTATTAAAGTATTTCTAGATGCAAAGATCAGTTTCGCCCCAGGTAAGGCAGCGAATGCCGGTGGAGTTGCTGTCAGCGGCTTGGAAATGTCTCAAAACTCCATCCGTACACAATGGTGTACCGAAGAGGTCGACAATCGCTTAAAAACCATTATGGAGAGTATCCACGAAACCTGTTTAAAATATGGTAAGGAAAGTGAATTTGTAAATTACTTAAAAGGTGCCAATATTGGAGGCTTTATCAAAGTCGCAAACGCCATGAAAGCCCAAGGTATCGTCTAAAAAGCCTTTTTCTAATCATATCATAATCCTGAGCGCTCAAATGCATTGCATTTGGGCGTTTTTTTTATACTTTTATGCTAAATTTAAAAACTAGAGAATTCCATGAGACTAATAGCTGAACTTCCCCATCCCGATTGCAAGATTTCAATATTTGGCATGAACCAAAAATTTATTATTAAGTTTGAACAGGGGAATTTGGAGCAATCCTATAAAATTGCTGAAGTGGATATTATTGGTGGTGTAAACGGCGTATTTGATTTACTCGATGAAGAATTTATGAAAACTGTAATTAATCAATTCGCCTTGATGCGCCAGTCTTT
This sequence comes from Sphingobacterium sp. UBA3549, assembly GCF_002376635.1. Lineage (NCBI taxonomy): Bacteria > Pseudomonadati > Bacteroidota > Sphingobacteriia > Sphingobacteriales > Sphingobacteriaceae > Sphingobacterium > Sphingobacterium sp. UBA3549. The sequence continues at coordinate 43,585 of NZ_DFOE01000004.1, read as the reverse complement.
TAACAACGCTTACAGCCGATACGAATAACAGCTAATTTATGTTGAATTATATCTATTTTACTGCATTTTGGGCCTGCCAAATTATTTCGTCCATCCTATTTAAACTCGGTGGAATTCATCCAAAATATAAATGGACAACATTGATTGTCGGAAATATTATTCTGCTTTCTGCAAGCTGGTTCCTGGTACAATTATTCAAAAATGTATCTCAGCCAATTGTTATAGCCCTATGCTCTGGTGGCACATTCTTGACCGTGCAATTAGCCATGGCACTGTATTTTAAAAGTCCGCTGACCTGGATGCAGGTACTGGGTATGTTTGTCATTATCTCCGGTATGGTGCTGATAACCTTTGGTGGTAAAGAAACGATGTAAGCTCAATTTACAGGACGAAAGCTGCCGTTCGACGCCAGCTAACGACCACATAAATTTTAAAAATTTAAACGAAAATTGGAGCTCACAATAGCAACCTTTTGAGCTCCAATTCATTTTGTCTACAAATAAGCGTAGGTGATACCATCACCACCACGGTCTTGATGTTCGTCCTCAAAACGACTAACATGACTATATTTGCGGAGATAATCACGGATAAATTTGCGTAAAATTCCGTCACCCTTTCCATGAATGATCTTTAGCGACGGATAACCGATCATCACCGCCCTATCCAGCACACGCTCCAACTCATGAAGCGCATCCTCCGTTCGCATACCCCTTAGATCAATTTCAGGTTTAAAGTCCGCCACCGAACCCGCAGATGTTGACCTTGATAAACTTTTTGCAGATTTTTTTCCTTCCCGTCCCTCTAGCTTAATCACATTCTTCCGTTTTTGAACGGTACGCAGTTCCCCCATAGCCAGAATAAGATTATTTTTAGCAATTTCTACCACCTGTGCCTCGGCGCCATTATCCAAAATTTGTACCCAATCCCCGATCGCTATTTCTGCAGACTCCACAACGCGCTCTTTAATTGCAGGTTTTGTGACCTGTTGTTCTTTCGGTAGAACTGCCTGAAGAGCTTGATCTAGGTTGCTCCGCAATTCACGGGTTTTTTCTTTATCGGCTTTGGCAGATTTAATTTGAGCAACCGTATTCTCAATGAGTTTATTCGAATTCTTTATAATCTGTTGCGCTTCTTCTTTAGCCTTTTTCAGAATGACTCTTTTATTTTCTTCTAGATAGGTTTGTAGTTCCAGGTATTCTGCTTTGAGGGTCTCAAGTTCCTTCTCCCGCTTAGTGATCGCAACTTTGGTATCAAACACCTCTTTCTTCTCTCTTTCGAGATCAATCAAAAGGTTGTCTACTTTCTTTTGCTCCACACCAATTTTGCCTTTCGCAGACGCCAATATTTCCTTGCCTAAGCCAATTTTTTGAGCAATTTCAAATGCATAGGAACTTCCCGGTTTACCGATCTGCAGGATATACATTGGTTTCATTTCTCGATTGTCAAATAACATCGAAGCATTCTCTAAGCCGGACGAATTGCTCGCAAATACCTTCAGATTAGAATAGTGTGTCGTCACTACGCCTCTAATCTGCTTTTTATTGAGCGATTCTAATACCGCTTCAGCGATAGGTCCACCAAACAAAGGATCGGTACCGGTTCCAAACTCATCGATTAAAACCAAGGTACGCCCATTGGCAAATTCCGTAAAATATTTCATCTTCGAGAGATGCGCACTATAGGTACTTAAATCACTCTCTATCGATTGATCATCCCCTATATCTGCAAATATCTGCTTAAAAACGCCCACTTTCGTCGTTGGGTCAGCAGGAATTAATAGCCCAGATTGCACCATGATCTGCAATAGGCCTACCGTTTTCATGCAGACGGATTTACCCCCTGCATTTGGTCCCGAAACAACAATTACACGCTGGACATCGTCAATTTGTATATTCAGCGGCACAACAGTATGATGGTGATTCAATAATAAAAGTGGATGCCTAGCATTCACCAGATTAATCTCCACTTCTTTGGACAATTCAGGCATTTCGGCCTCGATGTCCAAAGCAAAAAGTGCTTTTGCACGTACAAAATCTACTTTTGTCAGTAGTCCATGATAAGAAAGCAACAACGGAAGGTGCGGACGAACTTTATCGGTCAGTTCCACTAGGATACGAATAACTTCTCGTCGGCGTTCAAATTCTAAATCTCTAATTTTATTATTCAACTGAAAGACTTCTTCAGGCTCTATATAAGCCGTTTGACCTGTAGCAGATTCATCATGGATCAGACCTTTAAGCTTCCTTTTATTCTCGGCTAAGATGGGAATACAAAGCCTTCCATCGCGTATGGTAAGATTACCATCGGCGGTCCATCCACTATCCTGCGCACTTTTAAAGATACTGTTGATGCGCTTTAAAGCTTCTTGCTCGGCCTTTTGAATCTGTTGCGTGATCTCCAGCAGCAATCGCGAAGCATTATTTTTGAGCTTTCCGCGCTCATCGATCACCATTTCGATATCGCGAATAATGCCTTTCTCTATCGGTAAATGTTCAAAGAGAATCTCAAGATTGGGATAAAGTCCCTCACGTTCGTTAAAATAACGGATGATAGCGTAGACAGTCTTTAATGAAAGTAATACTTTAAAGAACTCCTCTTCAAGCAAAAAAGCTCCCTCTACCCGAGCTTTTTCGATAATGGACCGAAGTGGAAAAAAATTCTCGACAGGAAATGCACTGTCATTCACCAGAAGGTCTTTAAACTCACTGGTCTGTCGTAAAAATCGATCAATCTGATCAAAACGGGTCTGCGGCTGAATTTTATCTACCAAATCCCTACCCGATTCGCTCAAGCATTTTTGTCTTATTTTATCTTTTATCTCGGAAAATCCGAGCTTATCTATTGCATTTAATGGATATACCATAGAAATCATATTCGTTGAATGGTTAAAGTTTTACCGGAGGCTTCATTTGCCTCGGCGGACTGAGCACTGGTCCTCTGTCCAGTTCTGTCGTTGGTAACTGCCGAACTGGAACCTCCTTCGGTGTTCGTATAGTATCCTTACCCGAAATACTCCCTGCGCCCGAAGACGCATCAACTGGTAAAGTTGGACTGCCTACAGCTAGTTGATTCATAAGATAACCATCTACGCTGATACCGGTTTTCATTTGGAAATAGCGATTAAAAGACGAAGCGGCTTCTCTAAAACTCAATTTTGCTGTATCTGGAGTATAATGAATAAGTGCGGCAATTCTTTCCTGATAAGCTTGTTGCGCACGCATAACCCGATTGGTACTATCCTGAATACGTACATTAACAATCGAGTCTCTGCTACGGATAGAATCTTGTTTTCTCCTATCTATGTCTGCATAAAACTTATTTTCTTTTGTTAGATTTTCTTCCACTTTTTTATAAATAGCAGACATGACTTCGGCATCCTTTCCATAATAGTCCAGATTTTTTTTAAAAGAAACGGAATCCAAACCATATTTATCGAAGGTAACTTGGTACAAAGGCAATATGACTTTGCGCGCGCTATCAATAGGCAAAATATTAAGGTATGAATCTGTCAATTGAATTTCGGTAAGTGCATCCACAAACTCACTTTCGGAGATAATATCTTTGCCCCCTGTACGTACACAGGCAGCAAATAAAAAAATGACTGCAAGTAGATTCAGTATTAATCGTAGCATTTCGTAGTTTTGTACAAATTTACAAAAAGCACCGACATTTGGCACTTTTTACATCATCAAAACTATATCGGAAATGAGTATTGCTAGTAATTTAGAAGCGTTAAGATTGGAAACTGAAGCTGTCGGCGTACAACTCGTCGCTGTATCGAAGACAAAATCCAACTCGGATATCATGGAAGCCTATGAGGCCGGACAACGTATTTTTGGCGAAAACCACGTTCAAGAGTTAGTTGAGAAAGCGGAGCTTTTACCTAAAGATATTCAGTGGCATATGATTGGCCATCTTCAAACGAATAAGGTCAAGTATATTGCTCCTTTCATCAGTCTAATTGCATCTGTTGATTCGCTCAAATTATTGAAGGAAATTAACAAACATGCTCAAAAATCCAAACGCATTATAGATTGTCTTTTACAAGTTTATATTGCTGAGGAAGACACCAAGTTTGGTTTTGATCATGCTGAACTCATCGAACTGCTCCGCGACGATGAATTTCTTGCATTGAAGAACATCCGTATTTGCGGTTTGATGGGGATAGCCTCCAATACCGATAACCAGAAAGTAATAAAAGCTGAATTTTATGAGCTTAAAATGTTGTTTGATGGGGTCAAAGCAAGTTTCTACAGAAAAGACGAACATTTCAGCATTCTTTCCATGGGCATGTCCTCCGACTATAAATTGGCGATAGGCGAAGGTTCGACGATGGTGCGTATAGGAAGTACAATCTTTGGAAAAAGAGTAATCAAACACTTTAAAAACAATGACTAAACCACTTATAAGAGAAGCTATTAAATCTGATTGCCCACGGATGCTCGAATTGATCAATGAACTGGCCATCTTCGAAAAAGCACCCGATGAGGTCACGGTCTCATTATCGGAGTTTGAGGATGCAGGATTTGGAAAATCCCCTGTCTGGGGTGCATTTGTCGCAGAAGTAGCGGGCGAAATTGTCGGCATTTCATTATATTATACCAGATATTCAACCTGGAAAGGCCGAAGACTCTATTTGGAAGATCTAATTGTGACAGAAAATATGCGCGGATCAGGAATTGGAAAACTACTTTTCGATCAGACGCTGGCCTACGGCAAACAGTGCGGTTACCATGGCATGGTATGGCAGGTCTTAGACTGGAATGAACCGGCCATTAAATTTTATGAAAAATATAAAGCGGACTTTGATGCGGGATGGCTCAATGTATCCATTACTTATTAAATAACGGAGATAATCAGTTCAATGCGGTTTCATTTTTCCTTAAAAATATTAGTTATCAGCTATCTGTTTTACGCTTGCAATGGCCAAAGTGCACCTGCTGATGGTATTCAACTTGCAGATACACTCTCCTATAGTAAAAAAAGCATAGACGAGCATAGCAATTATTTTCTAAAGGAAGAAAATCGACTGGACACGACGTATTTTCGCGCAAAATATCCTGTTTTTGCGGAAGATAAGATCAATGATCTCATTACCGATATTGTTCATCTCGAAGGCGATACCAGTATGCAGGAGGCTGCCCATCGGTTTATTAATGCTTACAATGAATATGTGGAGGATAATAACGGCAGATCTACGGCAACCTGGAACCGGGAGCTACAGGTTGATGTGATCGCCAATACGCCTGTTTTTCTGGGGCTAAGAACACAACAGGAAGAGTACACGGGCGGTGCGCATGGTGACCACTTTACCCTTTATTCAAATTTCGATAGACAGTCAAACAAACAGATTGTGATTGATGACATTATTCCAACACAAAATAAAGATAAGTTTGTCCAAATCGCTGAGCAATATTTCCGGACAAAGGAAGGGTTAAGTAGCGATGAACTATTAAATGGAAAGTATTTTTTTGAAGACGGTAAGTTTTCGCTCGCAGCTAATTTTACGTTCGAAAAAGACGACATCCTATTTCATTACAATGTTTATGAAATCAAATCCTATGCTGAAGGGATGACTGAATTGCGCATTCCCTACGCTGCTTTCAGTCATTTGATTTCAGACAAAGGATTACAGTATATTCATAGTATTAAATAGCAATCAACTAAACTAATAAATAAATGCAGGTTTTTAAATTTGGAGGTGCATCCGTCAAGGATGCTGAAAGCGTCAGAAACTCAGCACGGATTATCTCAAAATACAAAGGCGACGCCTTGTTAGTTGTCATATCCGCTATGGGAAAGATGACCAACCTTCTCGAAAGATTGACCAAAGAATATGTTAACAACACGGGCAATCAACTCCAGACACTGGATGAGGCCAAACAATTTCACTTTCGTATCCTTCAAGAATTATTTCCTGAGGGTGAACACCCGATATTTGATGAAGTTGCAAACTGTTTTGTCGAGATCGAGTGGATTTTAGAGGAGGAACCTCAAGATTCATATGATTATCTTTTCGATCAAATTGTATCGATGGGCGAACTTATCTCGACAAAGATTGTGGCAGCGTATGTCGCCTTTATTGGTGAAAAGGTACGATGGATAGATGCACGGGATTATATATTTACGGACAATACCTATCGTGAGGCTGTCGTAGACTGGAACAAAACGGAAGAAAAAATTCGCGCAGAGCTTCCCGCTATTCTCGACGAATACATTGTCATCACACAAGGATTTTTAGGTTCTACTTCAGAGAATTTCACAACCACCTTAGGCCGCGAAGGTTCAGATTACTCCGCAGCCATCTTTGCATCCTGCTTGAATGCTGAAAATGTAACGATTTGGAAGGATGTGCCCGGCGTACTCAATGCCGACCCAAAATGGTTTGAGAAAACAGAGCTAATTTCTGAGTTATCCTATACGGATGCCATTGAACTTACCTATTATGGTGCAACGGTCATTCACCCCAAAACCATCAAGCCCTTACAGAATAAGAAAATTGCATTGAATGTACGCTCTTTTGTCGATCCCGACTCGCCGGGAACGATGATCAGGAGTACGAATCAGACTTTGCCCGTTCCGTCCTTCATCTTTAAGGTAAACCAAATTTTCATTTCCATCTCGCCAAGGGATTTCTCCTTTATCGTGGAAGATAATTTAAGAGACATTTTCAATCTATTCCATGAGCATCGTATCAAAATAAATATGATGCATAATACAGCCATCAATTTCACCGTTTCGGTAGACGATACAGGAAAAAATCTGGAAAACTTAATTAGCGAGCTTGAGCAGAAATTCAAGGTCAAGTATGAATCGGGACTTGAACTGATTACTATTCGCTATTACAACCAAGAGACCATTGATCGAGTTCTGGTTGATAAGGAAGTGATAAGCGAACTAAAAGACACCTATACTTGCCAGCTTCTCGTAAAGAAAATATAAATGAATACACTGATCCTTCAAGAGGAGATTCAGCAGTTTCTGCATAGAAACGCGGAGCAGTCTCCTGCTAAAATTGCACTTAAAAAATCTCCTTTTGAAGGAATATCGCCGTCCGAGCTTGCTACTCAACTGGACGGGAAGCAACGCGCAAGTACAAAAATCCCCCTGTGGGCCAATACGCCGGGAATCTATTTTCCCCCCAAGCTTAACTTGGAGCAATGTTCTTCGGAGAAAACCGCATTATTTAAAAGCACACTGATAAATGAGGGAACGCACTTAGTGGATGTCACCAGTGGTTTCGGTGTAGACAGCTTTTACTTCTCAAAACGGGCCGCACAGGTTACTGCCTGTGAATTAAATCCTGAATTAGCCACCATCTCAAAACATAATGCGGCTGTATTAAAGGCCGACAATCTTGACGTCATTCCCGCTAACGGTGTGGATTACATCCTCCATGACGCAACCAAACGATTCGACTACATCTATCTGGATCCCTCTCGAAGAGTTCAAAACAAAAAAGTGTTTCTATTGGATGAATGTGAACCTAATTTAGTCCAATTGCAGGATGACTTTTTCCAGCACACGGATCACATTATCAGCAAACTTGCACCACTACTGGACATCACTTCCGCATTGCATCAACTGCGGTATGTCAAAGATGTGTATGTGTTGTCGCTGCAGAATGACTGTAAAGAACTTATTTTCGTGCAAGAAAAAGGATATGAGGGTGAAGCTGCCATTCATGCTGTGCGGCTATTCCATGGGCAACAACAGGTCGTATCCTTTACCTATGAAAGTGAACGCGCCGTGGTTAATGAATACAGTGAACCACTGTCCTATTTGTATGAGCCAGATGTTGCACTTTCCAAGGCAGGCGCCTTTAAAACCATTGGACAGCTATTTGATGTCAAAAAATTACATAAAAACACGCACCTCTACACTTCAGGTAAACAGATCGAAAATTTTCCGGGCAAAGTATTTGTGATAAAGCAAGTGGAGTCCTTCAGTGATTTCAAAAAAAATAAACCGTCAATTCAATCAGGGATTATTGCCAAAAATTTTCCACTCAAAACAGAAGAAATCAAGAAGAAATTCAAAATCAGGGATGGAGGAAATTCTTTCCTATTCTTTACGACAACCTTAAATGATCAATTTTGTGTCATACATACACAACGAATTATAGAATAGACATTTTCATTACAATTGTCGAAAATCTTCTGTGTAATTTTAATGCATGGATAAAATAGCGTTATCAGCATTGGATTTGGCTCCTATAAAAAAAGGAGAAAATACAGCGAGCGCCTTAGCTCGTACGGTCAAAATTGCCCAACATATAGAACAACTGGATTTTAAAAGGATTTGGGTTGCAGAGCATCACAATATGGAATATATCGCGAGTTCAGCAACATCCCTTTTGATACAACATATTGCATCAAACACAAACCGTATTCGTGTAGGATCTGGCGGGATAATGTTGCCAAATCATGCCCCCTTGGTTATTGCAGAGCAGTTTGGAACTTTAGAAACCTTATTTCCGGGCCGTATTGACCTCGGTTTAGGACGTGCTCCAGGTACAGACCAACTAACGGCAATGGCTTTACGCAGAAACAACCTAAATACCGCCTTTCAATTTCCTCAAGAAGTGAAAGATCTGCAACGTTACTTTAGCGCAGACAATTTCGATGCAAAAGTACGTGCCTTTCCGGGTGAAGGTTTGGATATACCCCTGTACATTTTGGGATCAAGTACCGACAGTGCCTATCTGGCGGCAAGCTTAGGGCTTCCTTATGCTTTTGCGACACATTTTGCACCAGCGCAATTTGCTTCGGCAAGTATGATCTATCATCAAAACTTTGTCCCATCTGACGTATTGGAGAAACCTTATTTTATGTCGTGCGTCAATGTTATCGCCGCAGACAGCAACGAAGAAGCCGAATTTTTAGCAACCAGTTTCTTCAATCTCTTTGCTGGCATCGTAACCAATACAAGAAGACCATTATCAGAACCCACTCCGGAAGTAATTTACAAAGGTATACCGGCAATAGAGCAAGCTGTTAAAAGTATGGCTTCATGTGCTTTCATTGGTGACAAAGCCAATATACGTCCACAAATAGAGAAATTTGTAAAAGACCACAAAGTAGATGAAATTATCGCTACTTCCTATATTTTCGACGATGAAAAATGCCTTAAGTCATTTTCCTTGTTAAAAGAAGCACTCGCTTAAAAAATCGCTCGATTTATATACGGTGAATTTTATATATTTAAACTAAATTCACCGTATATGAATATCTATAATGCCTTTGCACTTCTAATGGGACTGTTTTCCCTCCAAGCATGCACGAATCCCACTTCTCAACAGGTCGGTGGAAAATCCGACACGGTCAAGGCCTCTGACACATTGTCCGACGTCGTTGTGGACAGCAGTACAGTTGACCAGCCCACCATCGCAGATCCAAAGAAGGGACAGATTTTGATGGTACGCAGCTACCGCGTTTGGGAAAAGCGAGATCCTACAGCTGTTTTAAATAAAGATTGGTACGACCTTTATGAAGAAAATGGCAAATATTACCTGGAAAAAGTTGATTATGAAATAAAAGACGGTTATGACGAGTGTGCTGGCGTTCCACTTCGAAGCATTGAATCACGAAGAAATTCATTGCTATTCCTAAAGTTGGAAGGACTCCAAGCCGGTGCATTAGAAAATTTAAAAGTTACCCATTCCGAAATATGGCCTCAAGAATCGGTCGAATATGCGTATAAAAATCAAAAAGTTACCCTGAGGGGATTGGGAACTATTAAATCCACAGAGGTGCAAACCGATGACAAAGGTCACGAGAAATTATTCCATGAGGTGACCAATTACAAACTACGCTACCTTTCAAATAAAGAAAACAAAGAAAAAACCCTATTTCATATTGATCAATATGATGATGTATTTATGTCCACACTTTTCGTTGGGGATATCGACCGGGATGGTGTTTTGGATTTTATCTTTTCCAATCCGCGTCACTATGAGGAAGAAGCAATGCTTCTATTCTTATCCAATCATGGCAATGCACTCACTTTTGAAGCTGATGCACAATTTGATTGTTAAAGCTGGGTAACATGGCTAGAATAAACGACTACTTACATCAAATGAAATCCATTGATCGCGCATTGCTTTCAGTGGGCATGTTTTTACTGATCTACTTTATTTCTCCAATCCAATCCCTTCCGCTATTAAACCTGCTGCTATGCTGGCTGGGGTTCTGTGTATCTTACATCGCCATATCCTGGTTTACATTTTATACCATGTCGATTGGAACAATGGCAAAGAAAGCGCAAAAAGAAGATGGAAGCCGACTTTTTGTCTCCTTATTCATCATTTTGGTCACTATAGGTTGCTTTGTTTCTGTACTGATGATCATTATCTCCAGCAAGGACAAACAGCTGAAGGATGCGTATATTATCGTCATCTGCATCCTAGCCATGATGGCTTCTTGGATTTTGGTTCATACCATCTATACCTTTCATTATGCACGTCTATATTACGAAAATAAATCCAATGGTGATGGCTTAGCGTTTCCCGGTGACGACAAACCTGATTATCTGGATTTTGCATACTTTTCATTCGTTATGGGATGTACGTTTCAGGTCTCAGACGTGGGGATATCCTCAAAAAAGATCCGCCGGGTAGCACTTTTTCACGGTCTCCTCTCCTTTGCTTTAAATACATTTGTTGTTGCATTGACAATTAACATCATTTCAGGCTTAATCAATTGAGTTTTTAATCAAAAAACCTTAATTTAGAGCAAAAATTACACCCATGAAGTTTTTCAACGCTTTCGTCTCGGTCTGTATAATCATTATATTAGTAGCTTCATGTGCAAAAAATGAAGATGGCAATAGCGCCGGTGCAGCAGCAGCTGGCAGTTTTATTGGGCGTATCCAATACCAGGATAATTCGTTGGAAGTAGATCGGGATAATCGGCTTATTCGTGTTTTAAAAGAAAGCGGCGATACCTATAAAGTCGAGTTCTTCACAGGTATCCCTAATATCACTTCCCTTCGATTGAATCAAGAAAACGATACTACTTGGGTATCCGCTGACACGACTGGATTAAAGAATGTCAGAATTGAAGGAAAACGATTAACGATCAATTATCAGGCAAATAGCCAAAGTTGGGTTGTTGAAAATGCAGTCCGTAACTAATAATCAATCTAAATTGTCATATTAATTTCATTTTCTATTTGAAAATTATTGCTTTCTCCCTATATTTAGTCAAGCATAAAGGAAGAGAGAAATGAAACAATTCAATAAATTAGGTGCGATTGCATCCGTGTTGGCTATTGCGCTTGCGTTGAGTGCATTTAGTTTCCAACAGGACAAACCAAAGGAAGAGCCAAAACCAACCAATCTAAAAGTTCTCCCAAAAAATATTTCCCATGACGAATTGATTTCCACCATGAAGGAATTTAACGTTGCCTTGGGCGTAAAGTGTGGTTTCTGTCATGCACCATCAAAAGAAGATCCTAAGAAATTGGATTTTGCCAGTGATGAGAACCACAAAAAGGATATTGGGCGGGCGATGATCAAGATGACCCAAAAGATCAACAAAAAGTATTTTAACCGCAGTTGGGACGATTCTCCAGCCAAAGCAATATCCTGTAAAACCTGTCATGGCGGAAAAGAAGAACCCGAGATGGTCTTAGCGAAAAACTAATCAAACCACATATTCATGTAACACCATAGTACTTGTATTATGGTGTTTTCTTTTTGTTTTGGACCTTCGTCTTACGACAAAGGCGCACAATACCGTGCGCCTTAATTACCACTCACCTTTTCTGCTTGTTGCGCCATCTGCCCAGTAGCCTACTCGTGGCAAAACTGACCAAAGTACCCAGTGCCGCTGTCAGGGCTGTTTGCAACACATCCCCCAGGGAAATGCTGGCCCAGATGGAACAGAGGGTACCGCCTATGGCCGAGATACGGATATTATTCACTTTCATCATCCGCGCTCCTTTCAGCCGTAGTTTTGGCCGTATCGTTTGCCACATTCAAATCAGCTTCCGATGGCAATTTTCCGTCACTTACCTCCGGTTGGGGTTTATCTTCATCCAATACCGTTTCCACGATCCCCAACCCCAAGGCCAGGTATTTCAATACGTTGCCTACCTTTCCCGGTAGTTTAACAGGAGCCGCCAGCACCAGCTGCAGCACCTGTCCTATTTTGTTAAAGATTTTTTTCATACTTTTTGCATTTTCAGTAGCGCCACCATCAACTCACCTTTGATAAATATGAAGGGCAATGAATAAAAAATATAGCCTTCTGACTGTCAAGCTTTGACGGAATCTGGCGTGGATATGAATCACTGTCCGAGTGTAACGAGTTTGATTCATATAGCCAGAGAACTAAAAAGATGACACAAAAGAAAGCAATTGATTATTCCAGCCCTTCATGTTTAACGAATACTCAAATACACTTCATCCCCCATATCCCACAGGCTATACACCAGCGCTTTGAGCTTTGCCAAGGCCTTGCCGCTATAATCCCCTGTACCTTCGCCTGTTAACGTCGTTACCGGCGCAATGCAGCCCTGCAATTCCCGGAGCGCATTGTTGGCCGCATGGATCAGTATTGCTTCGCGGCCGAGCACCATCGGGATGCCAATCTGCTCGCCATGTTTGGGGTAGCGCCGTTTCTCCAACTTATATCGACCAATTGGAATACAGCTAATCCGTGGTATATTATTTCTATCAGGCAGCTCGATCGTATGGCATATCTCTTCGCCTTGATAGCTGATGGTCCCATTGGTTCCCCGTGCTCCATACTTTCGTAGGAGCAGCAGGGTGTGTTTAACAGCCATATTAGCTAATGGATAGTTTACCCAGATAAACACTCGGAGAGGTCTTGATACCATCCTGATGACCGGTAAATACCCAGCCTTCCAGCGTGTCACCGGAGTAGCTGGTAGGTAGCTTGAAACTCATACTTGCTTCTTCCCGAGTCGCAGACTCCAGGATACTAAAGAAATTCTTGCTGCTGTTGTACATGAGCAGAATAACAGAATCGCCGGCGAACGCGTTAAGTTTGTTGAACTGCGGCTCCCATGTCAACATGATCTCCTGCGGAAAAGCTTCTGACCATTCCGCACCCATCAACGTTGCCAATGAGCCCTTGGAAATAACGATCTTTGCATAATCTATTTCGAATGCAGGGTAAGTACCTGTGACGCCACCATAATTCAGGAGATATTGTAACGCCTTGTTGTAGCCTGTTGCTTTACTCTGCAATTTGTCCGAATAGCCCAGGTTGAGTAGATCCTTGATCGGCGAAAGAAAAGCTACCGCGGTTGCAAATCTTGCCCGCTGTGCGATCTGTCCTTCACTCGCTTTTTTGCTTGTAATCTTGGAGAGTGAGCGGACATAATCCACACCTCGCCAACTGCTTCCTATTACACTTCCTACTTTCCCAGAGTAAGCTCCGTGTATACCTTTTAAAAATCTTGCCATGATTATACATGTTTAAATAATAAATAATTACGACTGTCATGAGCAGTCTTTGTTTTGCTAGCAAGAGCTAAATTAGCATGACTTTTTTCAGTAGAAGGATAAATGCAGGGATTGATAGTACACGGGTGGCCATGCTGTCATTGCCTGTCAACTTTAAGAGATAGGCAGCCCCTCGGCAGTCCTTTGAGTCGTTAAGGGATTGTATTCGGGACATCTTCGGAAAAGATTGCAGACAGCTTCGACACCGCTTCGGCTGCTGTTCGGGTATTGTTCGGGTGCTGTTCGACTGGGAGTCGAAGCCGACTCGAAGCGTTGTCGAAGCCCACCCGAAGGAGCGTCGAGGCTGTCCCCTAGCTGTGTCGAGGCAAAGTCGAAGGATAGCCATAGCGTCGTCGAACCGCTGCCGAAGCGTAGCGACGTGAGGGAACTTCCATTCGCTTGCTCCCAGAAAATAAAAAAAGAGCCAAAAGGCTCCTTTTTTTACAACTTGCTAAATCCGCCCCTTGCGCCTACTTTCTTCCAGTTGCTGATGTAAATCTGACAAGTAATAATAGTGCCGCTTGCCCAGCTTCCTCGGCCTAAGCTTTCCCTCGCGGACCAGCCGGTAATACTTCGATTCAGAGATACCCAATTTGTCGAGCACATCAGCGATATCAAGCATATGATCCAGTTCGGAAGGTATCTCCGCTGTTTCTGTAGATACTTTATTCATTTCTTCTGTTATATGCGTCAATATCGCTTTTAGTAAGCAGGTTATGACCTCCAAAAGGTCACATATGCGATTCATTAAATTTAACATAACCATGCAATTAAACATGCTGGTCGCCGAAACGAGTCACTTTGCACAATTGGCACTGTGCAGCGGCTCCATCACCACAGCGTTAGACAATACTTCTGTTTTAAGCCAGATTAAATTCCTCTTCCAATTTGCTTTCATCTAGCGTATCTATTATTCCCCAAAAATTATTGATGTTGTTGCGCAGCTCACGCGAGGGCGTGACCATTATTTTGAGCTTATCCTCCGGCAACAATCGATGTAGTTTCTCCTTGATCTCAGCGGTAAGTTCCAACATGGTGGGCCGATTTACGGGCACGCGAAAATAGAGCATATTGACATACACTCTCGCCCGTATTTTAACCAACCATGGATTATCACGCAGTGCTTTAGTGGTCACCTCTATCCGACACAACTTTCCGTCATGCAGATAGACATCTGCCGTACGTTGTTGTTTATAGATGATCACCGCGTGCAGGCATTTTATCGTGGTTCCGTCTGTCGGTTCTTTATCCTCCCATTTACGCAAAAAGTAGACCATCAGTGCTAGCCGATCCCGATCGCGCTGCCACAAACTGAACAGTGTAGCCTGGGATTCTGATTTTGTCACAGCTGGGAGATCGATTGCTGTGGTGTGGACATTTTGCCCGGGTAGCTGCCTTGGGCTCTTAACCAGCTGCTCGGTCACATGTTCAAGAGAATCACTATTTTCATCAGTTTCGGATCCACCTGCTACTAAAAGTGGCGCGGGATCTTGATCGAGCTGCGGCCTGGCCCCAGAAGGTATCTGGATCGCGGTCTGAACAAAGGATTGCCAATCGAGCAATACCCATTTAGGAAAGCGATTTACCAACAGTATATAGGCGGTCATTATGGGAAAGAAAAACCAAAAATCAGTGGTCAGATACCATCGCGAAAGCAAGATCAATCCCGGCCTGTGCGGTAACAATACTTCCAGTACGACGCCGTGGATAGCCAGGACAACACCGGATGCGCAGAGCAGATAGATTATAAAATTCAGCTTGGTATTCGTACTGAACCGCTGCCTAACCACCAAGGCTGCATGTATGTAGCTGATCAGCATAGCGTAGACCAGCAACAGCAAGACCGTGCCGATCCATACCGCCATAAAACGCTTGCTCTGGATACGGCCGAGCATCTCGCTGCCGGCAGAACCCACATTGATGATCAAAGCAAGGATAATGCAAAAGAAAAAATGAAGTGGATAATAGCCTATTTGGCTCCACCGGGCAATAACAGTTTTTAATAAATACGGAAATAATCTTCTACTTTTATTTAAATTCTCCGATCGCATAAGGAATACAAATTCGTATGGTAATTGGTTAAAAAAAACACTTACCTCAAACTTACAAAATTTCTTTAAAATAACACTAATTTACCAGAGAAACATTCCGTCAAAATATACCGAATCCTGTCATATCCAACCAAAGAATTTGTTTTCTATGGTTTTAGCTGATTTATTTGTGGTTTTACGTAACAGCAAAAATATGAAAAGAACATTTGACCAAGCAGGTGTAAACGACCTGCAGCTAAAAGTATTGACCCTTCCTTATGCCGAGCGTCTTCCTATCATCAACTCCGTCATGAGCGATTTTGTCGGCTTTATGCATGCCTATTTTGAGCTACGCCCCAGCCAGATCCAATATCTGAATACCATGTCGCTTGCACTCAAAACCGAACTTAGCATCGGGATTGCCGACAGCTGGAACAACAGCCTAGCCGTTGACTTCCAAAAGAACAGCAGCTCGGTCGATGAAGAAAAAGACACACCAAAGGACATCATCCTTTCACGATACAATTCATCCAGTGACCTACCTGTTGCGAACAGATTGTTGCCGACAGGTTATTTTTCTATCCGCATTGTTTATCGGAATTCCGCAGGCAGCTAATCCACGTTTCTCCGAAACAGACGTGGCCTATTCCCCAAAAATACCAGCGCTATGCGGACCCCATCATTCAGGTTGATAGAAGAAGCAATGGATTTTGTGAGCAAGAGTACGCTCACAAAATCCTTTCAACAGCGGTTGCCCGGTAGCCGGACCAGACTGCTATGCCATCCACAAATTTGTCTGTTTGAGGAGTATCTGCAGACCGGCAATTTGGAGAGCTATTGCTATCAGTTTGAAGTGCATAGCCCAACAACAATCCGTTTTGAGATATGCAGTCCGCAGACCCATCTGCTCTACCATCTCGCAGGGCGTGCGCCGATCCATTACAGCCAGCCACAGGTCAAAGACACCTTTATTTTCCGCCCGCGGCATGGTGCGTTTCTCTATGTCCCCGAAACTGAAATTACAGTAAAATTTGAACCCGGAACATATCACATTCAAGGGTTTACACTACCTTTGAATCTGCTTCATATCGGCGGCGTTCCCGGCTTTGAGTATCTCTCCAGCGTGATCGCAGCGCATAAAGGCAGACTCGCACAGTACCGAGTCAGCCTGGACTTTGCCGCTATGGAGCAGACCCGACAGTTATTTGCCGAGCTCACGAGGGAACTCAGCAAGAAGCCGTTGATACCCAAAAGTATTATCCTTCACAAAATTCAGGATCTGCTCCTTCTGAGCAAAAATAAGCTACTCAAAGCTCAGGGTCTCCTGAGCCATCATGACTATTTGGCTCTACAGGCCCGAGCGTTGATCAGCAAGCAGATCGCAGAAACGGAAGAACGGATTTTGATTGGACATATTGCTGCTAAACTGCACGTTGCAAAAGATCAACTCAACAGATACCATATGCAGCGCTATGGCGAGACGCTATTGCATTTTCGCAACCAGGTATTGGCCGACAAGGCAAAGCATCTGCTGGATCGAAAAATGCCTGTAAAGCTCGTTTCGGACTTTTGTGGCTTTGGTCAGATTTCTAGTTTTACTCGATTTTTTAAAAATGAGACCGGGTTATCTCCGACTGCCTACCAACAGCTTACCTTTAATTCCAAAAAGCGGGGGTAGGTTTAGATTCACGGATTTTGTCAAATCCTGATGCGCTTTATGTCAAATTAGGCGCAGCGTCGGTCATATCTTTGAATTATGAACCATATACCCATAGGACTGGGTGAATTTATAAACAAAGAAGTATGATCAAGCAAGAGCGTATAAAGCGTACACAACGAGTCAGGGTAAATTCGCTAAATGAACAACCACTCGCCGCGGATATGAGCGCCCCACGTCGGCAATGGCCTTCGCAACTGGTGCAGCGAAAATATTCTGGCTTGGCGAAGATGAAACTTTTGCTTTCAGTGACCTGCTGCTGTGCTGGTCCTGTACGTGACAGGCACGGCCGCAGGTTTACCACATTCCCGTGTGGCGGTACGATACAGCATTTACGTGAAAAGGGCTGGCCTCACGCGGCGTTTCGGTCAGCCCGGCAGAATCTGTGAAACCGGATACATCCTGGATGTAGCTGATTAATAAACAAGATTTGACAAATTAAAATTTTGCAACATGGCTTTATTTCAATTAAATGATCCAAGTAACCCTGGTAATCCAGACAGTTATTCAGCAGGATCACCTGGTTGTTCGGGCAATAATCAAATCTGTACTATCGACGCTCCTAATGTTGGGGGAAAACCAGATATTACAGAAGATTTGAGAAACGAAATGCTCGAAGCTTTAAATACCAGGACGAATACATCGCATGTGACATTAAAGTCGTAGACATGCCATTTTAATTATAGGGTGCATAAAAATATGCACCCTAATTTGTTTAATCTACCAATACAAAAACCTCCGTTGCTCTCTTTGCCTTGACAAGATCATAACCTGCGTCAAGCAGTAACGATCTTAGTTCATCAAAAGACTGATGAGATCTCGCCGGAATTTTGTTATCCAATGTACTTTCATCCAAAATAACAGGATATGCACTATTGAGGTCTGCCATAAATACAAAATCTCTTTTGGACTGGCCGACATCCTGCATATTTTTATTTTTGTCCTTACCATCAATAATAACCCAACAATCAATCATTCTTTTTTCTATCGATGTCTTTACATCTAACCTATTGTCGAGATCTTGAATAATACTTCGCATTCGCTTATCCTTTGATTCTCGCTCTGTAAATTCAAATTCGTACGAGATCGCATTTTTTAATAACCAATCTTTTTCGTAGCCATCCCGATCGGAGGCATAACAATATTTTTCCGGATGGGTTGATTCTATTATGATCCGATCAGCTTTCATATATGGCAATCGCGTAGTTTTTCCATAAGCATGCATATAGGCCGAAAGTATCGGCGCATTGATCATATACTCCCGTATACTGCTTGAATCAGACGAAATATCCGTACCAAATTTGGTATCAGCATCTGGAATATAACCAGTCAGAGCAGCGTACGATCTTAGGGGGTAACGAAGATCCTTCAGTGATTTCGAATAATCAAAGGTTTTAAAATCATTTTTCTGAGGCACATCAAGTTTACCATCTTTAAGCATGGTATTTACCATCTTTTCATCCAGGTATTCCACATGAGTAATTCCTTTCACTAGACCATCGAGAATCCATACCACGTGTGAAACGGTCTGATGCGGAAAAAGCGTTTTTAGATTCTTATCTTCAACAATAAATTTCAAATCTGTGGCAGCTATAATATCATTTAACTTTCTCATTTTAGCTATCCGGCCGCGATCCTCATAGGTTACAGGATAAATCTGAATATCTTTTCCAAATTTCTTGGCAACCTGAGACAGCCTAGGCAGCGCGGCTATACAACTCGAACAAGACGAATTCATAAAGTCAAGAATGACAAGACGCGCAGCCTGTTGTGAAAACTTTCCTAACGGGACACCATCTTCAAGAGTACCCATATCCACATTGGGCATTTTCATTCCAGTAGTCAATGTATCTGCCTGAGAGATGCTACAATAAGCAGGATGTATTGTATGCAATAACAAAGCTATAACACACATATTTTTAATCAATGTTTTCATTTTATCGTTCAGTTTGAGTAAGCATAGAATTGTTGAGGACAGCAAATGGTATCAAAAAAGTATATTGAGGAGCATTCGGATGTAATTCTGCCAGCTTTTCTGGCCACGATCTTTTTAAAGTCACTTCCGTTTCAGCCTTGAGGTTCAATCTTTTTAGATCTGGCCAGCGCCGCTGGCGCATAATCAGTTCTTTTCTCCTTTCCTGTAAGATAAAATTCAATAGTGTAACCTGATCAGTATCTACACGATCTGTATACGTACCGGATTTCCACCGCGACCGTAGCAGATCGTTGATATCCTTAAGTGCCAAGGCAATCTTGCCTAGCCGAGCATTTGATTCAGCCCTGATAAGATATATCTCGTCTACAGCCAAGCCACTGAATGGAGCCTGATTCAAAACACCGTCGTAATTTCCTTTGAAGGAATAGGTACCGTCGTTATTATTAATAAAAAACACTGTCCTGCGCAGATCGTTAGCCTGATAAGTTTCCATTAATGCTGCAGACACTTTCCAACGTGTGCGGGTATAAGTCGCACTCCCACTTGATATAGCTTGAAATAACACCTCCGTATTAAATCTCGAAATTGGCGTATTGCTCGACTGGTTCAGCACATTGAAGTCCAATAAAGAAGCATTTCGTTGCAGACATTTATCTGCATAATAGGCAGCCTGCTCATAATCTTGGAGATAAAGATATACTGTTGCCAATAAAGCTAAACTGGCTGTGTAAGAGGGTCTAGAAGCCTTATCATTGTTATCTTTCAGTAGCTCGGTAGCCGACAGTAAATCGGCTAGCAACTGCTCAAAGAATTCCCCAATGGTCACTCTGGGACTATGCTCCTCAATATTTGGCGTTTTACGGTAAGGAATAGCCATTTTAGCTGCATTGCTTTTATCCGCTCTCGGCACATCCACAAATAGTTCACCCAACGCTAGATGGGCATAAGCCCTAAAAAATAAGGCTTTACCTTTCAGTTGTTGCGAGCGATCATTGCTGGGCAATTTATCAATCATTGCAAGTACTTGATTGGCATTATAAACCACCCGATAAGGCGCAGACCATTGCGTGGCTGGTGGAGCAGCCTCTATATTCCATACAAACAGGTCCCTATCCTCATCAATCGTGATCGCAGACCAGTCTGCATAGCTCATTTGAAAATTGTCGCTACACAATTCACCGATATAAGGATAGCCTTGATTTAACATGCTATAATTGTCCATTAAGGCCTCTCCATCTTCAATCGATTCTGGAATAGCCATTTTTAGATCAGCTTTTTTGTCTAAAAATTTATCACAGCCAGCCAAGGTAAACAGTAGGGCTATGATAAATAAAATAGGATATCTTTTCATTCTCAATTCGTGTTAAATAACAATTCGATTTATAAGTTCAGTGTTGCGCCCAGCGTGTACGTACGTGGGATTGGTATGGAGCGGTAATAATCAGAATCCACATTATACCCTGTCTTCTTCCAGATGATCAAGTTCATATTATCCATATTGAAAAATACCTGACCCCGAATTTTCCCTTTGCCCAAGCCATTAAAATTATAATTCAGATTAATGTCCTTTATGCGGATGGCATCTCCCCGTTCAACAACCGCGTCAGAGAAGGTATAAAAATTGTCACGTGCGTTATTTAACGGATATATAAAAGCAGGCACATTGGTTTTCAGTTCGTCCCCTAGCTGCCGCCAGCGATGGTCAAAATCCTCATTCATTGTCCAGTAATTTGCTAAAGCCGAATAATTTATTGTCGGTCTTCTAAATACGAACTTTAACTTGTATTGAATATTTGTACTTAAAGACCAATGGCCGTAGTTGAAGGTGTTACGTACAAAACCCGAATATAGCGGAATCGTTGATCCCATAAATTTAAGCGTCTCTACGGGTGAAGAAGCAAATTTTGTATACTCCTTACTCTTCTCGCCATTCATCCAACCTAAGGGCTCACCAGTCTGTGGATCCAGTCCTGCAAACGGGTAGGCATACAGTCCGTATAGATCGCGGCCTTCCACCGGGTTTGGTGAGGTAGCTGCATCAAGGTATGAATCTGCCCGCGCGGGTCTATAATTGTATTTTTTAGTAATATTTCGCTGATAATTGAGTATCAGATTGGAATTCCAGGAAAATTTGCCTCCTTTGATATTTACGGTCTGCAGATTAGCTTCAATGCCGCGGCCGGCAAAATGGGCGACATTCAAGATCTGTGAATCAAACCCTGTTGTTGGATCGACCATCCCCCTAGCAACGATATCCCTGCCATCTTTCTTATAAAAGTCTACTGTTCCCGAAATACGATTACCGAGGGCCGCAAAATCAAGCCCGAGATTAAAAACACCGACCTTTTCAGACCTATAATCCGGATTGGAAGGATTGATCATGTAGGCATAAGGGTACGAGGTAATACTATGCGTACCGCTATATTCCATAATCGGGTTGGCTGAGTAAGAATTATTGGCGTTGCCATTATAGCCATAGGTTCCCCGGATTTTCACTCTAGACAGCGCTTCGAAATGATAAAAAGATTCCTTTGTTATATCCCATGCTAAGCCAGCAGACCAAAGCGGTTGCCATCTGTTGTTGGTTGACACACCAAATAGATTAGACGCATCCCTACGTATACTCCCACTCAAAGAATACCGATCCAGAAAGGTATAGGTCGCATTACCAAAGAAAGACGTGAACCGTTGATTCAGCTCGTCAAATTTGACACCATCAATGATCTGTCCTGATCCCATGATCCCATTCAGCAAAGGGAAATTGGTTAGGTAATTCACACGTGCATAACTCAATGTATTGCGATCATAACCATAGAGGTTGTGCCCATCCATCCGATTGTTCAAATCCTTCATTTCAGCTCCAGCGATGGCATTGATTTTATGTCGATCCCGATCGAATGATTGATCCCAAGCCAGATTTCCCCTGAGGTAATGTGAATTTATGATACCATTGTTTTGGTAAAAAATATCACCGATTGGTACATTTCGTGTTATCGTGGTTGGCGTCCATTGCGTAAACATATTGATGTAATGCTGTGTAAAATAAGAATCGATCCCCTGCCAGTTGGTCATTTTATTTGCTGACTTCTGAAATTGATAGGCTACATTTGCGCTGATGGAAGGTGTCAATTTCCAGTTCGCACTTAAATTGAGCGTGACATCTTCGGTACTATTTTTATTTTCACTGCTGGCAATTTCGTTGAAGATATTATAGTGGGCTGGCATAAGCCTTCCACCCGCAAGCGTATCGATGTAAGATTTACGGATCGTAACCGTCTCCAGATCAATAGCCTTTCCGTCATCGTCGACCAACCTGAGATAAGGATAAAAACTACGTCCTGCGCCAGAATACAGGGAGCCAAAAGAAAGCTGCGAATCAGTACCCATCCCTTTCATGGCAGAGTTTCCATACATCAGCTGCATGCCGATCTCCAACTGTTTGACCGGACGGATGTTTGTCACCAACCGGGCAGTAACCCTTTCCAGACCTCCATTTTGAATGTTATTACGGTTTTTATCGTATCCCACACTCGCCTGAAAATCATAGTTAGCACCGCCCCCCGTTATATTGGTTGCATATTGCTGGTTATAGCTGTTTCTATAGATGTACTTTAAGTAATCTGTTCGCACATCCTGTCTACTCCATTCAGCTTTCTGACGATCATAGGCTATTTGATCTATCTCGCCTTTGCGCAGCTTGTCCATTAACACAACCATTGGCGTAATGCTCCGATCCAAAGAAGTGATCTGCCAGTCGAAAAAATTGTTTTTAAATAACAGCTCTTCCATCTCCATAAAAGATGAACTGGACATGTAAGGTTTTTTATAGATATCCGGCTTTTCTCCCAACTGGTTTGCTACCTGGACTGACAGTTTTAGTTTTCCATCCTTAGTCCCTCTTTTTGAAGTCAAAACGATCACTCCATTTCCTGCTCGCGTTCCCCAGATGGATGCCGCCGCAGCATCTTTAAGGATGGTTACCGATTCAATATCGTTGGGATTTATATTTGCGATATCACCCTCGTAAGGAAAGTTATCCAATATAACCAAAGGGTTATAATACCCATAGTAGGTAGAAGTGGTACGGACAGATAACTGCTGCAAGGGAGACAGTCCCTCCACTCTTTTCTCAAAACGGAGTGCGGGCGACAAGCCTTCCAGCCGATTTATAATGTTGGTACTTTTGCTGATATTGAGCTGTTGTTTTCCGATTACTTCAAAACTCCCCGTTGCCCTCTCTTTGGGAATCGTTTGGTAGCCTGTAGAAACGACCTCCACCTCTTCCAATTGGTTCTCTATTGGTATCAATTTTACCTGCAATGATACCCCAGCTATATAAGGCAGTTCTAATCGCGTGAATCCCATGTGGGAGAATGAAACAGTGCCTTTAGGATTTGAGACTTGTAGCGAAAAGGAGCCATCGTTATGGGAAGAAGCCCTACCCTTTTCACCATCTACTCGAATGGAAACCCCTTGGATGGGTTTTCCATCGATGATGGATACAACAGTACCACTTACAGATAACAACCCTTCCGCCCCGCTGTCCTTGCGGGGCGTCTGAGCTGATAAACTAAACATATGAAATACGGTAGCAATTACTAAAAGAGTCTTTAGAATTAATAGTTCTCTTAAGCTATATGCTTTATTTGTAATACAATTAGTTTGTGTATTTGCTAAATTTACATGCTGGGCAGCCTGCTTTGAACAGGCTATACTTCTCCCGGTCCTTATAAAATTGTTCATTTTAAGGTTTTAAAAATGGTCATAATCTTCCCCTTTCCTCGCGGAAGCGATGGATCAGGTTATTAGAATAACTCGTAAAAATGTTCCGATATAGTAGTCTCTAATTGGTTACAAAGCAGATGATATATTTACAATGACACTTTTTCGGATGGTCATACAGACCTCTAGCCTTAATGGAATTAAGGCGGATTGGGATTTTTTGAATGTTTGTTTTTAATAATCATAACTCGTTATTGGTTAAACGAGTCTTGTATCAGGAGGTAGCTTGATAAATATAGGGCTACATGCTGTGGCTACAAATTAAGTTTCTGACGCCTAACGTAACACAGACTAACAGTAGCCCCATATCTATCTTATCAAGCAAATATACTAAAAGCTTTTATATAAGAATAGACATGGGTATTCAGAACTACTGCCTTGCGTTACGGCGTCAGAAAATGTAGCCGCAAGACTCTTTGCTTAAAATACCTAAATTCTTTCCGAAAGCATCTGCTCTCTTTCTATACAAAGATAATAAACAAATCACAAAAAAAGAATTAAATGTCACTTTTTGTAATTCGACAGTGTCCCATATTTGACCTATGACCGGTATAAATAGAAAGGTAATTACTGAAAATATCCTGAAGCTAATAGACAATAATGGTATTGAAGATAGCGATTTTGCACATCTTATTGAGAAATCAACTAGAACCTTATCTAGAATAAGAAAGGGGCAATCTTTCTTTAATATTGATGCGATTAATAAAGCCAGCGCCTTTTTCAATAAATCGCTAATCGAGCTGAATGAACCAGATATTGTGATTGAAATAGGCTCTCGTAATAACCTTAAGCAGATTCATAAAAATAATGTAGCTTATTTTAGTCTATTGGAAAAACGTCCAAGCATTACATATGCAATAACTTATTACCTATTGAATAACAAAGAATTTTGTTCAACAGGTATGATAGTCGATAAAATCAAAAAGTTTTTTGAATCTTTAGGATGGAATTATTCTAGCTCATATATATCTAGCTCAATGGCTAGGAATAGTGAACGGATATCTGTCGCAGGTACCGAAATAGTTGACGGTAATGAAGTAAATATCTATAAGTCTAAATAGCTATATGTCTTTGGAGTACATAATCCATCACTGGCAAAGCTATCGCTCATAAAGTCCATGTTTCATTTTTAACTAATACGGATGTGTTGTTCCAATGATTGTTTCTGTCAAGTAGGTAGCCGATACTTCAGTATGAACCACTTTATCGATACTGTTATACAAAGCAGGCTAGATGGTACTTATCTAAAATGGATAAAGAGTGTCACAAAACAAAAGTTACTCATATTGGATGACTTCGGGTTAAAAACAATAGACGCCGAGACTCGGCTCCCACTGCTATATATATTGGAAGACCGATATGAAAATAGCTCTGTTGTCATAACTTCTCAGCTACCAATTGAAGCATGTTACAATTTTTACAATTTTATTGATGAGCCGACACTTGCGGATGCGATAATGGACAGATTGAAAGTTTCCACACATAGAATCTCGCCACTTGGTAAGTCTTTGAGAAAGAAAAAAATTATTAAGTTTGATAGTTAATACAATCCAGTTGTAAAATAGCTCGGGTTATTGGTCACTAAATCTGGTGTACTTCCATCTAAAATCCGTGGTTTAACTTTTTTTGGAATGATCAATTCACAATAAAATCATAGGATTTTTAAGGAAAATGTAAGAATTTTTACGAAAAGCTCCCATCATTATTTAGCCTTAAAGATGCTTTTGAGTTTGTCAAAAAACATTCTATGGAAATTTTAACAAAAGCAGATCTTGAATTATTCAGAATAAGAATGATCGCTGATATTAAAAAACGTTGGAGACTACTTTTGACCATAGCAAAGATGACTTTTTATAGATCAGAAGTAAAGCTATTCGAAAGTTGATGGACATATCTCCTTCTACTTTAGAGAACCTTACAGTTACCAAGAAAATTAGATTCAAAAAAGTTCTGGGTTCATATTATTACAACAGGGAAGATTTACAATTGGATATACTTGAGCAAGCTGACCCCTCAAAATTGAATTAGAATTAGGGATGCGTAGTGCGTTTAAAGCTGTTATTCAACTGCCATACTGGCTGATGTTGACCCCCTAATTCATTTTTCAGTTCATTGCGCTGGAGCATGCTGACCCCTTAGCAAGTAGTTTTTGTTACTTAGTGATCAAACAATTCGGATCACTGATGGCTGGAAAACCAAAACGAATGAGTCAGATAAAGCAATTAATCAGATTGTACCAGGGCGGTAGCGGAATAAAAACAATCGCCCGCATCCTTGGTATGAGCAAGAATACGGTGAAGTCCTATCTCAAAAAGATGGCCGACGGCGGTTTCAATACGGAAGAACTTCTTAAACAGGAGGATCCCCTGTTGGAAAAGTCGTTTCACGCGGGGAATCCTGCTTATAAGGCGGACAAGTTTGAGTACCTAAAAAGCCGTCTTGACTATTATGAAAAAGAACTTAAACGTACCGGAGTTACCAAACTGCTGCTCTGGCAGGAATATATAGAAAGTGACCCCACGGGTTATAGCTATCCACAGTTTAACTATCATTTAAGGCAACAGCTTATCTCGCGTAAGGGCAGCCTGGTGATTGAACATACCGCCGGTGATAAACTATATATTGACTTTTCCGGAAAAAAGCTCCATTATATTGACAGGTCCACCGGGGAGCTGGTCGCCTGTGAGGTATTTGTGGCCTGCCTGCCCTTTTCAGACTATGGATTTGCCATCGCTGTACCATCTCAGCAGACCCCCGACTTTTTTTATGCACTGAGCAGCTGCCTGGAGTCCCTTGGCGGTGTGCCCAAGGCCATTGTCCCCGACAATCTCAAAGCAGCGGTCATCAAGGCCGATAAATATGAGCCGGTCCTGAACCAGTCCATGGAAGACTTTGCCAATCACTACGGCACAGCTGTGGTTCCGGCGCATGCAGGCCGCCCAAAAGACAAATCATTGGTAGAAAATCAGGTAAAAATGATCTATACCCGTGTTTTTGCACCACTGAGAAACAGACAGTTCTTTGATATTCATACGCTCAATGAAGCTATAAAGGCCTGTATGTTAAAGCACAACCAGACCCGGATGCAGCAAAAGCCATACTGCCGGGAAGAGCGGTTCTTAAGTTCCGAAAAATCAGCATTGGGCGAACTTCCCAAAGAACCCTTCGAGCTGAAGAGCTACGCTGAACTCAAAGTTGGGGATAACGGACATATCTATCTGCAGCGCAATAAACACTATTACAGCGTACCCTTCGCTTATATCGGAGCAAAGGTAAAGATCATTTACACACGCAGTATGCTCTCGATCTATTGTCGGGGCAAACAGATTGCCTCGCACATACGCAGTTACAGGGAAAATGCGTACACCACTCTGGCGACACATTTAAAATCCGAACATCAGGCGTATAGGAAACGCTCGCATGAAACGTACCTGACAAGGGCAAAAGCACACTCTGCGGAGTTCGCCAAACTTCTGGAGGCTCTGTTTGAACGGGCACGTTATCCCGAACAGTTATTCCGTACCTGTGACGGACTGTTCAGGCTAAAACGGGACTTCCCGGCAGAAGAGTTTGACAAAGCATGTCGTTACGTACTAAAAAATAAACTATATACCTACTACTACTTTAGGAATGTACTTGAAAATGGAACAGCAAACAATCAGGAAGAAACTTCCGTAAAAAGCTCCCTGCCGGAGCATGCCAATATCAGGGGAAGAGCGTATTATGCAGGCAGCCAGCCGACACTGTTTGATCAGTCAAACGATGGAGCCGCAATACAGTGATGGGTAAGAATGAACAGAGTTAAATAAACAAATAATAAAATAAGATGAATATTGAAACACAGATGAGAGCCTTACGCTTACACGGTATGGAGCGTAACTGGAAAGCGTTGAATGAAACCCGCCGCAGTACAGAGCTCACCCTTTCCGAAGGACTGTCCCTATTGCTACAGGCAGAATCAGATGAACGGGATGAAAAAAGGTTTGAGCGCCTTAAACAGAATGCCGGGTTCCGCTATCAGGCTTCGATAGAGGAGATAAACATGGTCGCTACCAGAGGTTTGGACAAAGGACTGATCACTACGCTGGCTACCGGCGAGTACATCAAAAAAGGAGATCCGATACTCATCAGCGGTGCTACGGGCTGTGGGAAGAGCTTCCTCTCTTCGGCATTGGGCCATCAAGCCTGTGCCCAAGGATATAAAGTCCTGTACTTTAACCTGCAAAAACTACTTCTAAAGACTAAAATGGCCCGCCTGGAAGGTACACTGCACAAGCTGATGGACAGGATATCAAAAACAGACCTGCTTATTGTCGATGACTTCGGCCTGGTAAATCTGGACCAGCAGCAAAGGCTGGATCTGATGGAAATAATTGAAGATAGACACGCTAAAGCCTCGACAATAATTGCCAGTCAGCTACCTGTGGCCAGTTGGTATGATGTAATCGGTGAAGATACAATTGCAGACGCAATACTCGATAGACTGATCCATGGATCTTACAGAATCGAACTTAAAGGTGAAAGTCTAAGAAAAAAGAAGTAATATTGTCAGGTCATCAGTTGGACTGAAGAAAGCCTTGATAGAGGGGTCAATATGTCCAGCGCAGGGGTCAACATCGACATTATATCCAACAATAACTGTTTGAAGATGAAAATTAACTTATCAAAAGACGGCTTGGAATATCTCGAGATAGTTTGTAATGATGATCGATTAAATGTATGGCATATTTGTTTACTGCTTGCAATAGTGCGATTAGTATACCGTCAAAATGAGGGCACTATAATACATGTCAGCAGAAGTAGACTGATGGAAATGTCACACATTGAATAGTGATAAAAAATGAGTTTTGATGGAATATGAGGCTATTAGTATCCTAATTCTTTAACGTATTCCATTACTTTGTTTAAAACATATTGTTGGATTTGCCCTGTGCTTAATGAATTTTGTCTTTCTGAGATTTCACCATTAATTCCTCTGCCTGAAGTTCTCCATGTTGGTTCCAAACAAATTACAGATTTATCATCTTTATGAATTTGAATGTCAGGTTTAAGGCTAAAACCTTCCAGAGTTTGTTTTTCAATATAAACAATTGCTTTAATGCTATCATGATCCAAAGTATCAATTAATGCATCTCCCAAAGCTTTATTAAGCAATTTGTCTTCCTTTTCTGCATGCTTTTGAATTCTTAAATATTCATAAACTTGACTGTCCTCAGTTTTTTTTGGGGACGATGGAATTGATGACGATTCTTCAAACAACAATTTGTATAAAACACTCTTTTTAAAAATTTCAATTGCCCGTTCTTCCTTTTCGTCTTTTTTAACTAAATCAGTTTTTAGTATTTCATCACCAAAAGCTCTTATACAACTAAGAGATAAATTAGGAAAAATAGGAATAATTCTTACATCCAATAATCTCATTAAATATGCAGCTATATCTCTTCTCTTTCGCCAATCATTTAAATATGCGGACTTGTTCGATGTATCATCTAACGTGGCAATAAAGCGATCTATATCAATTTTATTTTTTATTCCTTGTGTTAAAGATTTTACGGTTCTATCAACTTCAATTGTGTCGTCTCCAGGTAATAGAATCCAAACTTTGGGGACCTTTCTGTTTTTTAAAAATTGTTCATTATTTGTGGAAAGCTCTATTGATAAATTTTCAAGCTTGGAAAAGTACTGACCAATAGTTTCTGAATTACGAAGAATTACTTCGGTATTAGATTTTGTAATTCCAAAGCCTTCTAAATTTGTACCATTTATATTTTTTGAAGTAACATCCGCAATTTCAAAAAAATGAGATTTATCTATTCCTTTAAAATGAAAAGGAGTTTCTTGCGGCGTCACACTATCTCTACCAGTTTTCCACGCGAGTTTTGAAATAAATTCTGCCATCTCTAAGTCAGTTATTGGCCAAATAATTAAAAAGTTTCCATTCGGTTGTCTAAATAATCTCCTTAATTCCTCAAAAAAATCTTTTAGATCGACTTCTGTTTCATTGGGGTTATCTCGATCTTCAATGATCACAATATTATTTAATTTTTCAGATTTTTCCTTTTGGATATATTTAGGTATTTCACTCAAATCCAAATCCTTTTCAATCGGTATAATCTCTATTTTTTCAAAAAAGCTAGATAAAGTTTTGATAAATGTCGTTTTGCCTGCTCCCGAAATACCATAGAAAACTTTAAAAATACCAATTTTTTTAAAATGTAGTCTTTGCAACAAATTCTGTATCTGACTTTTAGCTTCCGCTACCTCGTGTACTATTTGCACAATATTCAGTCCTTTTTCAGAAACTTCCCGTTCTAAAACTTCAAATCTACTCGGTAAATTTAAATACTCTAATTCTAAATCAACCTCAAGTGTCTTTTTCATTATTATTTATAAAAACTGCTGTCTAAAAAAATTGTTCCGAAAAATAACGTCGTTCCAATTATTCTATTTATACACATAACTTCTACCTATCATATTTAATTAGATTCAAAGATTAATTTGATTTTATCCCCATTTCCTTTCTTCCAAAAAAATATCACATCCAGTGAATTCTTTATAAGAAAATCCATTAGATTCTGCTAATTGAATGTTATGCTGTTGCTCACTTAAAGCATATTCATAAATATAATCAAAGCTGTTTTCGGTGAGTGTCAATGATGGACAAATGAAAGAAGTATTTAGTATTTTCGAGCCTAAATAGGCTATAAATTCCTCAATTAAAAAAATTAAATCAATACAATCATCAATACTGAAATTAGGTTCTAAATTAAGAAAAGGTGACTCATCATTATGGGCATAAACTTTATTTCTAAACTTTTCAATTTCCTCAATTAGCCCCTTGTGTAATTCAAGTCTTTTTTGATAATCTTCCAGCATATTCGCATCAAATTCCAAATTGGAATAAAAACCACCAGGTTTAAGCTTATTAATTAATTTATTTACATTAAACTTCTGAGATTCTGAAGAACTGACAAGTTTTGAAATTTCAATTATTAATAGTCGCCATATTGCCCACCTAACAAAGGTTAATTCAATTCTTCGATTAATAAAATTAGATTCCAGCTTCGAAGGTGGATTAAAAAAATAATTTGCAGATTTAGCAACCTGTTTTACAATAACTAAAATACTCCAACGAACATTCAATTCATCCTGAAATTGATTTTTCTTTCCCATTTCTTAAAAGCTATTATGGTAAGTAGTGCCTAAGTAAGTCCTTAACTTCAAACAAATTAAGTTCAAATTTTTCGACATCTTTAGGATTAATAACTATTGTTAATTTAGGCACAAATGTATTTAACGTACTTGCTAAAATAAAAGAATGTGCAACTTCTGCTATTAATTTCTTTCGACTGATATTTAATCTTCCATAGGCTGAACCAATCAAGGGGATAACAGTGTCTGTAGGATTTCCTTGATTTTCAATGTAATCCCATAGTTTTTCTAACGAAATATGGATTTTCTTAAGGGAAGTCTTAACGTTGTTTTGGGTATTCATTTCAGCCATTGCAAAAAGGTAAAATCTTTCACCTGGAAAATCGAATTTAATTGTAGTACCTAATTCATATTCTTTAGTTTTGCCAGGTTTGCTGATTGTTTGGAACGTATAAGAAGCCAACTGGTTATCAATCTGTTGATCAAGTCCTGCCATATTTGTCTGGAAATATTTGGTAGTAAATTGCCCTTGAAGACTGGTTGGAGAAATTATATTGTTTGAAAAATCAGTATCAAATGTAGTGTTTGTTCCAATAATTTTTTGTCCAGGAACTTCAAAGAGGTTACCAATTTTTACTTCTATTTGTAGATCCTTTCCAGGATGATTGTAAATAATTTTAGTCAAGGGCCTTCTTGTAAAAATCACAACCAATAAAGAAAATATTCCAAAATATAATAAATACCAATAATTTATATTGTTTTTATCGATGAGCCTAATATCACCAAATATTCCCACAAATAGCCAAATCCCCCCTAAAACTGCCATAAAAGTCTTTATTGAATCTATCCTAAAGAGGGCATATGACCAATAAGATCTAGTTAATATTGACTTAAAATAATATCTTAATCTCATAGTCCTATACTTTTATATACGGATTCGAAATAGTAACGTGCACTATTATAATTATTACATTGTTTTGGCCAATCAGAAATAGCAAAATTTATAATCGCTGAATTATAAGAAACATGAATTGAAGAATTATCACGTAAAATAGCTGGACATCTATTAGAGTCTATTGTTCTTAGTCCGTTTAAGTTAACAGCAATTATAGGTAATCCAAGTTCAATAGCTACTTCAATTTCCCAACGTACAAATTTGAACAAGTTTTTTGTGGACTCCCCTAATAATACAATTAGAATGTCACTTGAATTTAATCTAAATCTTAAGCTCCTTTTAATGGTTTCCTCACTACTCGTATCTCGTGCTTGAGAAAGATCATGAGCATTTTTAAAATTAAAATTAAACCTTGGATTTTCATTCCATGCGGTCATAAGTCTATAGTGATGTATGTCTTTATCACCATCAAAACAGATGTAACAAGTTGGCGTCATAAAATAAACAGGTAATAAATGTTCCACAAGAATAGGAATTATTTTTACATTTTCAGTATTTAAGAAATTAAAATTTATTCTAAATAATTTTTTGCAACTCCGCATTTACTATTTTCCTAACTTCATCCCTTATAGCTTGATAATTCCTTTGGACAATCACTGGATCTATTTTACGAATTATAGGGATGGACAAATAGGATTGCGTTCCAGCCTTTATTGCGGCGTGGTCATTCTGAATTGAACAATGAAATGACTTTAGTTCAATCCTTTCTTCAGGGTTATCGGCTACTGTTCCTACAAACTCACCACTGCTTAATGCAGATATACGGGATGCAGGAACAGCTGCCTCCAGTTGCTTACTTTTACTTATAGAGGTATCATTACGGTTTATGGACAGGCTCTGTCGGTCTTGCATAATCCGACCAATCCTATTAGATAATAGCTAGCGGTGTCCCCTGTAACCTGACCGGAAATGATATTACCAACTATACCCATAATAACATCTGCTTGCTCCTTTCCATAGTCCTTCCTGAGCTGGGTAATATCCTGGATCGCAAGAAAGGTAGCAACTTTATTGCTCCGGGCTGTGGCGATTAGGCTATCTATATCACTAAGATATATGGTTGTAAACTCGTCAAACAATCCAGGCCATAATTCCCTGAGCGCATAGATATTCATTCAGATCACTATAACCAGCAAATAGGATTCGATTATCTTTCGCTTTGGGTAGTTCCAATTTTATTAAACAGGTTGCCCTATCTCCTGCCGGATCATTATCCAAATAGAGGTTCACTGAATGATAGGTATGTAAAAGTGGAATAGCCTGGGCCACCATTGTGGTGCTGTTCAAAATAAGGAAGTCGGAGGATCGGGATTTTCCAGCTGCTGCATAAAGCTGAAGAAAAGAAAGGAAGTTTATCCTTCAAACACCTGGATGGCATCTGAACACGGTGTTTTATATATCGTTTAGTGATAAAAGGAAACCACTAGTGCTTACCCGAATGAAAAGCTATGCCGGGATGATCTGGACGAGTATACCGGCTGGGCGAAAAGAAACAGAAGATATTGGAGCGATTATAGAGGCTCATTTTAAAGGAGAATAGCGTATGTGTTATTATAACAGACAAAAAGTTAACCGCGCGGAGTTTATTCGCGTGATGGATCTGGAAAAAGCAGTCCTAAACTATGACTTCCTGGATAAGAATATCCATGATGGTTTCAGTTATGGCAATATTGCGGTTATCAAACCCACAGAAGATAAATTTAACTTCGATATCGTCCAGATGGAATGGGGCTTTATTCCACCATATACAAAAAACAGGGATGCTGTTAATAAAATGCGATTTGGCTACAAAGATGCAACAAGGAAATGGAACCAACCTTATACAACCCTAAATACTAAAGGCGAAGAACTACTTTATGTAGATCCTGGGACATGAAAGGAGAAGTTGTTCCGAAAAGCTGCTTTGGAAAGACGCTGCCTTATCCTATCTTCTGAGTTCTATGAATGGCAACATATTTATCCGACTAATAAACGGACCGGAGAAACGCTTAAAACAGCTAAAAAATATCCATACCATATTGGATTAAAGGATAAAGAGTATTTCTTTATTGCTGCGATCTGGACTGGACGGACAAGGATACCGGAGAAACGGTTGACACTGTGGCATTGGTTACCACAGAAGCCAACTCATTAATGAGACAGATCCATAATTCCAAAAACAGGATGCCGACCATGCTTCCGGATGAACTGGCGTGGGAATGGATGATGGGCGATCTTTCAGAAGAGCGTATTAATGAACTCGCTACTTACCAGATCAGCGCCAAAGAAATGGAAGCTTATACGATAGAAAAGGACTTTAAAACAACCGGAACTCTTGTTAAAGCATTTGTTTACGCAGAAGTTCCGGAGTTGCAATATGAAGTATAAACTGTGAAATTGAAAATATCAAAATAGTACATTTTCTTTGACAGTATAAAATTTATACAAAAAATCCACGGATATGTATCCGTGGATTTTTAAAGTATTAAAGATTTAAGTAAAATGCAAATTGCTAATACAAATAATACTTCGCTAAGCGTTCTTAATTTCAATTGCTTTTTTAAACCCTGTATTTTCATCAAAAATGGTTAAAGGCATATCTGCCTTTGGCATCCAAACGCGTCCAAACTCAATTGCAGTAGCTATTGGCATTGCCGGGAATATATTTAATTCAATCCCTGAACCGTAATTACTTTTTATTTCATTAAGTAACTTTCTAACTGCTATACTAAAGCTCGCAAGTTGACTTTTATTTTTTAAATAATCATTAAACGGTTCATCTATAGTCAATGTATAAATAGAGCAATCTTCTCCCATTACAGAAGTAATTCTATCATTTGTGATCGTTGCACTTAATGAAATATTAAGGGCGACTTTTGGACAGCCTGGTTTTTCAGGGTATTCTACTATATATTCGCAATCCTCGCCTTGGTTAGATAGATTCCAAGATTTAGGATTCCTAACAGGTTGATGAACATCAATGTGTTGAATGTCATTAAGCATCGTACCCAATTTAATTAATAGCGGCATGGGAGCAAATGCAAACAGAGACAAATGCTTAATTTTATTCTTTCTTAGCTTTGGTCTGAGTTGTTCGTTAAATTGTGTTTCCAAATTGTCGATTTCTGTTTGCCAGAAAATATCATTTCTATCACGCTGCGGACTATTTGACAATCCAAGATCTATCGCTGATGATTGAGCAGAATAATGAGTTGGAAGTAGAAATTCACGAACAGATTCATAAGTCAACATAGGCGTGTGTGCACCCACATTTGCCTTATAAGTTACTATATAACTTTGCATGTCATAAGATATATCTGAACATATAGCGATACGATTTTCATGCTCTTTTTTCATCTCAATTAACAATGATTCAGGATGACCTTCTACATCAATTTTGTCAATTAAGCGATGATGAGAGTCACAAAGCAACATCAGATTATTGATATCTTGCTTTAATTCGGCAGACCTTGTTAAATGGCCGCGGGGGCCACCAGGTTCATCAGCAACAATGTGGGCAATATAAGATTGATTAAACTCGCCTCTAGTCAAAGCATCTTCAAATAAAGAAGTATTACACCCTCTATATTGACATCTTCCGGCTGATTTTCCCCATAGAATAAATTTAACCGGTTGCGGAATATAAGATACACTCATAGTTTTGGTTAGTTAATTTAAATTATCAATTTTTGTTTGATTTTTATAAGGGTGAACTCCCCCGCCCTTCCAGTCATCGTCTGACCCAAGCCAAAGTTCGTAATGGTATAACCATTCATATGCCCATAAAACTACTGTTTTAGCAAGCGGCATTGATGAATTCCACTGTTTTCCGTCTGGATAATATAGGCACAATCTTTGCTTTTTTTGATCATATACGTGAGGTAGTTTCTTTGCGTTTTTCGACAATGGTAAAGGCAACGGATCGACGACGTAAAAACGAGGTGGCTTTCCTAAATCATATTCAAGTTTTACCACATATTGGTCACTTAAAGGAGATGGCTGTATTTTATGTTTCCATATCAGCCCTTTGTCCCTTTTGTTTGTTACACTCGATTTTGGAAACATACTTTTTAACATTCCAGCCTGTACACTGATACCCAGTGGTTTTTGTTTATTTGCCATAAAACGTGTGAGGCTTAATTGCAGCTGCTCCTAATGCTGTAATCCCAACATTAACATCCAATCTACTTTTTCCTTCTTCGGTCAATAAGCGAGCATTATCGGCGATACTATTAAATGTCTTTTCCAACAGTGGAGCACCTAAAGATTTTGAAAATGATTCCTGAATCCGGTGAAGTCCCGTTAAGCCTAGGACCTCTTCCATATCACTTTGGACTTGTATAATCCATTTGTAAAAATTTTGCTCCCTTTTTGGGTAATCCGCCCATTTGTCAGCAAAATTTTCCTCAGGGTTAACTGGATTTTCGACCCATTTTATATATCTCCCATGCTTTTTCGAATATTCTTCAGTTACTAGTCCAGCCATTTTTTGTGTGATGTTTACTAACGCTTCGAGAATATCTGTTTCCTTTTCATATGCCTTTGAAGCAAGGGTTGTGATAAGAATGGAAATTGGTTTATCAATATCTCCATCAAACATCATATCACGATGACGTTTTAATATTTGAATTACTCTTTGTAATGGTAATTTATCTTTAGAGTATTTTGGAACAGGTTGGATTGATTCAAGGAGCAGTGCTGATTTTGAAAGTTCTAAACTAGCCTGATTGAAGAACCAGTTTGCATAACCAAAAGGATTACTTTTCATCCAATTTAAATGATTAGCTTCACTTTTATAATTAGGTTCAAGGTTATCTGTTATCCTTAAAGCTAAACCGTTTGCTTCCTCCATTTCGTTATCAGAAAAGGCTTTTTCTAATAATACCCGGTATCCGCTGTCAACTATACATGGTAGAATATCAAGGTGGTAATTAGCATCTTCAGAATAAACTAATGTCCAACATCTTCTTCCTTCTGGACTTTTCAACATTCTTTTATAGGTGCCATGCGCCTTTAATTGGTCGCCCACTGCTTGCTTTAAATCATATTGGGTCCATGACTCCTGTTTGCCGACCAATTGGCAAACCAAATCGATATCCAAGTCATCGTTTTCATGGACGGGTTGAATCATTGTGCCGAGCATAAATGAACCTTGAGGAAGAATTTCTGGCGCATATTTACCAAGTAATGAGTCATGTTTAGCCAAATGAAGGCCAACTGCATCATAACTCTTTGAGATTGCATTATGCTGAGATTCGCTGATATCAAGATTTCTGCCTAACTCCTCTAGGATATTGTTAAATTGAAGTTTTTGTTGAGATGTAAGTTTTCCAATCATAAAATATTTAATTGATTAAATATTTGTATATCAAAAAAATAGCCATTTACATTAATTAGCCATTTTGTCATGAATTAATTGTAATACTTCAATTCTCTTTGAAAAAAGGTTATAATTATAGTTGCAACTTAGACAAAATGGCACAAAAAAAGGGAATTAAACACTCCTCGGATCAGTCTTTAATGGCATCTTTCCACACCTGGAAACCTCTATTGCCGGACAGCCGAATTCCTCCACCACTTTTCCTTCAATGAGGTAAAGTCCCCAATCCCGGAGCGGGTAGGCTACTAGTGAAGGTGGAAAGTGTACGGTATCGAAGAAATCACCATCAACATCCAGGAAGGTGCCAAATTTCATATAGGTGCCATGCTTGGTTTTTACGGTTTTATCTGTCACAAAATTGCCAACAATGCGTATTGTTCTGCCCAGGTATTTCATTAAATCCCATGCTTTGGGTCGTTCACCAGACCCGCGTCTGCACTCTTTCAAGTTGGGTATTTCCCTATCTGGCAGGTTATGTATTCCCTGTACTTTTCAGTATGCCAGCGTTCGCTTCTCGGGTCTTCCTGTTCCCACTGAGGAATTGTATCTTCTCTTGCGATAGGACCTACCGTATAACTACGGACATCATTGGGGTTTCCACGTTCCACTCAGTAGAAGTGCGACTGGGGTGGGTGCCTTCTTTATTGCGGGGATTAGGGTGCTTGTACACTCTATCGACGGTGAGTTTTCCTTTATATCCCAAAGTCACTGTATCAGTTCCATTTTTCAGTGATTCTTTCGTAACGCAACCTCAACGAAGATTCATTTCTTTCACCCGTCCAGTCTTCTCTGTACCCGAATCCTCCATAGAACTTGGATTTTTCTTAGGCGTTCTCCTCTTGCAACAAACCCTATCGTTACCAATGACGCTCCTGAGGATTAGAGATAGGTCTAAGCACTGACCCAATGGCATCAGCCATATTCTAACTGAGCGACTTCGTGTCACACGTCAATATCAAAATCCGGTGGTGACTGTCTCTTCGGATTTAGAAAGCGTTCAAAGGGAAGATTTAACTCAATGGGGTCTACATCGGTTATACCCAGACAATAGGCAACTGCTGAGTTTGCACCACTGCCTCGGCCTACATAATGGAAGTTCCGGCCTTTTGCATAGCGGCAGATATCATTGGTGATTAAAAAGTAGCTGGAGAAGTTCAGGTTCTCAATGATCTCCAGTTCTTTTGC
This sequence comes from Sphingobacterium sp. UBA3549, assembly GCF_002376635.1. Taxonomy (NCBI): domain Bacteria; kingdom Pseudomonadati; phylum Bacteroidota; class Sphingobacteriia; order Sphingobacteriales; family Sphingobacteriaceae; genus Sphingobacterium; species Sphingobacterium sp. UBA3549. The sequence goes on along the minus strand of NZ_DFOE01000004.1, from coordinate 4,995 downwards.
AATCCGCTCCTGTGCTATTTTGTCGTGCTTCTGATATCGATTGGTAAATCCATCCCTGGTGTACAATAACAGGAGTTCTTTATCGCTGTACCGTGCACCGGTGAACGTTTCCTTATTCTTGATCTTTTTAAAATCCATATCAAAGGAACACTGGCCCATCAACCGGTTGGTATTGGCTATGAGCTGTGGGAACTGCTGATACAATTCCAGCAGCTTTACCCGAGTGATAAATACTTCGTCCTTTGGGGCGACCTGGCCCTTCTCCAGCTGGGAATACAAGATATTATGGTCAATAGCCCGAAGCTGGCAATGTAGTTTATAATCAGTTGGCTGGTAGCTGACTGGGGCGAGTATGACATAGCGCTCATAGTTGCCTTTGGGTTCCAGTACAATAAGATTTCGCTCGGATGGTCGTATACCGATATACTCATAATCCCGAAGCTGGCTTACGGCTATACTACCGAATGGGTAGATCACAAATACATTGCGGAACTCCGGCGCTCGACTTGGAATCGACAGTTCCCGCTGGTTGGCCTGGGTACGGTATTCATTGATCTCGCGGAATCCCTCGGTATTCTTAGCAATGGCTATAAACCGTAGTTCATCGCCCTGGCGCAGTTCCATACCGGCCAGCATATTCAGCCCTGCCTTCCGACCTTTTTGGATGAAGTCAATGGATGCAGAACTGTTATTGATATCGGTCAGTACGGCACTATCATGACCAGTGGCCATCATCCCGGCGATCAGGTCGTCCAGGCTCATTGTACCATATCGAAGGCTATAATTACTGTGCAAATTGAGTAGCATACTTCCCTCCTTTTCCTTCCAAACAAATGCCTTTCATAATATATTCCACCCCGAACCGCTTACGAATGTGGTCCATTGCCTGCATCAGGTGTATTTCTTCCATGGTATCATTAAAGATATCTACCTGGTAGTTACCGGTGATCAGGTTAGAGAACTTTACTCCGATCAGGCGGATGAGCATCCTGCGGCTGTAGAGTTTTTTAAAGAGCTCCATCACCTTTTCGGTGATCTGTTTATCCGAATTGGTATAGGATACCTTTACCTGTTGGTTGTGGGTATCGAAATTGGAATAGCGGATCTTTAAAGTAATACACCCGGTGAGCTTGCCCTCCTTTCGTAATTCATAGGCCAGCTGATCGACCATGGAGACCAGGGTTTTCCTGAGGCGTTCCATATCGGTGGTATAGGCCTCAAAAGTGGTTTCCCTGCTCATGGACTTTTGTTCCCGGAACGGTACCACAGGACTTTTATCCAGGCCATTAGCTTTGTTCCAGATCGATACGCCATTTTCGCCCAGCACTTTCCGGATGGTAAGGACTTCCATTTCCTGCAGGATATAAATTTGGGAGATACCCATATTTCGTAGGACTGTATAGGACTTTTCCCCTACCATGGGTATTTTACGGATAGAAAGTGGTGTCAGAAATGACTTTTCTGCACCAGTGTGTTAATTCTCACTAAAATACCTCCATATATTCTCACTAAAATGCCACCACCTTAAGTTTTTAATTAAGGTTTAACTTGTCGGAGTATTAAAGTCCGACATTATGTATAAAGTGGCAATGTATAATACGATAAAAACACTGCTATCCCACGGGAAATCGATACGGGAGATAGCCTCAGAACTTGGGATGTGCCGCAAGACAGTTTCCCGGATACAGAAAGCCCTTGAGCGTGGCCTAGAGGAACCTTTGCCCCAGGTAAGACCAAAGCTGCTGGACGATTATCTCGATGATGTCCAGGTAGTGTTCGTCAATGCTGGCCTTTTCTACTACCGGGGCGAGCTACTGAAGCTGTCGAGATTTTACCGGCTCAGTATTGATACCTTATTACAAATTGACCTAGCAAAAATTGGCGAACTCAAACTCCGAGAACTGGAAAATGGAGATGATATCTATATTAAAGGGGGTAATATACGTGTGCTGGCAATAACAGTGGATCGAAGTAATAATGAAAATGTAGAGTATGTTCCTATTAAAGGAAAGGCAGGTTATGCTGCAGGAGGTTTTGCTGATACCGACTTTATAGCCGAATTGCCTAAATACTACCATCCAAATCTTCCTAAGTATGGGACATTCAGAACTTTTCCCATTGAAGGTGATTCTATGCTTCCATTTCCAGAAGCGATGGATGTAACCGGCCGATTTGTCTCTGATTGGAACACAATAAAACCAAATACATTATCAATCATAGTTTTAAAAGGTCAAGATATTGTATTCAAGGATATAACAGTTAAAGACTCTGGAAATATTTTATGCAGGTCCTGAAATAGTGAATATAAGGAGTTTATTGTTAGATTTGAGGATATCTTCGAGATATGGGAGTATTTTTCACACTCAACTTCATCCATACCAATACCTCCAAATGACTTGGATATTGTACTACGCGAAATTAAAAACTTGGGGGAAAAGCTTCCAAAAAAATAGTTGCCAAATGGCATATCTTCACGTATATAACCTGAATAATTATTAATTTAGATATATTTAGTGAAATGGATAATAAACATATTGAGAGTTATCTAGATTTTTATGTAAAATCTAATGAAGTAAAGTTTGCTGTAATGCTTTCCGGAAAATGGGGATCAGGAAAAACATTTTTTATCAAAAAAATTATTGAAAAATGGGAGAATGAAAGCGAGGTTTTAAAGAAGGATGAAATCTACTTAAAACCTATTTACGCATCCCTGAATGGGGTATCATCCAAAAAAGAAGTGGTTGATATTTTAAAAGCTAAAATATCTCCTTTTTTTTATTCTAAAGGGATAAAAGCTACAAAGAAAATATTGAGTGGTGTATTAAAAACTACTCTTAAAATTGATTTTGATTTTAATCAAGATGGGAATAAAGATGCTATACTGGATTTCAAACCTGATTCTCTATTTTTTTTCAAATTAGACAGTGAAAAAATAACAGGCAATAAAATATTAATATTTGATGATATTGAAAGATGCAAATTACCAATAGACGAGTTGTTTGGATTTTTGAATGATTTTATCGAACATTCCAAATGTAAAGTAATTCTTGTTACTGATGAGTCTAAGTTAGAGGAAACGAGCCGAGAAGAATCTAAATTTGAATATAAAAAATTCAAGGAGAAAATAATAGGTAGAACATTTGAACTAAAATCAAACAGTGACTCTATAATAGATGAATTTCTGAAGAAAGGCAACAATCAAATTAATGGAAGGTACGAAGATTTTCAGAAAATAACATCCGAAATATTCACCTGTTCGAAGACTAAAAATTTTCGAGTATTACAAATGGCATTGTTCGAATTTGAAAGGCTTTGCAAATTTATCAATCCCAAAATAATGGAGGATAAAGACAGAAGTGCAATTGTCATTAAGAATTACTATCCATATTTTTTGATTTATTTTCTTGAATATCAAACTGGGAATCCTATAAAACCCAATGAAGCTGATATCTTTCATTTTACAAATCACTATGTAAATAAAGATTATCGAGAAATTTTAGATAGGTATACAGTAACCCAAACAGACATTTTATTTCAGGATAATAACCTCAGCGATTATATACAAAAAGGTGCACACGAATTACTTGTAAAGGATATTGAAACATCTAATTTATTAAAGCCTGAAAGAGTTAGTAAAGATTGGGAGCATTTATGGTTTTGGTTTGATCTTGAATCAAACGAATTTGATCGATTACGAAAATCTGTAGAAGAAGAATTTTATGAAGAAAACAACTTAGAAATTACTGAAATCCTTCATGTATCGGGTATTTTATTACGATTAATTGATGAAGGATTATTGATGGATAATTCTAAAGAAAAAGTATTAAAGAGAGCAAAAGAACTCATTGAGAATACTGAAATATCAGATCTGGCCATTCTCCACGAAATGAAGTATGTTACTGAGAACTCCTGGGGAAAACAATACCATTCGCTTAGAACGAATGAATTTCAAAAATTATTAGAAATTGCAAAAGAAAAGATCGACAAAATGAAACACAAAATATCTAGAAGGGCAATATGTGAGAAGTTAAAAGACTTAAAAGATAATAACATTAGTGATACATTGTATGGTCTTCATCAGGACATAGCAGAATTCAGCCATAAAGATCAAATATTTGGGATAATTACTACTGATGAATTTGTACGAATCGTTTTAGCTTTAAATAATAGTGCTACCAAAATTTTTGCAAATTTCATAAAAAAAAGATACAAAGAAATAGAATCCGATACAGCCGAATTCCTGGTGTATAAAGAGGAATTAAAATACTTAAGAGAATTTTATGAAAAACTTCATGAATATCAAATAAACAATGAAATTCATCCACTCCGAAGTATAAAATTAAAATTTCTTCAAGAAGAAATTAAAAGTGCTATTGAGAGGATAGATATGTCCTTGAATGTCGAAAATTAAATGAAAAAATGTAGGTTTAATTAGAGGGTGTAAAGTAAACTGTGTCAAATAAAGAATTTTTATATTAGACACAGCAAATGGAAAAAGAGGAATTTGATTTTAAACGCTTCAAAGAGGAAGCAATGAGAGGCCTTTATGCAGGCAAGAAAATGGGCGGTACGGACGGAGTTTTCGCTCCGATGTTGAAACATCTTTTGGAAAGTATGCTTGAAGGTGAGCTGGATCATCATCTACAGGAAAGTAAAGCTTCAGGAGAGGTTAACCGTAAAAATGGGAAGACAAGAAAGACTGTACGAAGCCTTCAGTCCGGACAATTTGAATTGGAGAGCGGTCGTGACCGAAACGGTACTTTCGAGCCTAAGATAGTCCCTAAACGTCAATTGATCATTACGGAGGAGCTTGAAGGCAATGTTATCTCCATGTATGCCAGAGGAATGAGCACACGGGATATTTCAAGCTATGTGAAGGAAATGTATGCCATGGATATATCTGCTACGGAGATCTCCAATATTACCGACAAGGTGATTCCTGCACTGAATGAATGGCGTAACCGTCCGCTTGAATGAGGGTGTAAAGTAAACTGT
>NZ_DFOE01000005.1:0-146155 GCF_002376635.1 Sphingobacterium sp. UBA3549 | reverse complement strand
AAGGGGACTTTTTCAGTGCCCTACTTTAAAGTAGCCTGTTTTTTTTGTTATTAAGTACTGATCCCTTGCTTAGGGATCTACTTTATTTTTTCTTTTTAAACAGTTTTTTTCCAATTGTAAATAGAATTACAACAATAATCCCGCCTGCTAGACCGAATAATAGTTCCTTTACTATCCCCGGCAGCGTTGGAAGCGCGTGGTGTAAAAAATCAATATAATGAGCAAATATTCCACCCGAAACCAAAATTAAAGCAAATGTACCAACGATGGCCAGTAGTTTGATGACAAACGGCAGTGCACGTACTAAAAATCGGCCTAAACTTGCAATAGGCCCCTTCTCACGTGATGTTTTAATCAACTTATATCCCGCATCATCCATCCTAACAATAAGTGCTACAATTCCATAAACTCCAACAGTGGCTAGAAAAGCCACAACAGACACCGTGATGATTTGTAAGGATAAGCTCTTTCCTAAAACTGTTCCTAAGGCGATAATGACAATTTCCACAGAAAGAATGAAATCTGTTGTAATAGCCGATTTGACCTTAGCCTTTTCCGCGGCAACCGAGTCTTCAGCAACTACCGCCTCCACTTTGGCCTCATTGGTGGTATCCTTTCGATGGAATAGGTATTCCATAATCTTCTCTACCCCTTCGAAAGCAAGATAGAAACCGCCCAAGATTAAAATGTACTTAATAGCGATTGGAAAAAAAACATTCAATAATAAGGCGATTGGAACAATAATCAATTTATTAAGCAGTGATCCCTTGGTAATCGCCCATAGAACAGGGAGCTCACGCGACGCCAAAAAGCCAGTTGCTTTCTCGGCATTAACTGCTAAATCATCACCTAAGATTCCAGCAGTTTTTTTAGTCGCGATTTTGCTCGCTACTGCCACATCATCCATCAAAGCTGCAATATCATCTAATATTGCAAATATTCCTGAAGCCATATTTATATAAAAATTGAACGTAAAAATATAAATTTAATTCAATTTTGGAGTAAGATATTTAATTCAATACATGCGCGAAGCTTCACAAGTATTGAATTAAATGCTTACTTTTAATTAAACAAGGATAACCATTTATGAAACATTCACTTACACAAGAGGAGCAGTTATTACTGCTGGAGACTTTAGAAAAAAGATTTAATAAATTCCCGAATAGGCATCCACAGATCAGTTGGAATGAGGTAGCCGACAAATTACGTGACAATCCCCAAAAATTGTGGAGCCTCTTCCAGATGGAAAAGAGTGCCGGTGAACCCGATATCGTTATTATTGATCCAAAAGCAAAGCTATATGCTTACGTAGACTGTGCGTAGGAAAGCCCCAAAGGAAGGAGAAGTCTTTGTTTTGACCAAAAGGCCCTAAATGATCGGAAAGAAAACAAGCCTATTGGAAGTGCATTGGAAGAGGCTAAAAAGATGGGGACTGAGCTCCTTTCTGAAGAACAGTATCGCCAGCTACAGATGTTCGGTGAATTTGATTTGTAAACTTCTAGCTGGATACAAACGCCAGAAGCTATCCGCAAACTTGGTGGCGCTTTATTCTGTGATCGACGCTACAACCGAGTTTTCACGTATCATAATGGAGCCATCTCCTATTACGCAGCACGCGGTTTTCGCACCATACTTTTTCTTTAAATAAAAGCACTGAATTACCAAAAATATAAGGCCTAACGGAAAACAAATATAAACTCCGCTATTTTTAAATACCCTATACATCCATCGCAAAAAAAACGCATTATTTTCTCTTTCGTGACATACAGCTGTCATTCGCTAACCTAACTTTGAGGAAAACTAAAACTCATGAAAAATAAGACAATTCCTTCATTCAGTATAATTGGTCTAGCTGTTCGGACAAGCAATAAAAATGGACAGGCTGCTAAGGACATTCCCGAACTTTGGAGCCGTTTTTTTAAAGAAGACGTATTGAGCCGTATCCCCAACAAGATATCCAACGACCTCTATTGTATTTATACAGAATATGAAAGAGATCATACCTTGCCTTATACAACGTTACTGGGCTGCAAAGTAAGAAGTCTTGAAGAAGTACCGGAAGACATGGACGGTATTCATATCGCTGAAAATCAATATCAGCACTTTACGGCAGAAGGAAATCTGGAAGATGGCATTGTTTATCAAGCTTGGCAAGAGATTTGGAATTCTGATCTATCAAGAGCATTTACAGCAGACTTTGAAATCTACGGAGAAAAAGCACAGGATCCAGCAAATGCAAAAGTAGATATTTTCATCGGTATCTATTAGGGTGTATATCGTAACAAAACATATGTCATTCAGTATTGCCGTTTATTTTAAATTAAATATCCCTTACCTTTGTGTCGATTAAAAAAAGAACATCATGCAAATCAATACGGCATATAGAAAAAAAGTTGTTCGATATAGCTATTTAAAATTAATTGGAAGTTCAGCTGTCGTCAGCATTCTTTGTTGCCTAGTGGCGTTCAGCCTCAAGCACAGCACGGGCTATGTACAGGAAGAGTTGTTTGAAAGCGTATCCTCTTGGGATCCTAGACTGCTTATTATTTTACCTAGTATAGGTATAACAGCTATTTACTTCTTACGAAAGCATGCTTTTAAAAGCAGAAAAAACAAAGGGATAAAAGAAATCTATACCACCTTAGAAACAAGAAAAGACCATTTGCCTTTTTTTAAAATTCCATCTCACTACATCAACGGTTTTCTAACCGTCATTTTCGGCGGATCAACGGGCGTTGAGGTTTCTACCGTTGTTGCTACAGCGACAGTAGGGAACCATGCATATAAACGATTACATGCCGCTTGGGCCTATAAAACCGAACTGATTTGCGCCGGTGTAATCGCCGGAGTGACGCTCTTGTTTGGAAGCGCCCTAGGTGGCTTTCTATTTGCTTTTGAAGTCATTGCACGGAAATATAATAAGACTTTGCTCATTAGCGGAATCACTTCTATGGCGGTGGCATATGTATTTGTTTATTATGTTGACGCCAGTCCATTATTTATAGTTGAGGCAAAGGCATGGCGGTGGCAGACAGTCCCCTTTGTCGTCCTTTTAGGATTGATTGGCGGGATTTTAGCTTTATATTTTACGAAGATTGTTATTTATGCAAAATCCTATTTTGCAGGTATAAAAAGTAACTTTATACGAGTCAATTTAGGAGCTATCACTATAGGAATATTTATCTTTTTCCTACCAGCACTTTATGGCGATAGTTATCACGGACTTGGTGAGATTCTAAAAGGCAGTCTTCATGACTCCGTAAATTTGAGCTACTTTCTTCCATTGATTCTGCTCGTTCTTCTAAAACCACTAGTGGCATCTTTGACCCTCGGCGCGGGTGGCGATGGTGGTGTTTTTGCGCCAAGCATTGTAACAGGAGCTTTATTAGGCGTTTTGTTTGCGCAGCTTTGCAATCGTTACCTCGGAACACAGCTGATCGTCATTAATTTTGCTCTTTTTGGTGCCGCGGCAATGCTTTCTGCAGCCATACACGCACCTTTTACGGCTATTTTTATTATTGCAAGCCTCGTTCCTTCAGGATATCTATTATTAGCGCCCCTACTTATCAGTAGTTTTATAGCAAAGGTATTAGCAAAAAAACTATATCCATATAACGTATACACCTACAAAGAGGTTGCGACGGCCAAACCGATCTAATCGCTCGTATTGATTGACATAATTGAACAAACTAGTAGTCAAAAAGCGCCTCAAACGTATTGTTAAGGCGCTTTTTGACAATTAGTCTTCTCGGCTTCCATCGTCTGCCATGCGTACAATCTTTGGAGAAAACTTTGCTACGACATCAACGAGATCCTTTTGCGAAGCCATCACGGCATGAATGTCTTTATAGGCCATTGGCGCTTCATCCATGCCTGCCCCAAGCAGCATAATACCTTTATCAGTAAGCATCTCTTTAAGGTTATGAGGAGATAATGTTTTGATTGCTTGTGTACGGCTCATCAATCGTCCTGCTCCATGAGAGGCCGACTGAATAGCCTTCACCTCCCCTTTTCCACGCACCAAAAAACCCGGTGTGGCCATTGATCCGGGGATAATGCCCATCACTCCTTTCGCCGCGGGTGTCGCACCTTTTCGATGGACTATAACCTCTTGGTCGTTCCAGGTTTCCTTCCATGCAAAATTGTGATGATTTTCCACCTGCGCTAACAACTCTGCCCCTAAAGCCAACTTAATTTTTTTATGAATCACCTCATGGCAAGCTGACGCATAATCACCGGCGAGATTCATGGCCAGCCAATACTCTTGCCCTTCATGGGTGTCCAGATCTAAATAAGCCAAATTTTCAGCTTGGTAAGGCAACTTACACAAAGATTTGGCTAATTTTGTGTAATGTCCAGCGATGGTAGCGCCCATTCCCCTTGAACCTGAATGTGTTAATAAGCCCAAATAAGTCCCACGTTCAATATTTAAAACCTCATCTTTATCCTCAAATTCGACGACACCAAATTCCACAAAGTGATTTCCACCACCTGAAGATCCCAATTGTGTCCAGGCTTTATCCTTCAAGGACGAAAGCAAGCTATTCTCCGTAAACAATTTATTATCTAACACCCCATGATCTACACGTTCGTGTCTCAGATATCCATTACCGGCTCCAAACTTGCTGTTACGTAGAATAACATCTTTGAGCATCATTACATTTTCTTCCAAAAATGAGGCTGGTAAATCGAAGATGGACAAAGCCATACGACATCCAATATCTACACCAACCCCATAAGGGATTACCGCATTACTGGTCGCCAATACGCCTCCGATTGGTAGTCCGTAGCCTTGATGCGCGTCCGGCATTAATGCACCGGCAACTGCAACAGGCAATTTCATGGCAACATTCATTTGTGCTTTCGCCCCGGTTTCGATTTCAGAAGCGCCATAGATCGCATAATCTACCGGTGTTTCATTCAACACTATTAATGACTTATCAACCGCGTCTTGTCCGAGTATAGCACTGGACAAAATACCAAACACAGCGTCTTCGGAATAACTCGTCGGGTCTTCCAAGACAGATCTAAACTTTTCCAACATTTCTTCGCGTGTATAACCGTGTCTTTTACTGTTGATTTTCAACGCAACACCCAACGTATGATTTTCTTTAAATCCTAATGCAATTAAATCATTGCCATTTATTCTTTTATTTTCCATTTTCTGACTTTCTAATATAGTAAACTTTACAACTCCTCTAAAGCAGGCAACAACACCTCTTTACGTTGTTACCTGCACCTCTTCACATGTAGTATCTTTTATTTCACACATATTGTTTAAGTTGATCGACAATCTGTCCGTTTCCAACAAGCGAAATCGTATTGATCTTTTCAACGATCTTTTTAATATATTCCATTTCCTTTAATTTGAACTCCATACTGTTTTCTTCCATCAGCCTAACGGTATTTAGTAAAATGATGTCCACAAATAGCAATGCGCTATGCTGTATCGTTATGCTATTCTATCCGAAGATGGAAGTGGGATTCGAATTCTACTGCTATCCTTTCCATCAAAGAATGTTTGTCATTGCTGACATTACAAATATCGCTGGGGCACCACGCGGCCAATTTGCGTAGTAATAAAAAGGAATTAAAAAGTCCTTTATATCAAAATAATAAACTGATATACAGCTATAAAAAATAAAAAAAATGTAAGAAAGCAAACAGAATCTATCAATTACGCAGATGTATTGCGCATATAACATAAATAATAATCCAATAGTGAATGAGGAAAATTGTAGAAACCATATCGAATAGCATATTTTTTTAGCCAATACGATTTTCGATGTCGCTGTAATCAATGATGGTAATATGCTTTTAATAGCTTAATTTTATACCAACTAAGATGATATCAACAAATGAAGAGTTCATATGCAGCAATTGTTCTATCTTGTATTTTAGCAAGTTGTACAAATGGAGTTCAAGAGGATAAAAGCAATTCTATAGCAGCTGCAATACAGCAAACTACACCTCAAAATAAGGAGATGGCAGAAATACGGGATTCAACTTTAAAGGATAGCCATCCAGCAGAATCTTGGCTGGAAGGCATTTTTCAGTGCGAAGGCTTCTCAACTGGAAAATATTGCTACTACTTAGACAAAGAAGATGCATTATGTACCCCGCGATTTCGTGCATTTTTACAAGACGCCAATGAAATTTACGGGCCATCAAACCTTTCCGATGAGGAACTACCCATGGCCGAGGCAGCTTACAAAGCCAAATGGAGAAAAATCTATCCACTGTATACCCATGAGACATGGCTATTTGGACGCGGGAATGATGATGCGTTGGATATTCAGGATGTTAAAATTGAAAAAGTATCAGACAGTAAATTTATCGTATTTGTCGATTACGGCCATGATGTAAGAACCAAAAATGAGGTTCAACTGGTACACAACGGAGAATCCTATAAAATAGATTACTGCAAAACCACTTTCCTACATTAAACGAATACATCAAAATAAAAAACGCCAATTTTATAAACCATAACTTGGGATTTCTATGCTATGATTGATGAGCTATTTCCCTGATAAACAAATCCATTTACGGTCGAGATGCGGGACACCGCCTCTGCAGAACAACTTGCATCAACAAAAATAAGGCTAGCATCGTCTCCCACTTTTGGCCACACGATTTTCCCATGGTCATCAAGTGGAATGCTACCATTAGTCGCGTAACGGAGGCTGCGGGATAGCTCAAATTCGGTTTCATAACCGTATAATTGTGCAACCAAATTGGCCTTTTGAAGCATATTACCGCTACCAAAAGTACTCCAGTGATCTTGAACGTTGTCATTCCCTATAAAAACTTCCACTCCTGCCTTTTCCAGTTCCGGAAGTGGCATTAACATGTTGCGGAAAGGCACCGAACTACAAATACCAACTTTCGCTGCCGCGAGGCGTTCGGCCGTATATGCTAATTCCCTTTTTGCCATGTAGCCCAAAGCGAAAGCATGGCTGATAAAGGTACGACCTTGCAACGCTGGATTTTCGAAAGCTTTATCAATTAAATAATGAATCGTTTTAACGCCAGATTGTCCGCCTTCATGCAAGTGGATATCGATACCTTTGTTATTGTCCAATGCAAGTTGAATGGTCAAGTCCACCGGCTTCTCAATACTACCGTCAATACTAAAGGGGTCTAGACCACCGATAAAGTTCACCTGCTCCCATTTGGCCACCTCCTCCATCAGCTCCGCAGATTTTGTATAAAATAGCCCATGCTGCGGGAATGCGACCAATTCGGCAGAAAATGAATCCTTTAAATGTTCAAGAGCCTGTAACAAGTGCTCCAGTGACGCTGTGCCAGACGTCGGATCAATATTAAAATGCGTGCGCGCAAAATTGGTTCCGTAGCCCTGCAAGAGTGAAATTAGCTTTTCGGCCCGTTCAGCCGAGGTTTTCAATAGCTCCGGGATGATCATCTGCTCTTTGGCAATCATATCTTTTACAGTCCTATTTTTTGGAAATACTGCCTTCCAAGGAAGGCCAAATAAGGTTTTGTCCAAATGAATGTGCATATCACGAAATGGTGGTAATGCCAATTTACCTTTGATGTCAAAGCCTTTTACATCCGTTGTAGATTGCGCAGGCTCAACACTTTTTATTTTATTTCCCTCAATTTGTATATCAAATAATGCTGTTTTTGTAGCAACAACTTCCGCGTTTTCATAAAGAAAGCCTGTTTCTAACAATACATTCTTTAACAGATATGAATCTTGATTTTGCGTAATTCCATTCATGCCGATATCATTTTTAACAAAACTAAGTGATTTGAGGTAATTTTCTTTGTAAGAATTATCATGGCTTTTGTAGATATCATACGGTATTGATAGCTGATAAGAATGCTAAAAAGTTATTACCAATTCTGGAGCAACTTCCAACTGTATGTACCGTGAGTACACCATGAGTCCACGTTAAGTCCACCTTTATACATGTACTTTCACAATGCGTCCGCCTTGGGAACATCGTACTTACAGTTAGAAGTGGGTTACTAGGAAAGCATCATTTGGTCGAACGAAAGCCGCATTGATGCGGCTCATTATATAAAAGAAATTATTACCATTATAACTGTAGTATACTATAAAAAACGTTACTTTAACGCAACTTATGGGGTATCGTGCACTCTTAACGTCGAACTCACCATTTGTAATTTAAAATCGAACAATGCAAATCGAAATCGCTAATACATTTTACGAAATAATTCCTTGTAATAAAGATTATATTCAAGTTTTAGGCAGCCTATCTCCTTATCGTGTATATGCTCCGGCTCATTGGGATATGGCTTCAGTTAAAGAATATCTTAAGTTGAATCCGCCAACAATCGAAGACGATCTTCAATCGTATGCATATCTGGACAATCCTTATATCCTATTTGGAAAACCTTATTTAGTTAAAATTTATTCTAACTCAACCTCAACAAAAGTTAATCTAACAGCAACTAGCATAGCTGTTTATCAAAACAAGAGCACAAATACATTGAAATTACTCTCCAAGTGGAGCAAAGAACTACTTTATAATGAAGTTATAAAGCAGATGTCCTACTGGGAAGAACAGCTGGACATCTACAATATCTCCAGCGTTGCCGTCAAAAAGTTACCAAAAAGCGAATTTACGATTGTTGACAGTGGAATTTATTTTTCAAATCGACTCATCGATTTAGAAAAAGAACATATAAATCGAATTGTACTCAAGGCATTCTGTAAATTTGCTCAGAAATCCCGTATGGAAACAGAGGCTATTTTCGACCTATTTATTCCAAATTGGAAAGAGCTTTGTAAAGATTCGATAATACAATGACAGCGATAAACATAAAAATTTCAATAGAAAAAGATCACCTCAGCATCCCTTTCAATATCCAGGATCTTCTCCAGTCCATGGACGCAAACATGAAAGATATCAACGACTATGTTGTTGACTGCTTAGAGAATAAAGATGGTGCACCACATTTAAGCGATTTTAGTATTAGCAGGCTGTCTTTTTATACTGATCATACCAGCGGTAGTTTCAGAATGCACTTTAAAATTGACCGTCAGTTCTGCTGCAGCGATCTTTTATCCTGTCAAATGGATTATATCGACTTTAAATTCAATATTTCCAACGATACCATCGCGATTCATGGATCCTATGTAGATTGGACAATTCAATAGAACCTATGCGTATACCCGAACGTTTTCAAATTAATACGAGCTCATTCTCTTTCTATTGGTCAAAGGGCCCTGGTGTTGATCTGCTTCGCAAACTGCCCAAGAAACCCGTGATAACCGATGCTGGTCGATTTGCGCCTTTACTGTATCAATACGACATGTCTTGCGACCAGCTTGTAGAACAACTACACCTAAAAATTGGTTTTTATCAAGGACAACAGTTACTCAAAGATGCGCTTGCTGGTAGATCTATTGAACCTGCCTACGAGCAGGTATTGATAGACTTTCTCCATACCGTGGATTTTGCCCCATCTTGGTTGGATTGGGATAAAATTGCGCAAGGAATTGAACTCAGTCAACGATCGGGCTTATCTGGATTAATTGTATTACGTGATTATGTGCTCATGGGTGGCTATGAATCCAGCGCGATAAACAAACCTTTGATCTTCACGGGAGCGCTAAAAAAAGGCGCCGTAAAGCGACTTACTGAAACCGTTACCTTTTGGGTTGATATTACAGGTAATAATGCCCTAAGAAAGGGACATATTGGTATTGAAGCCATTTTACTCACCCGATGTATCCATTCGTATGCGCGGTTAAACATTTTAAAGCAGGGTCAGTGGGAAACTGAAAAATGGGGTATTCCATTAAATACCTGGGATATGCTTGCCACAAACTTAGGATTTTCCCTTGTTTATCTAACAGGGCTTAAACGAATGAAATTCAATATATTAAGAAGCGAAATTGAAGGTCTATTCCACGTATGGAAATTTGTAGGAAACTTATTAGGCATCCCCCTTCATCTTCTCCCTGACACGGAAGAGGAAGCAATTGAAGCTTTATATTATTGGACAATGACACAGCAGTCTGGAGACCAAGATAGCCTTGCTTTGGCAAAGGCACTTATGGAAGAACCCGTTAAAGCTGCTTACCCTATAAATAAATGGGGACGAAAGCTCATGCGCGAAATTCACCTCTATTACAATCAGTATCTATTGGGCGACTATTCCTGCGCGCTATTAGGTTTAGAAAAAACATTAGTTGGTCGTATTGCCTACATAAATATGTTAAAGAATAAGACGTCGAATTATAGGATAGACAATTCTTTATGGCGAAAAAAGCAAATTGATAAAGGCAGAAAAATACACGAAGGGGTTAAAGAAATCTATCTAAAGTACAATTAACCGACACTGCGCTCGTAAGGAACGCGTGTGGCAATGGAGCGACCCAAAGTCAACTCATCAACATATTCCAATTCTCCGCCAAATGCGATCCCGCGCGCGATGGTTGTAATTTTGACATCAAACTCCCGCAATTTACGATATAAATAAAAAATGGTTGTATCTCCCTCCATCGTTGCTGACAGCGCTAAAATAACTTCTTCCACCTCACCTCTCTGGATTCGATTGATTAATCCTTCAATTTTTAGATCAGCAGGACCGATGCCGTCCATCGGTGAAATTAATCCGCCCAATACGTGATATACACCCTGATAGGAGTTCGTATTCTCAATTGCCATTACGTCACGCGTGTCTTCAACGACACAGATCAAACTTTTATCGCGTTTGAATGAAGCACATATTTCACAAATTGTATGATCTGAAATATTAAAACATTCCTGACAATACTGAATGTCCTCTTTCAAACGGTCAATAGCAGCGGTAAAACGAGCTACATCCGCATCCGATTGCTTCAGTAGATGCAAAACTAACCTCAATGATGTCTTTTGTCCTACGCCCGGCAGTTTTCCAAATTCAGCAACGGCGTTCTCGAGAAGCTTAGAAGAAAAATTCATAATGCAAATGTAAGAATAATCAGAAAAAGTAGCTACTATTAAAAAAATACCTATATTGTATTCCTTTTTGGAAAATTGAATTTAGAAATTAAATGTATAACGTTATATATGGACATTACAAAAGAAGATAAAATTATCCGTGCATTTGAAAACAAAACATGGCAGGAAATTAAAGTAAAAGACTCTTGGCAGATTTTTAAAGTGATGTCAGAGTTCGTGGATGGATTTGAGAAACTAGCAAAAATTGGCCCCTGTGTTTCAATATTTGGATCTGCGCGTACCCCGCGTGAACACAAATATTATCAAATGGCGGTAGAAATTGCAAGTTTATTGACAGCACGTGGTTACGGTATTATTTCGGGCGGTGGACCAGGTATCATGGAAGCAGCCAATAAAGGTGCTTATGAGTCAGGGGGTAAATCTGTTGGATTGAATATTGAACTACCCTTCGAACAATTCCACAACAAATATATTGACCGAGATAAGCTACTAGAATTTAAGTACTTCTTCGTGAGAAAAGTGATGTTTATGAAGTATTCTCAGGGCTATATTGTTATGCCGGGAGGCTTCGGAACAATGGACGAACTTTTTGAAGCAATCACATTGATCCAAACGGGCAAAATTGCACGTTTTCCAATCGTATTGGTCGGCTCTGATTATTGGAAAGGATTAATGGACTGGGTTCAAAATACTATGATTTCCAATAAATATATCAGTGAGGAGGATTTAAAGCTGTATCGAATTGTAGATACTGCGGAGGAGGCTGCGGACCATATTTTCCGATTCTACGACAAGTACCTATTGAAGCCAAACTTCTAAGAAGTAGTTGCTTTCGCAAAAAAAAGAGTATCTGAGATTAACAGATGCTCTTTTTTTGTGTGTATCGCTGCAGATAAGGCTTTAGGAAATCATGAAATTCGTTCGTAAACAGCTATATTTATTTATTAAAGTTGTATTATTCACCATTTAGTCATTACATTTACTCTGCTATTTGCGTAGCATAACCGTAGAAAAACATAGTATTGTCGTGCATGAAAGATTTTGGAGCCCATTCAGACGAGGAGCTGATCGTATTGATTCAACAGGACGATTCCATAGCTTTCGAAGCCCTGTATGATCGCTATTGGAAAAAGCTCTATTATCAGGCTGCCCGCAAAACAAATTCGCTGGAAGATGCACAGGAAATTGTACAGAATATATTTGCTTCACTGTGGCTACGCCGTCATCAACTCCAAATTGAAAGCAATCTAGCTTCCTACCTCACTGTGGCAGTTAAATACAAGATATTTAAATATCTAGCTCAGCAATACAAGAAAGAAGCATTTAGAAAGGATACAGCGTGGATAGATTTTGACAATTCTACGCAAGATTGGCTCCAATTCGAAGAATTACGCGTCCGGTTGGAACAGCTTATTTCCGAACTGCCTGAAAAATGCCAACTTATTTTTAAATTATCCCGCGAAGATGGGCTCACCTACAAGCAGATTGCTGAACGCATGAACATCTCGGTGAAGACTGTCGAAACCCAATTAAGCCGTGCATTAAAAAAAATCCGCGCTGGTATTCAGCGTTTTCTGATCACCTTATAATTTTTTTTCTTTTCTTGTCAGGGTATCACTCCAATTTAGGGACTATATAAACAAATACACTCTAAACATGGCTGACAACAATCAATTCCGGATAAAAAAATTAGCTTACAAATGGCTGAAAGGCACATCTACACCAGAAGAGGAGACAGAGCTCCAAGAATGGTATAATGCAAATGATGATGAGCCGCTCAATATTCCCGAAGAAATTGCAACAGACGAGCAACAGCTTAAAGAGCTACTCCTATCCCAGATACAGCAGCAAATCCAAAGATCCAAAATTAAACGTATTCCACAATGGGCAAAATTGGGTGGAATAGCTGCAGCGCTTGCGCTGTTATTTGTATTGCCACTCTACCTTGTCAAAAGGGCAACTGGAGATAACGTGCCGATTACCGCAAAGATGCAGCAGCAGGTTCATCCTGGTATGAAGGGAGCCGTATTAACGTTGGCGGATGGAACCAAAATCGACCTCTCTGCCAAACAGCAACAGCTTCTCCACCAAGATGAGCGGGTGAAAATAGTTACGACGGCCTCGGGTACAGTACACTATCAGTTTACAGCAAACAAGACCGTCAATGCTAGCCACACCAATAGTATTGAGACTCCGATTGGCAACGAATATGCAATCATTTTGACCGATGGCACAAAGGTGTGGTTGAACGCTGGCTCGACATTAACCTTCCCAGAATCTTTTGCTTCGAATAAACGTGAGGTAAAATTGTCTGGCGAAGGATATTTCGAGGTAAGCCACGATAGCAAACGGCCATTCTATGTAAAGTCCAATGAGCAGACAATTCGTGTGTTCGGAACCCACTTTAATGTACGTTCCTATCCAAATGAAAACAACAAGACAACACTTATTACGGGTTCAGTACAAGTTTCGCAATTCGGCAGATCAAAAATGCTGAAACCCGGGCAGGCAGCATTTAGCACAGGGAGTAATCTGATTGTGGAAGAAGCCAATATTGAAGAAGCGATGGCCTGGAGAAATGGCTTTTTCTATTTCGAATCGACGCCAATCAAAGATGCATTAGCTGCCATAAAACGATGGTATAATGTGGATATAGTCTACATAGGAACAAACGACAAGCGTGAATTGACCGGAAAAATAAAACGCAATTCCACAGCAAAAGAATTGGTTGAAACGCTCAATTTTCTTGATATCAAATGCCAATTGCACAACAATAAAATTGAAGTGGAGCTCTAAATTTATCTATATAAAATCTAATTAACCAACTAATTATGAATAAACGTATACCCATTCAGAGGGCTGGCAAAAGAGCAAAGCTATTTGCCGCTTTACTTGCTATCCAGTGCATTTCTCATGCAAATAACCTGGCGCTAACAAATGTGAACCAGTCTAAAATTAAGTTACAGCACGAAGAATACACGTTGGCAAAGTTTGCAAAAGAAATTGAACGTCAGAGTTCTTATGTATTCCTTTATGATAACTCACAGATCAATAAAAATCAAAAGATCAGAATAAACCATAAAGATGGTTCTATCGTTGAAATTTTGGATGACAACCTAAAAGAACTCTCGTATTCATACAAAATTGTCAACAACACCATTGTTTTAAAAAGGAAAATCGATGAAAGGCCCTTAAGAAACACGATCAATGTACAACAGCTTGTAAAAGGGCGCGTTTCCGATAGCGATGGTAAAGCATTAACAGGGGTCACAATCCGCAATACAACAACGGGTAAACAAACGGAAACAGACAGTAAAGGTGAATTCTCGATTGAAGCAACCTCTACACATCAACTGAGCTTTAGTTCGATAGGTTATGAGACTATCAGTAGTACGGTAGGTTCCAATAGTTACCTCAATATACAGATGAAAACTGCCAACAACCAACTGGAGCAGATCGTTGTGGTCGGTTTTGGAACACAGAAAAAAAAGGACATCACGGGAGCCATTGCAACCATGAGCACAAAGGATATTGAAGATCGCCCTGTGACCCAATTGGCGAGTGCCATGGAAGGTAAAATGGCGGGGGTAGAAATTGTAAAATCCTCCGGACAACCGCAAGCTGGCTTCTCCATTCGTGTTCGTGGAACCTCTACAATTACTGCAGGTAGCAACCCATTATACATTGTAGATGGTGTCCCTACAGAAAATATATCGGAGCTCAATCCATCAGATATTCAAAGCATTTCGGTCTTAAAAGACGCTGCTTCTGCCGCTGTCTACGGATCGTCAGGAGCCAATGGCGTGGTGCTGATTACGACCAAAAGAGGAACAAACGGTAAGACACAGGTAAATTTCGAAACCTATCAAGGATTTTCAGCCATCAGAAAAAAGCCTAGCGTTCTAAATGCGGTACAATATAGAGAATTAATGACTGAGATGGGAGAAGCCTTGGATTGGTCGAAATATACCGCTGATACGAACTGGCCAGATCAGCTATTCCGCACCGGTCACAGCCAAAAATACCAGGCTTCAGTACGCGGTGGAGATGAAAAGACAGGGTTTTACATCTCTGGATCTTATCAAAAAGATAATGGTACAGTCATCACAAATACAGTAAACAAGGTCAATTTCAAGGTTAATTTGGATCATCAGATCAATAAAATCTTTAAAGTTGGAACAAGCTTATCTTACAACCGTTGGTACGACGTGGACATTACCGAGAACTCCCGAAATGGAGTCATCATGAATGCTTACCTGGGCTCTCCAGTAATCGGCATATATGGCGATAAAGGTGCTTTCACAGTGGATCCATTCTATACAGATCTTGACAACCCCGTTGCATTGGCAACAGGCAACGAGCACAGCTATATCAACAACAGATTTACAGGAAATGCCTTTGTGGAAGCCAATATCCTACCGGGACTAAAATTCAAATCGCTGTTTGGGTATGAGAAATTTAACAACCAGTACCGCACTTTTGTGGATCCGTTCCGCACGACAGAGGGTAGAAAATATAAAGGAATGGCGACGCTCCAGCAGCAGGACAATCAGTATTGGATGTCCGAAAATACATTAAACTATGACAGAACTTTTAGTGACAAGCACCACTTCACAGGTTTACTAGGTTATATTACCACTAAAACACAAACAACAAACTCAAATATCGCTACCCAGAATTTTGCTAATCCAGCAATTCATACCGTCAATGGAGGTTCAATGATTACGGCGATGCCAACAGCGATAGATGCTGCTGTATCCACTATTTCCGGCATTGCAAAAATCGGTTATGATTATAACGACAAGTACTTATTTACAGCCAATCTGAGAGCTGACGCGTCATCTGTATTCGGGCCTAATAACCGTTGGGGTTACTTCCCTTCTTTCTCTGCCGGCTGGCGTTTATCCAATGAAGATTTCTTTAGTTCGCTGAAAAAAACGGTAAACGATTTGAAAATCCGCGCTAGTTGGGGTAAGGTTGGAAATAGCCAAATCCCGGCCTTTTCCTATCTTGGTTTAGTTGACGTCACGGGATCGTACAATATCGGCGATCAGTTGTACCGGGGTATACACCTGCTACCTTGGACAACCCCAATCTAAAATGGGAAACAACAAACCAGACCGACATTGGTGTGGATGCCAGTTTCTTTAATTCTAGATTGATATTTGGTGCAGATTATTATGCAAAAAGGACTGTAGGCCTACTTCTCAACTCAAGAGTTCCGTATAGTTCCGGTTATAGAACTGCGCTGAAAAACCTCGGCGACCTACAGAATAAAGGTTTCGAATTCGAATTGAGTAGCCGAAATTTCGTTCACGATTTCAAATGGAATACAACAGTCACCTTTGGGCTCAATCGCAATAAAGTACTGAATATTGATGGCGGAACCTACTATGACGGAAATATTGATGGCCGTGGCAATAGTACGATTGCAAAAGAAGGGGTTGCATTGGGATCATTCTGGGGTTACGTCGCGAAAGGCGTCAATCCAGAGACCGGAGATATGATCTATCAGATGGCCGACCCTGAAGCAGGTCTTCAAACGAGTGATATGGCTATCATTGGTAATGCTACACCAAAATTCTCTTATGGCATGACAAATGATTTTAGTTATAAAAACTTCAGCTTTTCTTTTTTCTTACAAGGTGTACAGGGAAATGATATCCTTAATGCGACACGTATTTATACAGAGGGTATGTGGGAACCGAGAAACCAAAGTACTGCCGTATTAAACAGATGGACAGTCAATAACAAAAATAGTACTATGCCGCGTCCGGATCTAAATAATACAGATGACAACTACAATTCACAGATTTCTTCCCGTTTTGTAGAGAAAGGTTCCTACCTCAGAGTAAAATCGATGACCTTGGCCTATACCCTACCTAAACAAGTGCTTGAAAGATGGAAGCTCAATAAGGTCCGTCTTTATGTGACAGGCGAGAATCTGTTAACATTCACAAAATACTCAGGTCTAGATCCTGAGGTAAGCATGTATGGGGGAACTAACCAGGAAACCGTGAGCTCCAATATGGCGCCGGGCATCGATTTTGGTACTTCGCCGCAGGCACGCACCTTTATTGTTGGTTTAAACCTAACTTTTTAACCTTTTAGCTTACAAACAATGAAATCAAATAGATATACGTCATTAGCCATCGCCTTATTGGCTTCTCTTGCTCTAAATTCCTGCAAAAAGTTTTTAGATCTTCAGCCTACCTCCACGGTAACGAGTGAAAATGCCTATCTCACCGGAGACAATATTGAGAAAGCATTAAACGGGGCCTATAATTCTTTTATAGGCAATGGTACCCGCCCAGGAAGCAATGCCAATTATTATCAATGGGAGATGATTTTACAGACCGATATCCGTTCGGACAATGCGCATGCGGCCGGCGGTGGTGAGATAGACTTTTCACAAATTGACTATAATACGATTACCAATACCAATGAAATGGTACGCAGGGATTGGGAAGAACTGTATGGAGCAATCTCAAAATGCAATATCGTTATCGACAATGTTGGTAAAGTCACAGATCCTACTTTTTCGGATGAAAGACGCAAACAAATTCTTGGAGAAGCTTCATTTTTAAGAGCCTTCCATTATTATCAATTGGTCAAACTTTACGGTGGTGTCCCCTTGGAAAAACACTCCAACAGTACAGATTCGGAAGTATTACGCATCAAGCGATCAACTGTAGAGGAGGTTTATGATTTTATAGATTCGGATCTACAGGTGGCAGCAAACAATCTTCCCGATGGATTTGGGCAAGCCTCTATTGACAAAGTTAGAGCTACAAAAGGTGCTGCAAATGCCTTGCTGACCAAGATATGGGCACAACGCCCTGATCGGGATTACAATAAGGTATTGCAATATGCCAATGCAGTGATTACTGGAAAAGGTGGCTATCAGCTCCTTCAAAATTATGCGGATCTTTTTGACGGTAAACATAACTATAACAGTGAATCTATCATAGAGATTCCCTATATCGCCGGCAGTCCCAATCTAAGCTGTTGGGGTGGCGCATTCTTTTTCCCGGATCTTGATGAAAATGGCCAAATCAACGAAAACGAATGGCGCCGGTATGGCACACCTTCGAAAGATCTTGTCGAAGCTTATGACAACGCTGGCGACACTGAACGAAAGAATGCCAACATCTGGTTTTTCTCTGTTCCTTGGGCAGATGAGTTCTGGAACCCTTGTGGAGATGCCGATACAGAAATCCCATTTAATGTAAAGCAAAAACATGCCAACAGCTTCCAAAGTGGCGATCATTTTTACCTTTTGCGGCTTGCGGACATCATTCTGCTTAAAGCAGAGGCTCAAAACGCCTTGGGAAATGCTTCTGGTGCGATAAACACTATAAACATCATACGTCATCGCGCAGGGCTGTCCGATTTATCAGGTGTCAGCTCCACTGCACTAAAGGCCATCATTCTCAACGAGCGCCGATTGGAACTTGCTTTCGAAGGTCAACGTTGGGATGATTTAAATCGTTATGGTGTAACGGTAGATGTAATGAATAAACTAAATGAAATAAAATTTACATGCGATAACGGCAAACAGAGCAACCCTACGTTGATTAAGTATAATTTTAACCAAAATAGCCTGCTCCTTCCAATACCATTATTGGAACTGCAGGCAAACCCGAGCCTGACTCAAAATCCAGGCTATTAATTAGACCAAGCATAGGCTGTTCAAAGGATTAATTCCTGGAACAGCCTTTTTTACGAATATACTTTATTATGACTCGTTTTAAATCACTGGATATTTTCCGTGGGTTTACACTCGCGGCTATGATTCTCGTCAATAATCCTGGCAACTATCATCATGTATTTCCTCAACTTGAACACTCCATCTGGCATGGATGTACGTTTACAGATCTTATATTTCCATTTTTCTTATTTGCTGTTGGAAACTCGATGGCATTTTCTTTAAAAAATATCGATCAACAGGCTCCATCAGCCTATTGGCAAAAAGTTGCGAAAAGAACAGGCATCCTTTTTATGCTGGGCATCTTTTTAAATGTTTTTCCTTTTGTTGAATGGAATAGCCTTCACCAGCTGGAATGGATTCCATTTGCCAAGTACAGGTATTTCGGCGTACTGCAACGTATCGCTATCTGTTATTTCAGTTGCGCCATGTTAGTATATTATTTTAAAGATAAAGGCGCAATTATCATCGGTACGGCATTTCTCTTGTTCTATTGGTTGATTTGCTACTATAGTAATCCATCGGATCCTTATAGTTTGGACGGTTGGTTCGGAACTGCAATAGATATTCGAATCTTCGGTGCATCCCATCTCTATCACGGCGAGGGCACAGCATTTGATCCAGAGGATATCTGGAGCGTTTTACCGGCCATCAGTCAAACAATATTCGGGTATATTACCGGAAAGTACATTATTCAAAAACTGACAGGAAAAAGGGAGCTGATCAACCTATTTATCGTAGGTCTGTCCTTTATCCTGATTGGCTATCTATGGTCATTTGTTTTTCCTATTAATAAGAAGATCTGGACCAGCAGCTACGCCGTATTCAGCACTGGAATTGCACTCTCTTTTCTCGCTATATTAATCTATCTTATCGAATTTCAAAACATCAAAGGGATAATTTACACTGTCCTTGACGATTTCGGTAAGAATACACTATTTATCTATTGTCTTAGCGGCTTAATCCCCACGATTTTTTCTTTTATTCTCATCGGGGATACACATCAAAATCTTTGGAACTTAAGCTACCATTTCCTGTTTGATAGCTGGCAAAACCAACTATTATCCTCCGCCCTATTTGCGCTGCTATTTGTCGCTTTGAATTGGTTGATCGCATATTGCCTACGGAAGAAAAAGATCTATATCAAAATCTAGGTTAAGGTGCCATTGGCTTAAAATAGGCAATCTGAATAATAGGAATAAAAAAAAGGGCCAAGGCCCTTTTTATATATAAAGATATGGATAAGATATACCGCAGCTACTTTAAGAAAACGCCCCATCTTTGTTTTACTATTTCGCCGTTTACAGTATACGAATACTAAAGTAGCTTAAACTAACTATATAGAGAAAAAACTTAGGGGGACAAAACGGGGACAAATGTTATTTAACTGACATACATGCGATTAAAACCTTTTTTTATTAAATAAAAAGTTGTTTGACGCAAAAAACAACACCTTGTCCCTTGGCTCATTTTTAATTCAATTTTTAGACAGTAATCAGTCAATGATTATACAGTGGATACTGAGTCATCACTGAACGAGCACTGAACAAGCACTGAACAAGTAGTGTCGAAAGGTCAAATTTCGTAGCTCTTATCCTCCTGCATGTTTTAAATGAATGCTAGTTCCAAAAGGAGTAAAAAAAGAAAAACCTGAGGTTGGGAACCTCAGGTTTTAACTAACCAATTATTAACCTAAATTATGAAAAGTCTTTACTAATATATAACAAACACATTTCAATTATCGGACCATTATAATCTACAATTTTTTATTTCACATTTCTTTAACAAATAACTGAGATTAAGATGACCAAAATGTAAGAAAATGACTACGATACCAAGTATAGACAATTAGCTCAAGTTGAAAAGACTATTTGGCTCTAACTTTTCATAATGTAAATCCGGTTCGGCAGCAGTATTTGGTAAAAAAGTCGATTCTGTTAAAAAATGTATTTTAGCAGGATGCCTTGCTGCTGCCATTTTGACTAATTCCAGCATGTAGTGATTACTCGGATATCTCTTAACATGTGCTTTTAAATCTTCAAAACCATAATTTTGATAGTATTGATCAATATAGCCCATGCCATAGAAAGTACCATTTTCAATAACAATACAGCTTTTCTCTTCACAATGACGTCCCTTATCGATCAGTACATACGATGGACGTTGCACCAACCACTCCTCAATACAGCGTTCAATTCTGGTATTGTGTAAGTCGCGATCGGGCAACACATCCTTCTTAATGGACTTTGTTGACAAACTGGCTTGCCCAAACTGACAGAATTGCGGATTAATAGCATCTTGTTGGATAAATGTTTGGAGTAACTGAATTGCATCGTATTCACGCTGGAAGACTTGAATACATGTCTGTCCCCTATTTGTCTTACCAATGGCAAGATGAAGGTATCCGTTTTGATCTTCATAGGAAAACAATCCGAACTTAGGTTCGTACCGTTTCAGTGCCCTATTGTATTTTGGCCAAAACCGTTTAATCTCCGCGCATTCCAAAAGTAGCGCCATAAGCTCCGTCCCACAGCATTCGTAACTGATATGATGAATTTCCTTTAAAAAATTTTGCCTTTGGGCTTGAATGTTATTTCCAGTAAAATGGGATAATACCCGTTTTTTGATATTTACAGCCTTTCCCACATAAATTACTTTTCCATCTTTGTCGTGAAAATAGTAGACTCCAGCCTCATTCGGCAATTGTTCATACGCTAACGGATTTAAGTGTGGCGGAAAACGTTGATCTATCGCCTTGTGTTTAATCATATCCTGAAAGATCTGTTCAGTATCCAGAACTTTCAAATAAGCAAAAAGAATAGCAGTTGCATCGGCGTCGCCACCTGCACGATGCCTATTTTCTATCGGTATATCTAAATAATCGCATAGACGTCCCAAACTATAGGATAATAACCCCGGCTTTATTTTTCGCGCATAGCGTACTGTACATAATTTTATTGCTGACCATTCAAATCCCGATTCCTGCAACTGAAAACGGATGAATGAGTAATCAAAATTGACATTATGCGCAACAAAAATACGGTCTTTAAGCATTGCATAAATGCGCTCGGCAACTTCCTCAAATGTTGGAGCATCCTTTACCATGTCATTATCGATGCCAGTAAGCGCAAAAATGGAGTTAGGAATTTCCTTTCCTGGATTTACTAATGTTTCCCAGCGCTCTAGAACTTGGTTACCATCATGAATAACAATAGCAACCTCCGTGATCCGACTCGATTTTGCGTGGCCACCTGTAGTCTCTATATCCACGATGGCATACTCTTGTTTTTTGCTTTGATTTACATCCATAACACACAGCAAATATACTAAAAATATTAGTTAATAAAAGCAATATCTTTAAACTTTTGCAAAACAGGATGAAACCGGATATATCCTTATGACCCTCTCATTCAATAGACTAAAGTGAGGCTCAGCGTGTAACTTACTTTACGACGGTTATTGAATTTTTGCTGCTAATTTATTGACCAGCCTAAATAGTAGATCAGCCGCTAATTTGGCTGTCCTCGAATCGATATCAAAATACGGATTTAATTCAGCCAAATCGACAGATCTCAGATTAGGTAGATCCAAAAGAAAATCGTAGATCATAAAAAACTGCTGATCTGGGACTATACCGTTAAATGCCAACGCACTGACTCCCGGGGCATAGGCCGAAGCAAAGGCATCAAGATCTATGGTTAAATACACATAATCCACCAATTTAGAAAAACCAATTATTTTTTCCCGAATCTGATCAAGCTGTTCATTGATCAAACTATCACGTTCTATAATCTTTACATTCTTCTCGCGAGCATAGTTAAGTAATCCCTTGGTATTGCTTATTTCCTGAATTCCGATTGCTAAGTAATGAAAGGGCAAGCCAGCTGCCGATTGATCCTGTTCAATTTGATAGAATCCCGTTCCAGAATTCCCTTGGCCATCCTGCAAGGCACGAATATCTAAATGCGCATCCAAATTAATGATACCTAAACATTTATTATCGTTTTTTAGATATTGACTAACCCCTAGATAATGGCCGTAGGTAATTTCATGGCCTCCCCCTAATATGACGGGGAACCCTTCTTGTTCCAGAATAATTTTCAAAGCTGTTCCCAAGTATGCTTGACATAATTCTAAATCATTGTCTTTTAATAGGATGTCGCCGCAATCTTTAAGTTTAAGTTTATCTGGAAAATGAACAGGAAGATTGGCCAATACATTCCGGAGTGCGGCAGGCCCTTCTTTGGCTCCTAGTCGTCCCTGATTTCGGGCAACTCCTTCATCACTACAGCATCCAAGAAAAGCGATGGCTTGCCGCAAATCGGACGGTTCACGAAGGTCAACACAATTCATTAATTGATGCCAGCGCATCCATTCGCGACTCTGACCATCCACACGTCCTTTCCAAACAGCTTGGTCGCCTTTGCTATATATTTCGGGATCATTCAACAAGCGCTTCATTCGTTCACATCAAATAATTGTTCAATAATTTGGTCATCAACAAGATGCGCACGGGTGACTAGTAATTTAGGATTTTCTTCCATCGCACGGACTAGCGCCTGGTTTGCCTCCTTATTTCTAGCCCAGGCACGTCTAGCAATTCCATTATTCACGTCAAAAAATAACATTTTTTCCAATTTAACAACTGCTTCGTCTGAACCATCTAAGAGTAGGCCAAAGCCGCCGTTGATTACTTCTCCCCACCCGACGCCACCGCCATTGTGGATAGAAACCCAAGTCGCCCCGCGAAAGCTATCTCCAATGACGTTATGAATAGCCATATCCGCCGTGTATTGACTTCCATCATAAATATTGCTAGTTTCCCGATAAGGTGAGTCTGTTCCGCTAACGTCGTGGTGGTCTCTACCCAAAACAATCGGCCCTTCAAATAAACCAGTTTTTACTGCTTCGTTAAAGGCCTTTGCAATTGAAATACGTCCAATGGAATCGGCATATAAGATGCGCGCCTGAGAACCTACGACGAGTCTATTTTTCTCAGCTTCTTTAATCCATTGTATATTATCTTGCAGCTGCTGCTGAATTTCTAAGGGGGCTTCTGATCGAAGATCCTCTAAAACGGTCATGGCTATTTCGTCAGATTTTTTCAGGTCCGAAGCCCTTCCAGAGGTGCAAACCCAACGGAATGGTCCAAAACCATAATCAAAGCACATGGGACCAAGAATATCCTGTACATACGACGGATAGCGGAATTGGTCCTTTTTATCATTCCAGACTGCTGCGCCGGCACGGCTACTTTCCAAAAGAAATGCATTTCCGTAGTCGAAGAAATACGTTCCCTTGGACACATGCTTATTGATCGCATCAACATGTCGTACCAAGCTTTCTCGCACACATTGCTTAAATTTGTCCGGGTCACTCGCCAATAAAACATTTGCTTCATCAAAGGATAATCCCATGGGATAATATCCTCCGGACCACGGATTATGCAATGATGTCTGATCAGACCCTACCGTAATGTGGATATTTTCACGATCGAAAGCCTCCCATACTTCGACTATGTTACCGATATAAGCAAAGGATACTATTTCCTTTTGTTCCACTGCCCGCTTTACCTGTCTAACAAGCTCCTTTATGCTCACTATCAATCGGTCAACCCATCCCTGCTCATGTCGTTTTCTTGCTGCGTCGGGGTTTATTTCAGCGCATACCGTTATGCATCCCGCAATATTACCCGCTTTAGGCTGTGCTCCACTCATTCCCCCCAGGCCGGAAGTCAAAAACACCTTGCCTTGTATTGTATCATCTACCGCCAAATGTTTCCGGAATGCATTCATAACCGTAATAGTCGTTCCATGCACAATACCCTGCGGACCGATATACATGTATGAGCCGGCTGTCATCTGTCCATATTGCGTAACGCCCAACGCGTTGAAACGCTCCCAGTCATCCGGTTTCGAATAATTTGGAATCATCATGCCATTTGTCACCACAACACGAGGAGCATCTTTTGAAGATGGAAAAAGTCCCATCGGATGACCACTGTAAAGATGTAATGTTTGTTCATCGGTCATTTGCGATAAATATTGCATAGTAAGCCGATATTGAGCCCAATTTTGAAATACGGCTCCATTCCCACCATAAGTAATCAATTCGTGCGGATGCTGTGCGACAGCAGGATCGAGGTTGTTCTGAATCATCAACATAATTGCCGCCGCCTGCTTACTTAACGCCGGATAATCAGCTATTGGTCGAGCATGCATTGTGTATTGTGGTCTAAAACGGTACATATAAATTCGCCCATAGTCGCGAAGCTCCTGTAAAAATTCAGGCGCTAAAATGCCATGCCAGGGATTAGGAAAATAGCGTAATGCATTCCGTATAGCTAGCCTCTCTTCTGACTTCGTAAGAATATTCTTTCGTCGGGGAGCGTGGCTGATGGTATGATCGCGCTCTACTGTTGGAGGTAATGTGGTAGGAATACCTTCTGCAACCTCTCGCTTAAATGTATCTTTCATGGTGTTATATTGATAATACTTCCGTACCATTTTTCCATACCGCTGTAGGCTGCAAACTTCCTTGGAAGTAAGTAATATTCTGATAATTGTCAGTTTTAAATAAACTAAAATCTGCACGCATTCCCTTCGCCAAAATCCCCCGGTCAGACAAGTTCAATGCCTTTGCCCCACGGTAGGTTAATGCCGCAAGTAGTTCAGCATTGGTCAACTTTTCTGCCGCTGCCAAAATCGTCGCACTTGTCAATAACTGTCCCATTGGAGCAGATCCCGGATTCCAATCACTACCTATGGCTAGGCATGCACCTGCATCTAACAGTTTTCTAGCGGGTGTAAAACCGCAACCCAATCCGATAGAAGCGGCAGGTAAAGCCACCGCGACAGTGTCCGACTGTGCGATAAGTTCAATTTCAAAAGCTGTTGATGCTTCAAGATGATCCGCAGATATAGCACCGAGTTCTACCGCAATCTGGCTTCCAGAAGTCGTAAACTGATCGGCATGAATTGTCAGATCGAAACCCATATTTTTTGCTTTTTGTAAATAAGCTACAATGTCCTGCCCCTGAAAAGCTGTCTTTTCGATAAATGCATCTATCCGATTTGATAGCCTTTCTGATTTTAATGCTGGAAAAAGAACTTCAGCCATCATATGAAGATAATCTTTTGCCGACCCATTGAAGTCCCGCGGAAGCATATGTGCTGCCAAACAAGTTGGGATAAGGTCTGGTTGTATTTGTCGATCTGATTCGCGGATGACACGCAATAATTTAAGTTCTTGTTCAACGTTAAGCCCATAACCGCTTTTAACTTCGATCGTTGTAATTCCCTGTTTCAATAGTAAATGTGCTCTCCTTATGGTGAGCTCTACCAATTCTCGGGCATCACAATCCCTTGTATGGGATACGGTACTCCAGATCCCCCCACCTGCCGCCGCGATCTCCAAGTAGCTTGAACCGGCATTTCGAAGGGCAAAATCATTTGCACGACTGCCTGCGAAAGCAATATGTGTATGGCAGTCAATAAATCCTGGCAAAACGACCTGATCTCCCTCAACATGTATCAGAACCGCCTGCTCCCCCCATTGCTGTTGTAATTGAGCAAAAGCGGCCACATCCATTATCGTGTTTCCTGCGATTAAAATCCCACCCTCTTTAATAATAGACAATTGGCTATCGTCGATTGGACCTTTTATAGGCATATTTGACATCGTTAATATTTGCCTAAAAGGCCCAACTAATTTTAACTCCTTTTTCATCATTCCTTGTTTAAAATACCTCAAACTGCTGTTTTAGCTCTTCAGCAATCTCTCCAGCAGCATATTGACCATGCAATGCAATAAGCTCGCCTGATTTCACCATTTTTAATGCTTCAGTCAGCAGCTCTTCCATCGGCTGGTCCGATTCAATATGTGGAATGGACTGACGGATTCTCCCGTGGATAGCTTCCAGTGAAGCAGTTGATGTTAACGGTTGATGATAATCTTTGGCTTGGGCTGCGCACAACAGTTCAATGCTCAATATTTTGTCGACATTATCAATCACCTGCAACAGTTTTCGTCCAGCGATAGATCCCATACTCACATGGTCTTCTTGGCCTAAAGAGGTTGGAATACTATCGGCACTCGCCGGAAAACAAAGTCCTTTATTCTCACTTGCTAGAGCCGCCGTGCTATATTGTAAGATCATAAATCCTGAATTGAGTCCAGTCGATTTCATCAACAATTTGGGTACACCGTTGGTTTGGCCTTCTAAAGACAGATAGACCCTTCGATCAGAAATATTCCCAATTTCAGACGCCGCCAGCGTGGCATAGTCCAAAGGTAATGCAATGGATTGCCCATGAAAGCTACCACCGCTAATGGTTAGTTCGTCGTTAATGATCACAGGGTTATCAGTCACCGCATTTATTTCAATTTCGATGGTATCCTTTAAATGAAACCAAGCGTTGCGTGATGCGCCATGAACTTGAGGAATACAACGCAAAGAATAAGGATCTTGCACACGGGAACAGTGTTTGTGACTTTCTAAAATAGCCGATCCATGAAGCATATGAAAGATGCTTGCAGCGACATAACGATTTCCCTTATGTGGTCGTAATTCATGTAGCTCCGAAAAGAAGGGTTTTATCGAACCATTTAAGCCTTCAATCATTAAAGAGGCAATAATATCGGCATTTTGAAGCATACGATTCAGTTCAATAACGCCCATAACGCCATGTGCCGCCATAAATTGAGTCCCATTGATCAGCGCCAACCCTTCTTTTGCGCCTAAGTGAATCGGTGCCATACCGTATTTTTCCAAAATGGCGGCTGTATGCACAACATTCCCTTCTACCTTTACTTTTCCTAAACCAATTAATGGCAAAAATAAATGAGACAAAGGCGCTAAATCACCCGATGCTCCCACTGATCCTTGTTTTGGCACAACAGGAATGATATCGTTCTCAATATGCCAAATCATCCGCTCAATTGTACTGTATTGAACACCCGAGAATCCTTTAGAAAGCGCGTGAACTTTAAGGATAAGCATCAACTTAGCTAAATCATCGCTTATAGGTTCAC
The DNA here is from genome assembly GCF_002376635.1 of Sphingobacterium sp. UBA3549. Lineage (NCBI taxonomy): Bacteria > Pseudomonadati > Bacteroidota > Sphingobacteriia > Sphingobacteriales > Sphingobacteriaceae > Sphingobacterium > Sphingobacterium sp. UBA3549. Next base: position 118,474 of record NZ_DFOE01000005.1, on the reverse strand, counting down.
CCACACCGACAGCATGGCTTTTAAGGATATTTTCCTGTAATAATTGCGTTTGACCAGCATCAATGCGAGTGGTACACAGCGGACCGAAACCCGTGTTGATCCCATAGACGACCTCGCCGCGTCCAACTATTTTGCTGACGTAACTAGCGCTTTGATCGATCTTGTTCCTAACATCGGATGATATCGCTCCCCGAACCAATCCTTTCGCTATTGCTAAGGCTGTGGAACAAGTCAAATGCCCACTGCCGTATAAAAATATATCCATCTTACGATCTGCTTTACTCAAAAGTACTTGCTATATTTGATAAGCAGAAATACCATTTTGATCATCAATTGATAACCATGAATTATCAAATAGAGTTTAGACACTTATTGTACTTCAAAGTATTGGCCGAAGAATTGCATTTCCGAAGGGCGGCGGAAAGATTGTTTATTGCACAACCGGGCTTGAGCAGGCAAATTAAGCAGTTGGAGGAATATTATGGGGTATTACTTTTTGAACGTACTAAGCGGAATGTCATGTTAACCGAGGCCGGAATGTATCTATTTAAAGAGGTGCAAGAGTTATTTAGACATTTAGCACAAATTGAAACTCAACTTCAGAGTTATGCCAATGGTAAAATAAGCACCTTAAAGCTCGGTTTTATCGGATCGGCTGTTCAGACTATTCTTCCGGAATTACTTATTAATCTAAAAAAGCAACAGCCCGACATTGAGTTATCTCTTCATGAATTGGCGAATGAAACGCAGCTGGATCTGCTGGAAAAAAAAGAATTAGACTTGGGATTCGTCCGTCTTTCCGAAACCCCGCTTGGGCTGAGCAGCCAACCGATATATACGGAGCATTTCAGTCTTGTATTACCCAATAATCATCCGTTTTTAATGTCTCAGTATCCAAGTCTGAATGCCTTAAAAGACGAATCATTTATCTTATTTTCCAAAAACTATAGTCACTCCTATTACGATCTGGTCATGAGTATTTTCAGTGATCATAAGTTTATTCCCAAAGTAACGCTTCGTACAGTCAATGCATTGACCATATTTAATATGGTGGCCCAGGGGCTCGGTGTTGCTATTGTTCCATCTTCGTTAAAAAATGGATATCATGTTGATGTCTCGTTTTTCGAATTGGATGCTTTACCACAGCGAACAACTCTTTCATTAGTTTGGAACGACCAAAATCGTAATCCTGGAGTTCCTTTAGTCGTGCAGCTTATGAATTTACAAATTAATAATGCATAGCTACATTTGATACAGTGATAAGACCTAAATCCTTCTTAAACTGCATATAGAATAAATTACCTGGATAAGATTGTCACTGTATTGCATATAAAAAACAAATTCTCTAAGTTTGATATATTACTAAATTTAAATAAAAAACGAAATTATGATTTTAGAAGTAGCTGTATTACAAATTATTGAAGGGCAACAATCCAATTTTGAGAGAGATTATAAAACAGCTTGCCAGTATATCAGTGCAAGTAAAGGTTATATCACGCATTCTCTCCGTAAATGCATCGAAAAGGATAACCAGTACATCCTGTTGGTGGAATGGGAAACGTTAGAGGACCATACCATCGGTTTCAAGGAGTCTGCATTATTTATGGAATGGGAGAAACTTTTACATCATTACTACGATCCATTCCCAACAGTCGAACATTACGAAGTGTTAAAATAGTCGTTTTTTAGCCCTTTTCTATAATAATCTAGTATCTTTGTAGAAATTTTTAATATTCAACTTTTAACCCCTATGAGGCCAAAAGCTTTGTAGCACTGAACAGATTAAGATGTACACAAAAGAAAAAGCAAAAGTAAATAGTTTTACGGTAGATCATACCAAATTGAAACAAGGGATCTACGCAAAGGCTTCTACGACCAATAACAGCAATGTCGAAAATTATACAACTTACGACATTCGCATGATTAGGCCAAATTCTCCTGAGCGTATGTTGTCTCCTGAAGTAATGCATACACTGGAGCACTGCTTTGCAACGGAAATTAGAACGATTTTAGGTGATGAAGTCATTTATGTGGGCCCGATGGGATGCTGTACAGGATTTTATGTTGTATTGGCCGGAACAGCGCGAACTCCTCAAAACGTAGCGGAGTTGATGAAGGAGGTGCTCGAAATAATTCTTACAGCAGGATATGAAGTTCCTTTCCAAAATCCGATTAGCTGTGGAAATTACACATTCATGGATTTTGATTCGTCAAAACAAGCTTGTGTTAACTTCTTAAATTTAATCACTGCTGGAGAATTGCAATTCGAATACCCATATATTGAAGAAAATTAAATGATCCTGAATAAAGATATTGAAACGATAATCTTGGTAGCAAATAAGAACGAACTATCTTTTCATTCACCAAGTAAATCCACTTACATCTATGAAATTGGTGTTGGCAAAGTGAATGCGCTCTTGTCTGTCGCCAGACTTTACGAGGACATTAAAACACTGGGAATTAATCCAATTGTTCTCAATGTTGGCACAGTGGGCTGTACACGGCATCCGATAGGACATGTTCTTTATCCGTCCTATTACGCACAAGGAGACGCTTATACAGATGGATTTTTTCTAGAGAACACGTTATTTTTTAAGGGGCAGGGAGTATTGGAATCGATATCGGCTGAAGAGTTTCGTTACGAAGATGCACTTTTGACATCGGATCGTTTTATCCATGTAAATTCATCTTTCTATCAGGATATTAAACATTTAAACCCTATGGCTTTTGACATGGAATCTTATGCGCTAGCGAATTTCTGTTTCCAAAAGAATCTTGCCTTTCATAGTATTAAAATCGTTTCAGACAACTGCGATGGTACAGTGAAAGATTGGGAAAGTATTCTAGGAGAAATTTCAGGTAGACTAGGTAACATACTCGATCAATTCATGAAAAAGCTGGATGCAGAAAGAGCTCCAGTGAACCTATCGTAATCCAACTGAATATACCATATTAGGGCCTGTAAAAAATACAGGCCTTTTTGTTGCTATTACTTTGCTATTCTGAATACAACTGCCCCAAAGGTTGTCCGTTAGATTTTAAAAAAAGCAGAAATATACTTCGCCTTCGTTCCGATTGGTCCTTGTAATTTGAATTTATCCAAACTATTTTCCCCCAAGGTTGTTAAAATATTGGATTAAATACCCACCGTTATATTCGATATAACTCTTCTACACGACAAATAAATCGATCTAATATTCTTATGAAAAAAAAGAAGAAAATAATAATTTCAAATAGACTGCCGATACAAATAGAACGAAAAAAAGAAAAATTAATCATCAAACCCAGTGCAGGAGGACTGGCCACTGGTTTAAATTCAGCCTTTGATACAGATGCCATCTTATGGGTTGGATGGCCCGGAATTGTGCCTAAAGATGAAGAGGAAAAGGAGAAAATTGTTGAGCTCCTAAAGCCGATGAACTTACTTCCTGTCTTCTTATCAAAAGACGAAATTCGCAATTTCTATGAAGGTTATTCAAATGAGGTGCTTTGGCCTATCTGTCACTATCAACCGAGCTACATCCATTTTGATCCCGAATATTGGTCTACCTATGTAGCCGTGAATAAAAAGTTTTGTGAAGCGGCTCTTTCTATCGATGAGCTTTCTGATTTCATCTGGGTTCAGGACTATCAGCTTATGCTACTCCCCCAGTTGTTACGCTCAGAAAATCAAGAACTCAACGTTGGTTATTTTCATCATATTCCCTTCCCTTCAGAGGAACTGTTTATGAACATCCCACAACGTAAAGAGTTAGTTGAAGGCTTGCTTGGAGCAGATCTTATCGGATTTCATACCTTTGCTGACAGTCAAAACTTTCTAAATGCCTGCAAAAAAATTCTGCACGTTTCGTCGGGCTATAATCAGTTAAAATATAAAGACCGACATATATTTATCGAATCTTTTCCCATGGGCATTGACTTTCACAAATTTGTTGAAGTCAGTACCCAACCAAAAATTCAGGCTGTAGCTACCCAATTTAGAAGTCACTTTCCTGATCAAAAAATTATTATCTCAGTCGACCGGCTCGATTATAGTAAAGGAATTTTAGAAAGACTGCGCGCTTACCTGACCTTCCTTCAAAAATATCCTGAATGGCACACAAAGGTTGTTTTATATATGCTAATCGTGCCATCTAGAGATAAGGTATCGCAATACAAAAAATTGAAAGATGAGATTAATCGAACAGTAAGTGAAATCAATTCTATTTATGGAAACCTCAGCTGGACACCGGTATTGTATTTCTACAAATCGCTTCCATTCGAAGAGTTGGTTGCGTTATATGTTGCATCAGATATCTGTATGATTACTTCCACTCGCGATGGAATGAATTTGGTGAGTAAAGAATACATCGCCAGTAAGACGTTATCGAAAGGTGTATTGATATTAAGCGAATTTGCAGGCGCTTCCAAAGAACTCGTTGATGCCTTGATTATCAATCCATTTAATCGTATGGAAACTGCAGATAGTATTTATCAGGCGCTAAAAATGGCTCCTGAAGAGATTCAAGAAAGGGCCGATGCCAATATGCAAATTATACAGAAATTTAATGTACAGCATTGGGTCCAGCTCTTTACCAATCGCTTAGCTGAAACTAAGGCTATACAGCGTGACGAATGGGCGAGACGAATTTCGGACAAAGTATTTAACAGTATTTCTGAACGCTATAGCAAAAGTAGCAATAGACTTTTCTTTCTGGATTATGACGGTACGCTGGTCAAATTTCAGAACCATGCGCAAAAGGCAACGCCAACAACGCTACTCTATAATCTTTTGGACAACATTATTTCAGATCCACTGAACACGTTAGTTATCATAAGCGGCCGTTCACAGGAAAGTTTATCATCCTGGTTTGATGGCCGGTCCTACTATCTTGTTGCAGAACATGGCATATGGTCTAATTTCCCCAATTTCAGCTGGTCATATAAAAAAGGATTAGCGCTACATTGGATGCCCGAAGTAAAAAAGCTGATGGAAAAATTAGCCGATCAAACCCCTGGTGCCTTCATGGAAGTTAAGCCATATTCTTTAGCGTGGCATTATCGCAAAGTCGAACTCGGATTGGGCGAACTAAAGGCAACAGAACTTAAAGAGGTATTAAATCCAATGTTGAACGAATATGGACTACAGTTATTGGATGGAAATGCTGTCATTGAAGTTAAAAATACAGAAGTTAATAAAGGTAAGGCTGCATTGGAAATCGCTGGCCATATAAAGCCCGATTTTATGTTGGCAATTGGTGACGATATTACCGATGAGGATTTATTTCGGTACTTACCTCAGTCAACCATAAGTATCAAAGTAGGCAGTAACAAATCTGCAGCAAAATATTATTTAGATGAACAAGAAGATGTTCTTCAATTTTTGAATCAACTTATTATAAAATAATGAGCGAAAACACTACTGAAAAAAGACATACCTATCAATCTGGAATCATCGGTAACTGTTCCTATATCGCGCACGTCGGCATTGACACAAACATATCCTGGTTGTGCTGGCCTTCGTTTGAGGACAGCTTTGTATTCGGCAGCTTGATTGACAAAAATCAAGGGGGAACGTTCAGGATTAGTTCTGAAGAGCCTATTGTTGAAACGAAGCAGTATTACATCAAAAATTCAAATGTACTCTGCACAGAAATACATACCGACTCCTATGGTTATCGTATCACAGATTTTGCACCGCGGTTCGAACAATTTGGGCGGTACTTTAAGCCGCTAATGTTGATACGGAAAATTGAGCCGCTCTATGGAGCTCCAAGCGTCAACATCAAGTGTCAACCAACTGGCGACTATGGCCGTGTGGCGCTAAAGCCGACACGCGGAAGCAATCATATTCTTTATACGAGTGACCAGATCAGAGAACGAATTCGGCTGACTACTGACTTGCCCATTTCTCACTTCTTTCAGGATGAGAGCTGGACCATCATAAGTGAGAACAGATATCTTGTACTCACCTATGATTCGGCCTTTGAATCGGCCATTGAGAGTACTTGTGAAGATTTTCTTCAAAAGACAATCAGTTATTGGCAACGTTGGATTAAACGATGCAGTATTCCCAACATTTACCAAAAAGAGGTTATCCGATCAGCGTTAGTGCTTAAGCTTCACCAATATGAGGACACGGGAGCAATTATCGCCGCCTCAACCACTAGTTTACCTGAATATCCAGGCTCTGGAAGAAACTGGGACTACCGCTATTGCTGGGTACGCGACAGTTATTATGTACTGACCGCCCTAACACATATTGGTCAATTTGAAGAAATGGAAAGCTTCGCAAATTACATTGCTGGCATCACTCATCGTAATCCGGGAAGACTTCAGCCGCTGTACGGTATTCTTGGTACCACAGAGCTTACCGAACAGATCTTACCGTACTTAGAAGGCTATCAGGGAAGTGGTCCGGTACGAATTGGAAATCAAGCTTTCGAACATATTCAAAATGATGTTTATGGTCAGGCGATGATTGCATTACTACCGCTCTTCACTGATCAGCGCTTTAAAATTCATGAGAATAAAAACGTTTTGGGATGGGTGAATTTCATCCTCGAAAAGATTGAGGCTACGATCGAGGAAAAGGATGCGGGCATCTGGGAATTCAGAAACTTTGCAAACCACCATTGCTATTCTAACTTATTTCAATGGGTCGGATGTAAAGCGGCACTACTAATTGCGCGCCAAAACGGTTATCAAGACATGGAGGATCGCGCAAATATCCTCCTAAAAAAGGCAGAAGCATATATTGAGGCTTGCTATGATGATGATCGTAAGGTCTATCAAAATGCAATAAATAGCAGTAATTTGGATGCCAGCACCTTGCAGCTGATCGTAATGGACTATTTAGATCCGAAATCGGAAAAGGCGCTACATCATCTCGAAATGCTTGAGAAAGAATTAAAGGGAGAAAATGGCCTTTTCTATCGATATAAACATCAAGATGATTTCGGAAGACCCAAATCGACTTTTTTGGTCTGTGCATTTTGGTATGTAGAAGCGCTGGCTTGTGTCGGAAGGGTCGATGAGGCGAAAGAAATTTTAGAGCGTTTACTGACCTATAGTAATCACCTCGGCTTATTCAGTGAAGATGTAACCGAAGAAAATGGCAGTCAGTGGGGTAACTTTCCTCAAGCATACAGTCATGTTGGATTGATGAACGCTGTTTATCGTTTAGCAATAAAGCTAGATAAGCCAATTTTTCATTAACACAAAAATGTGCGATCAATAAAAGTTGATCGCACATTTTACATACCCTATATTTTTTACATCTATCGTATTTAGGACAGATGACCGTTTTTGAATTGTGCTTGTTTCGATGAAGTAGCTACTTAAATGAATGCCTGTTTATATTGATTAAAATGTTCACAAATCTCCTCCGTCTCAATTCGCTTACCCATCAAATCGATAAACCGATTTTTGTACAATGAAAAAATATAAAGTCCTGTTGCCAAACTTCCTACAATAAAAATGCCCTCAAATTCATTGCTTTTCACTAGCTTGTTGTTAAGATGGCACTCGTTGAGTAATGGAATATTATAAGAAGACCATTTACCCATTCTATCTTTAAGTACCAATCCAATATTTTTTGTTGCTGTCATCGTCTCACTTGTTTTTGAAGAAACATCAACTGCACCTCAATTGTTTTCTGAATTGAATGCTTTTAAAAAAGAAAGGGTCTTTCTTACCAAAGAGCACGTAGTAATACGTTCGAAAAAAAAGCATGGTCCGAATTCTTTTGGAGCCATGCTTTTTGAGGTCTTAATTAATTTTCGCTACTTAGCGCTTACCAGGTAAATAGATTTGAAAACCCACACCAAAACCTAATCCACTTGCACCGCTACCGGTATTTATATTGGCTTTACTATAGTTATAACCGAAAGTCGTTTCCAATGCGACTGTTCGAGTTATAAAATGAGCATAACCAACATTTGCCCCTACCGCAAGAGCAACATCTTTACCCTTAGAGCTTCCCGAAATACCGATATCACCCTGCCCAAAAAACCTTCCTGTGGTTGAACCAGCATTTGGAAAATAATATCGCACAAATGGTGCTATCCCATACGTCCAATCGTTATCGGCATCCTTGATAGTAGTTAAACCAAGATTAGCCTGCGCACCAATAGCTAAACCATCCGAAACAAAATAACCAGCTCTAGGTTGAAGTGCTATATTAAATGATTTTCCTTCAAAACTATAACCCAAATTACCGATCGATCCACCAACCATCCAGTTGCCCTGACGTATCGGTTCAATGCCGACCTCTGAAGACATCTGAGGAGTTGTCTCAATCTTCTGGGCTTGCGCTTGATAGCCAATACCCGCTGTTATTAATAAAAGAAGTGTAAATTTTCTCATCGTATCTCTATTATAATTTATAAATAACTTTAATTGAACTAATAACAAGATCGATAAATGAAAAGTTTTGAATTTGTTATTAAACTTTACTGGATACATTTATAAAAAAGAATCAACCAATAAGAGTTGAAGAGTGTTCTCTTTTAAAAAAAAATTATGAATGCAACGATTCGATTTAATGATACCTATTCACAGTATCTCAACAACAATGCACTATTCCTAAATGGAATAGATCCCTTAGACAGCGATCCATCTACACATGATGGTAGCCGTACATATACCCCACCCAAGGTGCCCGATCTTGATGATGTAACTCCGGATCTGTACTATCCAGAAAATGCCGATGGGCCTGATCCAAGTGAGGAAGAACAACGTGATCGCAACAATGAGGAAAAAATCCAAACAGAAGAAGATCATGACGGAGCACAACCAAATCGTTCTGAACAAGATGATGATGATTTGGAATCAATTTAAAAACAAAAAAACTTCCTCGATTGAGGGAGTTTTTTTTAGACAAACGCTTTAACAAATTTATAGGGCTTATCCTTTATAAGCCGAATCGCCGTTATCAACAATACTACTTACCACTAATACTATCTTTTCTTAGTGTATCTGATAGACTCGTATCTTTCTGCATGCTCATCTTTTGCTGCTCGCTTAAATTATACCGTGTCTCATCGGCGTCAGTCGGCGCAATGTTGTCCGATTGCCCCGCTCCCTCAGATGTATTGTTTTTGGAATTTTGACAGGAGAATAACATTACGCCCCCCATCATTAATGTCGATGCAATTAATGCAAATTTTCTAGTCTTCTTCATAGTCTAATTGTTTTTATATTAAATATTTATCTAAGAACCACAATCAAAACTAATTAGTTTAACAAAAAGACAAAAAGACTTTTAGATACCTGTGGAAGAAAATAGACGATCATTACATTTAAACAAAAACGTGGCACCCCGTAATTTAGACATTTCTTTAGGGAACAAATACCCTTTCAAAATCACATCAATTGATGCTGATTGACGATTAAGATCGAGTGCAGTTTGCCTTATTGTAGTTTTTCTGCTACAAAAGCAATTATTCTGGTTATACGTATTTTTCACATATAGTTGCTTGAACAAAGTTTTAGAAGAATTAAAATCGAAAAATTAGCACTCTAATTGTACTTACTTCCCCAAATAAAACATCCATCAATTTAACAAACGGTATTATGAGCAATTACAATTTAAATTTATTAGTCGAAGAAAAGAGAAGCCTTTTGAAACATTTTGCTGGTAAATTTACGAATGATCCAGATGAAAAAGAGGATTTAATTCAAGAAACACTTATTCGTGCATTAAAATCGATTGATGATTTTATCCGCCATCCCAAATTAATGTCTTGGCTATATGTTATCATGAAAAATGTATATATCAATCAATATCGCAAGGCTAAACGAATTACCGATATCCACGACACGTATATCGGCCTGGAGAGCAGCAATACGGTAGAAGCCAATAAAAGCGAGAATAAATTTATTGCGGACGACATTGAAAAAGCCATGTGCAGTTTATCAGAAGAGAACTACCAGGTGTTCCAGATGTTCCTTGAAGGGTATAAATATCATGAGATAGCGTCCTATTTTGGCATTCCAGAAGGTACAATCAAAACGAGAATACACATGACGAGGAAGAAACTGCAAAAGCAACTCAAGGTGTATAAAAAAGCGGCTTAAGACTCAAAATTAAACTGAAACAAGTTAAATATTGTAAGGTTATCTTATTACGAAGATCTTAACGAGATATAATGATGCGCAAATTAATAGAAATAAAAGGTATGAAATCACGAGTTAAAATTACAAATCAGCAAGATATGGTCATTATGCTCATTATTTGCGGTGGTCCTATTGGAAAAGGAACTGTTAAAACAGTCGAACAGGGAGAAGTTTTGAATGCATCAGGAAACAAACCGATCAAAACGGATCATGAGAAAGGCAAAAAGAACTCCTATGCTGATCGAGAAAATAGATAGATTGACCATACGGGATATACCGACCTTTGCAACACCGCTAACTTGTTAGAATAATATTGTTGCTTTTCTAAAACGGAACTAATGTTTATTTCGTTCTTCTAAGCAAAAATAATTATTCACTCACCAAGAAATTAAATGGAACTCAACACTATAAAGGACATTAATCGAACAGGCGATGATATACGGGTTAATAGGGATAGCATTGCGAATCTATCCTCTTAACATACCATAGCAACGCAGGAGTATATCAAGATGCTTGCAAACAGGGCTAAGCTATCTTAAACATTGGATCACGTTGACTTTAAAGAGTAATATGAAAATAAAGGCTGGATATACCAGAAAGAAAATAGGCAAGTCTTTTAAATATTTCGATATGTCCGGAACGGAAGTTTCGGATCAAAAGATTTTAGATAGAATTACGAAGTTAGTAATTCCACCCAATTGGAAGGATGTGTGGATTGCCAAAAGTGCCAAAAGCGACTTACAAGCTTTTGGGTTCGACCAGAAAGAGCGTAAACAATATATTTATCATTCGAAATTTGTTGACGAAAGGCAAGCAGCAAAATTTAGCAACGTCCTCTTTATGGGGAAATACTTGCAGGAGTTGAGAAAAATCAGCACAAAACATATTAAGCGCGAACAGTGGGACATGAATAAATTGTGTGCGATTGCTTTTAAAATTATGGATAGTACACTGATACGTATCGGCAATAAGCGCTACACCCTCACCAATAAGTCTTACGGCCTGAGCACGTTGGAAAAAAGACACGTTACTATTGCGAATAATACGATATCGTTAGCATACAAAGGAAAAAAGGGAGTTTTTCAACAAAAATCATGGTCCAATAGTCAACAGGCAAAGCTACTGACGGAACTGCTAAAAATGAAAGGGAAAAGGATATTTCAGATTGATAGCGCAGATTGCGAAAGCAGCTTCTGTGGTTCCGCTTTTAATCACTATTTACGGGAAAATTCGAAAGGCCAAATCAGCTGCAAAAGTATTCGTATTTGGGGAGCTAGCCGGGAAGCATTTTATCAGCTTGCGCAAATCAAACCGGCGGAGGCTATCAATGCGCGCAAAAGACAGCTCAATAATGTCATTAAAAATGTTGCTGAGCAACTAGGTAATACTAAGACCGTTTCACAAAAATATTATGTCCATCCTGCAATACAGCGCGTGTTTATGGAGGGACAGTTCCCAACGATTAAAAATAAATTACCTTTAGCTAAACTGGAAGATAAATTATTCCGTTTTCTGCGGAAGAATAGTCAAGTAGGTGTTGCAGCAGCGAACTAATATGCGATCGCCTTTCTAAGCAGTTGATTTAGGAAGGCTATTTCATAAAAATTTCAAACCATTTCATGCGCATCAAGGTTCTGCTAATAACACTAAAAAGATTATTTATGCGTGCAATTTGGACTGGAGCTATTGGTTTTGGATTGGTCAATATTCCAATTAAATTATACAGTGCAACAGAAAGCGCTTCCTTAGATTTGGATATGCTCGATCGGAAAGATTTAGCCAATATCAAATTTAAGCGTGTAAATGAAAACACGGGTAAAGAGGTGAAATGGGACAATATTGTCAAAGGGTATTTTATGAAAGACCATTATGTTGTTTTGGAAGATGCAGATTTTGAAGATGCAAGTCCGGAAAAAACAAAATTGATCAATTTGCATGCGTTTGTAAAGGTAGCAGATGTTGATAGTGTATATTTTGAAACACCCTATTATTTAGAACCGCAGAAAGGTGGTGAAAAAGCGTACCAACTCTTGATCAAAGCGCTGGAAAAAACAAAGATGGCTGGTTTAGGATCTTTTGTTATGCGGAACGTTGAACACCTAGCTATTATAAAGCCTTATGAAAATGCATTAGTATTGAATAAAATTCGTTATCAACAAGAGATCAGAACGCTTGATGAACTAAAACTACCGAACAAAATAAAAATTCAAAAAGCAGAGATGGACATGGCAACACAGCTGATTGAGCAACATAGCAAATCTTTTGATATCAGTAGCTATAAAAATGAGTATATGGACGACCTTTTAAAAATAATTAAACAAAAAGATAAGGGTAAGCGACCAACCATTCGAAAAATGAAAGTAAAGCATACAAAAGCGGATGATTTGCTTGCAAAACTTAAAGCTAGTTTAGGTTAATCGAAGCATGTAGCATAGACCCGTAATCGTCAAAGTAAGGTCAAGTATAGGATAAATTCCGATTAACTCCATTGAGCATTAAATAGCATTACACGTTCAATTGATAGTATAATAGCGAAAAGGCTAAAAATAACGGTTGGGTTTAATTAGTCAAAGAAAAGGAGGAACTATGAAAAATATTATTCCAGAACAGAAAGATGGCAAACGATTAGATTGTTTTGAGTCGCTGGAGTTTCCAAGCGAGGCGATTGCCAGTATGGCTTTTGATTTGGCGGTAGATAATCTAAAAAACGTTAATCATTGGTATGAATTAGCAGAGCTTCCGGCAGCAGTATTTCAGCTCACTTCCGGTTACGGTACGCCCATCGAACGCTCCTTGGAATTGCACGATTACATCAGACTAGACATTCCTGGCCCCGGACTTCCAGCTAGTGACGGTTACGACTGGGTAAACGTAGTTAATCTGATGTCCGAGAAAACCTCGGATTACAAGGTATTCGCAATCACACTAAAGCCTTGCCCCGATCCAAGTCATCCAGAAGATAAAAATACAGCTCACTTTTTTGAAGGAATTTCTTCATCGACTTTTCTGATCGAACAACGTAGAAACAGCTTGCTGTTCCAATATGCTGGGAGAAATGAAATCATTAACGTAGACAACGAGAAAGTAAGTGACAACATCCGAAATTATTTCGTTGGTTTAGCGGCCAAATTGGGGGCTTCCTATCCACAGTGGAAATCACTGATCAAAGGTATGGCTAACGTCATAGCAAAAAAATTTGATGTGCGAATGTAGTTGATTTTTCCAAACAGAAGTTGCTGTACTTTCCTATTGGTGTTGTAAAGGACTCCAAAACTTGCTTTTTATAAGCTTACCCCCGTAATTTTTAGCTGTATTACAGTAATTTATCCGTATATTTAGCTATATCATAAGGAATCTTGGGGTAGCATGAATCATACATATCAATCTAACAGCCAATTACTCAATAAGCTTCAATCTTTTGGAAGTCTCGTGGTTCTAAACCGGGATTTTATTGTTGTCGGAATATCAGAATCTGCTTTACATGTGGATTGTTTAAAAGAAAATATATTAGGAACAAATTTTTTTCATAGTGTAAGCAATCTATTTGGCGAAGCATGGGTAAAGGTCAAAAATGCAGTGACTGATTTTATTGATGGACAACAATCAAGCCATATTTTAACCATTAAAGTAAATAAAGAACGTATCTATTTAAAATTGCGAAAACATGATCAATTCATTTATTTAGAATGGGAAAGACAGCACAAAAAAAACATCGCTGCTAAAAAAATTAATGAACTTAATTTCCTGCTTGATAGTATTCAACCCAATAATTGGGATCGTGTTTGTGCTGCAGTGAGCAAATTACTAAATTATGATCGGGTTTTTGTTCTACACATCCAGGAAACAGGCTATAGCACAGTGGTTGCCGAGCATACTACCACTGGGAAATCTCATTTCAAAGGAAAGGAATTCTCAAAAGATTTTATGCCCGAAGAAGCTTTGGAATACTATAAAAGCTATTCATATCGATATGCCCCACATATTGAAATCGAGGGGCAAGAATTTTATTATACGGACAATAGGGTTGATTCTCTTTCGAGTTTGTTATCTCCATTACCAGAACTCCATCGTCTCTTTCTAAAAAAAATAGATGTGCAAAGCGCCTTGTTTTTTCGCATTTGTATCGATGACGACTTTTGGGGACTTGTAGTTGCCCAAAACAAAGAAAAATGTTTAGTTGATCTGCAACAACGAAAACTATGTACATTCGCCATCCAGGCTGCAGCCAGCAAATATGAAAGCTATATTAAACAGAATCTTTTGGAAAGAACAGAACTTCTTAAAAATGCTGAAGAAGAACTGAAGAGAAGCCTAGCCGAAAATAAGATGGTAAATTGTGCTCTTATTCAGCATATGGATATCTTGACCAAATTAGTACATGCAGATGGTTTGGCTATATTTAATCATGGTGATATTTTTAACTATGGACATGCCCCCCATAAATCACAATTTTATGAAATCATCCAATTTCTCCAAAATTATACCGATAAGCCAGTCTTTAAAGATTACAATTTTCGTCTGAATCATCAGGATAAGTTTAACGATAAACTTGAATTTGCAGGTTTAATGTATTTAAAAGTCGGTTTGGAAAATGACTATTATATTGTTTGGTTTAGAATAGAAAACCGTAGTCAGGTGATGCAGATGATGTTGAAAAATACAAAACCTGAAAACAAACGACTCAAAATTTGGGAGGACATACGTTACGATGTCGCCAAACCCTGGAATGATGCTGAAATCAATTTCGTTCTTCGCCTAAACCAAATCATCAAAGAATCTATTTTTGCCAAATTAAAAGAACGCCAATTACTGAATGAGGAGCTTCTCAGTTTAAATAATGAGTTGGAAATGTTTACCCATACCTTATCTCACGATTTAAAGAATCCATTGTCCATCTTAAAAATGGGAATACAATTCCTACAACAGCACCCGGACAATATTGACTTGACAAAAATCAACAGATGGTATCAGAATTTCAACCGAAGTGTTACGAACATAGAAGATATCATTAATAATATGGTTCAAATAAGCCAGCACCGCTCCAGCATTTTGGACAAGGAACCGATTCCGATGGCATACACGATACAGCGTATTTTTCAAGAAAACAGCATGCTGTACAATGTTAATAATTGTGAGCCCCGTTTTGGAACGCTATTACCTATCTGGGGCGAGAAAAGTGCAGCATATCAAATTTTTTCAAACTTAATTATTAATGCAATAAAATATTCAGCACAATCAGATACGCCAATAGTAACAATTGATAGTTGCCATGAAAATGACCATACGCATTATAGAATTGAGGATAACGGTATTGGAATTCCGAGCGAGCAATTGCCACATATTTATGAAATGTTTACCAGGGCCGATAATGTAGGTTCAATACCTGGTACTGGCATTGGTCTTTCACTTGTAAAAAGAATAATGGAACGGTTAAGCGGAAGAATAGAAATTGAATCTGAAGTCGGCCAAGGTACTACCGTCCACCTGTATTTCCCTATTGTTAAACCGTTCCCTGAACAAATGTTGGTCGATTGATCCCTGATCTTGAATACTTAAATCTGTCAAACTATTTTCCACTAGACATTGTTTATTTATAAAAAGAATAGCATCCCTTAAAATGGGTTGTAATCAACTAAGGAAAATCGAAATGGAAGAAATATTATCACAAAGTGCAGTAGTAAAACGAGGTATTATTATTGCCTACTATTTTAGTAACATATGGTACGGAAAAGGGTTGCTTGGGAAACATACAGCACCGGATCCAAATGACACTGATCCTAGCGAGCATCCCCAACCAGACTTAGACGAAATCGATCCCGAAGAAGAGGAAAACATCAATTATAAACATCAGAATTTATCGGTGGAAGACGATAGTAAAAAAAGAGGTTAAAACAAATCCATACTGTGTTAAACATATCGAAGATCCAACTATTCTGAAAAATACAGATTGACCGTTACGTCAATCTGTATTGGATATGACAAGTCATCAAATACAGGGTTGAATTGATAAACCTATTAATTTAAAATACCTCTTTCGAAAGCAAATTTAACCAAATGTGCGGTATTTTTCACTCCTGCTTTATCAATTAGGTTTTGCCTATGGCCTTCAACTGTACGCTTGCTTAAAAAAATCTTATCTGCAATTTCCACATTGGTATACCCCTCAGCTATGAGTTTTAATACTTCGAGCTCTCTATCCGAGATGTCGAAATCGTCATACATTTCTCCTCGCAGCTGTGTATAGCTCTGTCCGGAGCTGACTTGATCCAATAGTATCATGGCGATTTCCTCACTCAGATACCGACCACCAGCAGCAATATGATTTAATCCAAATAGTAATTCGCTATACCCCACATTTTTAACCAAATAGCCAGATAGTCCAGATTCGAAAGCTTCAATAACATAATTAATTTGGTTCAGCATGGATAATATAACCACTTTAACTTTTTCATACTGCTTTTTTATCACCTGCAGTAGTTCCATCCCATCCATTTCATCCATACTGATATCGGTCAATACAATATCCGGGAGAGGATTCGAAGCTAAGAAATGAAGAGCCTCTTTTCCATTAGATGCCTCCCCTATAACTTCAAATCCATCTTGCGATTCCAATAGTAATTTTATTCCGTTACGAACAACCATGTGGTCTTCAACCAATAGGATTTTTATCATTATTATCTGTTTAAATAGTCAATTTAATTAAAATACCGGTCGCCAGCGAATCATTCATAATGCGTGCATTGTATAGTTCAGCAATCTTTGTTAAGCGCATAGGATTATTTACAGACGGTGTTTTTGAGAGTGCATCTCCCTGTCTAAAAAAGGGAGAAATTTTAATTAAGATCTCGCATTCAATCACCTGTACTGAAATCGCAATAGCCTGTGCAGATACCTCGTCATTTAAATATTGAAATAATGCCGTTATGAATTTAAATAGATGGACTTGTGTCTCCCGATGCAACTCGCTCAAATGCGGATCAAGTAACGTATCAATTGTAAAACCTGATTGATTTTTATAACTCCCTACCAATTCATCTACAGCATGAAAAATTCCTAAGTCATTTAAAATCGGATTGTAAAGTAAAACTGCTTTATTGCGAATTTCTATAACTAAAGTCCCCAATGAATCACGTAAACAACGTAATTCTTCAAAATCTCCATATCGATTCGTAAAATTTTGAAGTGATATACGCATTCCATAGAGCTCCTGAGCCAATTCGTCACGGAAATATCGTCCTATTTTTCCAAGATCATCCTGTTGATTTTTGATAATCGATTTATAGAAGTCCTCCTGACTACCATCCCACGCCTGCTTCAATTCCGAATGATCTTCCAAACTTTCGCACTGTTCTTTCGCTCCTTCCGATACGTCAAAATATATTTTTTTATTGTCGTTCCCCATATTGCTTTCCACGTCATGTTGTACTTATAACCATTAAAATAGGGCAACAGTTTTAAAAATTAATATCTATTTCTGTAAATAAAATGTACAAATTAATGTACTGCGTATAAATACGTATAAGCGATAGATAAAAAGGGGAAATTACACAGGAAAACACTCATTGTTTAAGCAAAATTGAGCAACTAAAAAATTTTGGCACTACAAAAAAACAATTTAAAAGTCTGATTTAAAACTATTTAAAAATAAACCATACCATACCCATGACTTAAAAATCAGTACAGCTACTATTTTCATACCTGTTTTCTAGCATCCTAATTGCAGTAAATCCACCAAGATAGACACTTAAAATTTGATAAAATGGAAAATACAACAATCGATCAACTGTTTAAGGAAAAAAGACCTACATTAAAATATTTGGCAGCGCAATTTACAAATGATCCGGATGAGCGGGAGGACTTGGTGCAGGAAACCATGGTTAGGTCACTAGCATCTATCGAAAAGTTCGTGAAACATCCTAAGTTGATGTCATGGCTCTATATCATTATGAAAAATACGTATATCAATCAATATACGCGTAATAAACGACTGGAGAACTATAGAAGTGAATATATCAGCACTGGCTATCGAAACGACATGACAACAAATCGTGGAGAGAGTAATTTTGTGGCATCGGATATCCAACACGCATTAAATAGTCTTTCAAAAGACTATTACAATGCTTTTGTAATGTTCTTAGAGGGATTTAAATATTATGAGATCGCTGAGCATCTGCAAATTCCTGAGGGTACCGTCAAAACACGGATACATATGGCTAGAAAGTCATTGCAAAAGCAGCTTAAGATATATTCAAAGAGCGTTGATTAGTATAATCGATACACTAAAAAAGACAGTTTACAAAGCAGTCATGGCCAGAAGAAATTCTGGCCATTTTTATTCAAACTATTCAAATAGCCTATTAAGTTTATTCTTGCAACCAATTCCTTCAAGTGATGTTTGCTAATAGGTATCTCCTATATATTTATTATATTTAAGAGATTACTTAACTATCAATATCATATCGAACATCATAATGTATGAAAAAGCAATTCATTTATATCTTTCTAATCGGCTTAAGCGGAACCATATTTTTATCTTCCTGCGGTAAAATATCCAATGACAATCAAAATAGAATTCGTGTCAGTGGTGAGGGAAAGATCAGAATCATGCCAGATCAAGTAACCTTAACAATCAATACGGCTTTTACAAAACCAAGGATGGTAGATGCTGTACGAGAGACGCAAGCCACTGTCGACACGGTAATAGCTTTGCTGCAAAAATACGAGAATGAGAAAGAAGATATTAAAACAAGTAGTGTTTCGGCCAACAAAGACTATCAATATGTTGCTAATACCAATAAATTTGTAGGTTACCAGGCGCAGCAAACAATCGATTTCGTTTTACATGATTTATCTAAATTCACCGAATTGACAGGAAAACTGTTAGAAACTAAAATAAGTGGAATTGGATCTATTTCTTTCGGTCACTCTAAAGCAGACAGTATTTTGAGAGAAGCCGACCTCATTGCGTATGATGACGCTTTAAAATCTGCAAAAAAACTTGCTTCTCGGGCTGATATTAAAATTGGGAAACTGTTGTATTTGTCCAATGATGGAAGCGCGTCAAACGAATCAAACCAATATCGAACAGGAATGGCTTTAGAGACATTCAATAAGGGATATGGTGGTGATGGCTTCAAAATTACACCAGAAGTTTTAGAATTCAAGAGAACGATATTTACGGAATTTGAAATCAAATAGTTCTTTTCTGCCAGCTGATCGAATCACTTATTGTCGTGATATTTAATCTTTCGTTCACATCGACTTCATATAAGTTTTGTTACTTTATAGTACGATAGTTACTGAAGTTAAAAGAGATTAACGTATGTATTATGAAAACAATAAGCTATTTTGTCGGGCGGATTTTATTTAGAATCTTTTTGGGTCAATTCAGTTCATTTTATTCACCGTTAAGATTTTACAAAACTTAATGGTTTAAAAGAATTGACATTAAGATCCAATAATTATATTATCATACATGCTTTTAACCAAAGACGCCTTTGGCGAAGATTTTATATGGGGAGTTTCCACAGCTGCCTACCAGATTGAAGGGGCTCACGACTTGCATGGGAAAGGGCCGTCAATATGGGATGTGTTCGTACAAAAAAAGAATCGCGTATTCCAAAATCAACATGGTAATGAAGCCTGTGATTTTTACAATCGGTATGTCCATGATTTATATCTGATGAAGGGAATGCATATTCCTAATTACAGATTTTCTTTATCATGGAGCCGTATATTTCCAAACGGAATAGGCGAAGTAAATCAAAGAGGTCTGGATTTTTATGACCGCCTAATTGATCTATCTCTTGAACTTGGAATTACTCCATGGATTACATTGTATCATTGGGATCTACCGCATGCATTAGAGAAAAAAGGTGGGTGGGTAAACCGTGAGGTGAAAGATTGGTTTGGAGAATTCGTTTCCAAATGTGTGCAAACCTATGGCGATCGTGTCAAGAACTGGATGGTGCTCAATGAGCCTACTGTCTTCACTGCCGCGGGCTATTTCTTTGGTGTACATGCGCCGGAAAGAAGAGGCTTGGGCAATTTTTTGGCTGCAGTCCATCATGCTGCTTTAGCACAGGCACAGGGAGGGCGAATCATTAAATCAATACAAGCTGATAGTCATGTTGGCACCACATTCTCCTGTTCTCATGTAGAACCTTTTTCTTTAAGAGATAAGGATATCGTAGCGGCAAAAAAAGCAGATGTATTGCTGAATCGTCTCTTTATAGAGCCGCTTTTAGGTATGGGCTATCCGACAGAAGAGATTAAAATCCTGAATAGAATCGAAAAGTACATTCAAGTGAATGATGAAAAAGATTTGAAATTTAACATGGACTTCATAGGGGTACAAAATTATACACGGGAAGTTATACGATACGCAATGTTTGTTCCTTATCTTCGAGCGAAAATAGTATCTGCGAAAGAGCGTAAAGTTGAAATGACCGAAATGAATTGGGAGGTTTACCCAGCTTCCATCTACTATATGCTTAAAAAATTTAGTACATATCCTAATATGCCCCCTTTAATAGTCACGGAGAATGGAGCGGCGTTTGCCGACCAAGTAGAAAATGGTATCGTTCATGATCCAAAAAGAGTTACCTATTTACAGGACGCTTTACAACAAATTTATCGTGCAAAACAGGAAAATGTAAATATCAAAGGGTATTTTGTATGGACTTTTCTTGACAATTTTGAGTGGGCAGAGGGCTATCGTCCAAGATTTGGACTTGTTTATGTTGATTTCAAAAATCAACAGCGTATTATAAAATCTTCTGGGCAATGGTACGCAAATTTCTTAAATAACAACTCTAGTCATTCTTAGTATGGTGATAAGACCGATTAGTAACTTTTAATAAAATTACTGAAAAAAGTATTGCTAAAACAACGACCAAAATCGTACCTATCAAAGGACCAATGCTCGCTTGCCAATCCCAAAATATACTGACAATCCCGAGGATTGAGCATACTGTATAATTCAATAATAGAAAATAATCCGACTTCTTTAACAAGTTAGTTCGCTTAATCTCAATGATACTCTCCAATGTTGCCTATAATAAAATTAAAAAATATGTATAACTAATCTGTCTGATTACATAAATATAAATATCTTTAATAAAAAACATCGAAAAATTAAAGGCGCATTTTATGAAGACTTTTCAATTTAAATCACATCATGTAAAAAAGGGCTTAATGTTCGGATTAGGTTATTTAGCAGTATTAATTGTGGTCCTTTATGTCTTTTTTGGTGGTATAAATGGGCTTGCCGATGCGGCAAATAATTTCGGTTCCGCGAAAGGTTTAGGCATATTGGTCACGGTAGTTGTAATTGGACCACTTATTATCCTCCTGCAATTCATTAATCCTAAAATCGATATACAGGTCGACAGTAAGAATTTATCCATTCAGAGCTCGAAAAAAATTCCCAAAACTATTCCACTAGCGACAATACATTCCATGGAAATCAACCAGAAGCTGGTCAACCAGCTTCAGATATTTGATCAAAACAAACAACTACTCGCTACAATACATCCTCAAACCGACACCAATGTGATTTTTTCAATTGCCAGTACGATAGCATTACATGGTGAATTTGTAGTGACAAAAGGAAACAAGAAGATTTTCGGGAATGCTGTTCCAACGGTCTCCTATTTAAGGCAATAAACTAGGCCCCTATTATCGTGATGAAAAAAATTACAAATATTCAGTACCTTGTTCTAGCCATAGCAACTATCATTCTCGGTCTGTTGTCCCGAAAAATAGTGGTAATACCACCGATATGCGGTGATGTCCTCTATGCTGTGATGGTATACTGGCTATCACGCTTTATATTTATTAAAAAATCAATACTCTTTTCCAGCATCATCACTGTCTTATTCTGTTTTACGATCGAATTTTTACAACTCATACAATCTCCGTTCTTTTTATGGATAAGAACCAATGTGCTGTTACGTCTTGCATTTGGCCAGGGATTCGTATGGTCAGATCTAGTCGCTTATTGTTTGGGGACTATCGCAGCTACGTCTCTCGATTGCGTTAGGCATCTCATGTTAAAATCGGTTCTTACTGTACGTGACTAAAATAGCTTATTTTATAGTTGTGACTCCCATATCAATTCCCATCTTTTCGTAAACCATATCATTCGGTTGCCAAAGCTCTATTTTGTTTCCTTCAATGTCCATGATATGAACAAATTTGCCATAGTCAAATGCTTCGATATTATCAAGAACGGTAACCCCCTCCTTCTTCAATTCTTCGACTAAAAGTTCAATATCTTCCACGCGGTAATTAATCATAAAATCCTTTTCCGAAGGGTCAAAATAGGCTGTGCTTTCCTTAAAAGGACTCCATTGAGTAAATGCTTTTTTTGTACTATCTGCTCCTTGATACCATTCAAATACACCGCCATAGGAATTGGTAGTGATACCTAAATGTTGCGCGTACCATGCTCTCAGTTTTTTTGGATCTTTACTCTTAAAGAAAAATCCACCTATACCAGTTACTCTTTTAAGTTCGGCAGACTGGTTTAAATGCTTAACGGTATTGAAAGCATAGCCCATTCCAAATGCCAGCAAGATACTTCCAACAAATACAACTCTTTTCATAATTTAATATAGATAAACAAGTGATTTACAATCGCTAGCCAATTTAGTCATTCGTTTTCAAAAATGCAGCTATAGTGGTTCAAAAAGAAATCTTTTTCAAGGTTAAGATTATAAAAAAACGGTAATGTATTTATACATTTGATTCGGTCAAAATTCATTGCTAATGCTAGTAACAGTTAGAACAAAATAGTTAAGAGCAGGTCAACTAAAAAATAAATCTATGTATAGTTTTAAAAACGATTATTCAGAAGGGGCGCATCCCCGCATCTTAGATAAACTTATTGAAACAAATCTCATACAGCAACCTGGGTATGGAGAGGATGAATATGCTAAAGAAGCAAAAGCCATTTTAAAGAGAAAGATAGCTAATGAACTAGCCTCCGTTTATTTTTTATCTGGAGGGACACAGACCAATCTATTGGTACTATCGTTTCTCTTACGCGTTCATGAAGCCGTCATTAGTGCAAAGACTGGACATATATCTGCCAATGAAACTGGTGCTATTGAAGCAACTGGGCATAAAGTTATTGCCATAGAAACTATAAATGGAAAATTAACTCCTGACGATATCATAAGAACATTGAAAGAGCATGCTTTAGCGCCACACGTGGTAAAACCACGAATAGTTTATATTTCAAATTCTACAGAAATTGGGACAATTTATACCTTGGTAGAACTACAGGCGTTATTCGGATGTTGTCAGCAACATCACTTGCTACTCTATCTGGATGGTGCCCGTTTAGGACATGCATTGACAGCGGAAAACAATGATTTAGCGCTATCAGATCTTGGAAAATATTGTGATGTATTCTATATTGGAGGTACAAAAAACGGTGCGCTTTTAGGAGAGGCTGTCATTTTCAATAAGTCCGAATTGGCGATGGATTTCGATTATGCGATCAAACAAAAAGGTGCTTTACTAGCCAAAGGTCGTGTGTTATCCGTTCAGTTTCTCGAATTGTTTAAAGATAATTTGTATTTTCAACTAGCGCAAAAAGCAAATTCATATGCGATGCAAATCACCAAAGCAATTAAAGAAAAGGGCTACTCGTTTTTAACTGATTCCACTACAAACCAGCTATTCCCTATTTTACCAAAGTCTCTCATTCAGGTATTGAGTCAAAAATATCAGTTTTACATTTGGAAAGAAATAGATCATGATAATGCTGCTATTCGCCTAATTACCTCTTGGGCTACCGAAGAGGAACAGGTGGTGAACTTTATTACTGACCTATCGAATTTCAGATAGGTTTATTGCCAGCAACGTTCTACTTTCATTTAACGAGTTTAATACGTAGATGCCTGCCTATAAAACTCGTTAAATGAAAGCGGAATAAACTAATCTTTGGGCTCCAAAACTCGCCATACTGCAGCTGCAGCGATGGCCCCTACGAGTGGTGCAACAATAAACAGCCATAGTTGAGACAATGCTTGCCCTCCAGCTAAAACAGCTGGACCAAACGAACGGGCTGGGTTAACGGATGTTCCCGTCACTGGAATAGCAACTAAGTGAATTAATAAAAGTGTAAAACCGATGGCAAGTCCAGCCATGGTGCTGTTGCCAAATTTCGATGTCGTTACCAATATAACAAATACAAAGAGAAAGGTTAACACGGATTCAATTAGAAAGGCTGAAGGTGTACCATATTCATTTTGATACCCCTTCCCCCAGCCAT
The DNA here is from genome assembly GCF_002376635.1 of Sphingobacterium sp. UBA3549. NCBI lineage: Bacteria > Pseudomonadati > Bacteroidota > Sphingobacteriia > Sphingobacteriales > Sphingobacteriaceae > Sphingobacterium > Sphingobacterium sp. UBA3549. Next base: position 94,092 of record NZ_DFOE01000005.1, on the reverse strand, counting down.
TGGAGCCAAAGGCCCATTCACCTGCTGTAAATCCAGCCAACTGCCCCAATAAAATCTGTTGCAAAACCAAAGCGGCCAAAAGCGCACCACTAAATTGAGCAACAATATACACAACCGCATGTTTGGCAGACAGACGTCCTGCCAATAACACACCAACAGTCACGGCTGGATTGATGTGGCATCCCGATAGCCCTCCAATCGCATAAGCAAAAACGACTACCGAAAGACCGAAAGCCACGGAGATGCCCAACAGACCAAGACCAGAGAGCCCCCCCGTGGTATTGGCTCCTGCAATCGCTGCGGCACCGCAACCAAAAAGCACTAAACCAAATGTCCCAATTAGTTCAGCGAAAAATTTTGAAGATGTTTTAATTTCCATAGCATTCTATTTACAACTTAGTTAACTCTAATTTAACCACTATCCATATAAAGTTAAAGTCGCAAAATATTTATTGTAGAACAATATCTACAACTATTGGAAATTAAATAAAGTATTTCAACCGATCAGTATAACCAAATTTCATCACACGCCATCAGTGGATGCTTTGTGGGATGATTACGCCATAGCGGTAATTTTCTAAATGGGACAGCATAAATATGAATAGCAGTAACCTTGCTATTTATTGATGTTTGATATCGGACTTTATCCACCTTATAATCTTCTTTCATGGATGCATGCTTCTGAACGGATACTTCTCGAAAATCTTTCCCATTTATAGCGACAGAAATATGTAATTCGTTTGGTGGAAATATCCAATGCCGGGCATCTTTCAGAAAATTGAGTTCGATTGTATCTATTTGTGTTGGTTGTTTAAAGTGGAAAGTAATATCCATTGGCTTACCATTCCACAATAGCCAATTGTAACTATAATCCAAATAGCCCGGAACGCTATCCGTTAATGTCTTTAACCCATTTGCTGGGGATGATGGTTCAAATGGATTTTTCGATGTAATACTTGCTTCTGAAGCTTTATTTATTCTAACTCCGGTATTGAAGATGTCAGTCCATTCTTTTGAATAACTATCAGGCGATGCTCCAGCTTCGGCGAGTTCTATTACCCCTAGCCTTTTGGCATCTTCAACGAATTGAGCGACCCTGCGCGCTACACTTGGTTTCGCTACCCATCGATTACCATCCCGCACAAATATACCACGATCATGGGAGCCGTAAAATCTTGCTTGCTGCAAATAGGTATAATCCAGCCCCAATTGGATACGTCTAACGCGTGATGCCAATAAGGGATTATCCTTACTGGTAGCTTCTGCCTTTTCTAATAACATCCTATATTGATCCATGGCCTCTGGACTTAAAAAATCAATTCTATTATCAATTGGATTTCCATAAATCGACAGAGCAGAGGACGGCCCAGGCAAACGACCTCTTCGCTGTTTAAGGTATGCTTTCACAAAAGGCCCGGCCTTACCGTAATAGCCCTCGATAAATTCATTCATCAATTGATCTTCTGAGCGAACGTTCGTATCCCAGGCAAGATTGGCCAAAACATAGGCATTTAGCTCCGCCATATCACTATAAGTCCCTCCACCGCCCTGTAAAAAGATGCCTTCTACCCCTTGTGTTTTCAAATAATGTAGACTTTTCTGCATCGTTCCTTGAATTGGAAATGGTGCAAGATAATTGGTAAACTGGGTCAAATAATCCCATACAAAGACATGTTTAGCTTTGGATTTCCAAGCGCTCAATTGCCTTCTGAAAGTTGCAGCCGAGGATTCAACAGTGATATCATTTTTCCGGAAAGCATCAATATTACTTAGTATAACTGACACATTATCTGCAACACATAAATGTGCAGGTGCATTGGCCGTTTCAAGATAAGCCAATGTCGTGAATTTCTTATCTGGAAAAATTGCGGCTACCCGGTTTACAAAGTGTATCAATGAGCCTTGCGGTCCCCCTTCGCGCTTATCTATAGCCTGACAACGATCGCACGTACAGCTTCCCCTATCATCATTAGCCGCAATAGACCAATAAATAGCCTTCGGATTTTCAACCATCCTGCGCTTAAAGTAAACAACGGTATGTGTAAAGACATCTTCATTAGAGAGGCAAAGCTGAGCCGGCTGGCGCTTCCCATCAAATAGAGAATAATACTCGGGATGACTTTTAAAATAAATCGATGGTGGCAATATTTTACTGGCCGTGTGTCCCCAATCCCCCCATTTGTCTTCCAAATAATGTAGCCCATACCAATCCATGTATTCCTGATCCAGTTCTACAGGGAAGTAGACCTCTCTATACTGAAAACTTGGTTTTGAAAAAATTTTTAGATCTGCAGCTACATATAAACTAGTAGACTTAGGAATATAGGTGTTTTCATGACCTGCATACCATTTTCTTCCGCCAATGATATCCCTTACATAACGGTATGCCGCAAATAGCACTCCTTTGCCACTCCCCTTAATCCAAATCGTCTTTCCCACAACATCAATAGAATAACTATCCTCAGGAAAGGATTCCGTTATGGGTAGGCTTTCTAGGATAATAGCATCCGAAACATCAACTTTAGCTTGTATAGCATAGTCTGCACCCGTACTTTCTTTTGTGTAAGATTTGATAACACCAGCGGCTTGCATTGAAACAGGATTGTCTATATCCGCTTGAATGATATAATCTGTTTTCCCATACTCAACTAATGTAATTCGCTCTTGTGCTTGCACTATCGTTACCAATGACAATAGACCTAACATACACTTCCACATCATATAAAAATTTATCCTACGGATAGATACGAGCAAAATAGCTCACAACCGTTGATTCAGCATGACCTATCCTTAACCGTATACGCGATATCAGCTCATACGGAGAAATAGGTTTTTTAATATAATCATTGGTGCCTACCTTAAATCCTTCTAAAATACTATTATCGTCATTCTCTTCTTTTCGTTCTTCATAGGGGCTTTAATTTTAGTACTTCATAGTACGACAAAGTTTAGAAAAAAAAACAAAAGTCGTTGTAGACGCACAACTACAAGACTGCAAAAATTAATTAGCATTGATTTCAATTCATAGCATGCTTTAGCATGTTGATTTCAAGTATTCACCAAGATATTGTTCAACTTATTATTTAATAGTCTTAACACGCTAAGTGCAATAGTTTAATGTGAATGGAGTAAATTAAACCGCTGGTATATCCCCCAATTAACTAATTTATACTGTATATTTATAGTATACTAATACGCAGCAAACAATTTATGAAAATCGCCTTCTTTTCCACAAAACCATATGACAAGTTATTCTTTGAAAAGGAAAACAGTACCTATGGCTTTCAATTTAATTTTTATGAAACGCATCTAGGGCCACACATTGTGAATGCTATTGAAGACGAGAAGGTAATCTGTGCATTTGTCAATGATAAACTAAACCGACAAGTTATCGAAGTACTTGCTGAAAAAAGCGTTGAGTTGATAGCCTTGCGCTGTGCGGGCTTTAATAATGTTGATTTAGAGGCGGCACGGGAGTTTGGAATAAAAGTGTGTCGAGTTCCTGCTTATTCTCCCGAAGCAGTTGCTGAACATACAATGGCCATGTTATTGACATTAAATCGTAAAACGCATAAAGCTTATAATCGGGTTAGGGAGCAAAATTTCGCATTGCATGGACTTTTGGGCTTCAATCTTTATCAGAAAAAAATTGGGGTAATTGGCACTGGAAAAATTGGAAAGGCTTTTATCAAAATCGCCTTAGGGTTTGGCGCGAATGTAATTGCCTATGATTTATATCCAGATCCTGAGCTTGCAGCAAAAGGCGTCGATTATAAATCGTTGGATGAGGTCTTTAAGGAATCAGACATCATTTCTCTTCATTGTCCGCTCACTCCCGACAACCACTATCTGATTAATAAGGAATCATTGGATAAGATGAAGTATGGCGTTACAATTATTAATACAAGTAGAGGTAACTTAATTAATACCAATGATGTTCTCAAAGCGCTTAAAGAGCGTAAGATTGGACTACTGGGTATTGATGTGTATGAACAGGAGGAAAAATTGTTTTTTAAAGATTTATCAACGACAATTATTGAAGATGAGACCATACAACTATTAATGAGTTATCCTAATGTTTTGGTAACCGCACATCAGGCTTTCTTCACCACTGAAGCGTTAACAGAAATTTCTCAAAGAACACTGCGGAGTATTTCCGACTTATTATCTAAAGGAACCACTGATGAAGACGTCTTGCTATAAGCAAGACGTCGTAAGCATTTCAAATCATTCCGGTATATACGTGCTCAAAAAGGCAGTTGGAATTAATTCGATTATTGTATTCGTTTTCCATCTATCCCCTTTCGCCCTGGTAACTTGCCCACCACTCATCAAGACGTTCGATGACCGGCAATAAAGTTTTTCCCAACTCGCTGAGTTTGTATTCTACCCGTGGCGGAGATTCGGCATAAATCTGTCTACATAAAATTCCGTCACGTTCGAGCTCGCGCAGCTGAACAGTCAATGTCGTTTGCGCCAAATCTTCCATTTCACGCCTAAGCTCACCAAATCTTTTGGGACATTGTTTCGCTATAGCTTTAATGAGCAATACCTTCCATTTTCCACCTATTATCTTAAAAATTCCATTGACATCACAACAAGCGCCAAAATTTTCACTTTTTTTTTCATTCATAATCACCTGATACTAACCATTAGTTCATAAAAACATACCAAGTACATAATTTGTAACTACTTGACTTAAAAAAATATCCAAACTATTTTTAGCCGTAAAAATATTAAAAACTTTCTATATGAGCTTTCAAATTAAAGATCTACTTCATATTTTGTTTCTTTCAACTGCTGTATTTCTTTTCGTCATCGACCTTTTTATTTTGAATGTTTCCCTTCCGAACATTCAACATGCGCTACACTTAAGTAATAGTGATACGCAATGGATTATTGTACTTTATATTGTTGGTTACGCAAGTATTTTGATTTATGCCGGCAATGCCGGCAATCGTTATGGAAAGAAAAAGTTATATTTAGTTGGAATGGCTGGTTTTACCCTCGCTTCTTTTTTATGTGGTGTTTCAAGCAATCTCTACGCCTTATTGCTCGGAAGGCTGGCCCAGGGAATTAGTGCTGGATTGATGGTTCCACAGGGTATTGCACTGATCACTTTACTATTTGAAAATCCAGAAAAGAGATCCATGGCATTGGGCATCTATGGAAGTATAGCAGGTATTGCTTCGGTGATAGGTCAGTTATTGGGTGGAATACTCCCGGATCAAACCTGGATAAACGAAAGCTGGCGCCTTATCTTTTTAATCAATGTACCTATTGGATTTCTTGCCTTCTTTGCTATATATCGGTATACGCCTAAAGATGATTCCAGTGTAAAGTCTTCGATCTCTTTTATGCCAATGCTCACATTGTTTGCACTTTTGATGGGGATAATTTTTCCATTAATCATGGGTCCGGAGTTGAAATGGCCGTTGTGGTCACAATTCCTGTTGGGAGGAACACTTTTTTTCGTTTTATTGTTTCTAAAAAAGCAACGAAAACTACAACAAAAAGGTTATCCTACCCTACTAAATTTCTTCCTATTCAACAATCGGATTTTCAACATAGGGCTTCTCGCTGCATTAGCTTATTATATGGTTCAGGATGCCTACTTTATCATTAATTCCAATTACCTTCAAAATCAAAAAAATTATACGTCTACAATGACTGGAATTGCCTTTATTTACCAAGGCATGGGTTATGTACTCGCTAGCGTTATTGTAAGTAGATTAATACAGCGTTATGGAAAAATAGTTATACTTAATGGATTAGGAATTATGATTTTGGGCTTGTTGTCTCATCTTTTTATTTTCAATACACAGTTTTTAGATCATGATCAATTACATGCACTCTTCTTTTTTTATGGTATTGGCTGTGGCAGTGTATTGCCCGCATTAATGACACTTGCTTTAAAAGATCTCAATGAGAGATTAATTGCTGACGCCACTGCCGTTTATCTTACCATACAACAATTATCGATCTGCCTAGGCATTGCTTGTATTGTTGGTGTATTTCTCCATCAAAAAGAAAGCAATTTTTTTGGTTGGCAGCATATCTCCTCATCCTATGGCTACTCAATGTCAATATCGGTCATATTGCTGTTGAGTGTCGTGTGTGCAGTAGCATGTTTACCTTCTAAAAAGTAAAATAGAACATAGTTTAGTTCAGCATTATACTTACCATATCTTGCAGAAAATTAAAGTAGTTACTCCATTGCCTTATATTTGTTTACCAAAGCATAATCATAGGGAATGGACATGCTCAGCGGGCTCGCTTCCCATTGACCAGAACCGCTGGGCAAATAAAAATCATAGGCATTACGCAGAAAATTTTCACCATTGGGAGCTTCTTGCCAGTTTTTCTTTTCCCTATTATAAAGTAATATCATACAACTCACGCAAGCTTGCTTATCTTTCCTGGTCGAATTTTCATAACACGTTCCTATTTTTACAGTTAATTTTTGCTGACCAATAACGTCTGTCAAATGCCCATTTGTAAGTTGAATTAAAGCACGTTGCGCATTTTCATCCGTTGGTGAATGCTTCGCCGGTCTCAATTGATCCAACTGAGCACGATTTATTCGCTCTATTTCTGCGGCCCTCAAGTCAAAGGGCAGAAGGTTGGTATCGACGGGATATAAGTCTTCCACATCTGCAACCCGAGTGACACCACCCGCTCGTAAAACTTTTTGTTTGGATGTATCAGCATCAATGGCAGATGAGCCGGCACTTTTATCAAATAACTGCGTAAATTCTGAAATATGGTGCCCTATTTGGTTAAAACCCACAACGTAATTTAAGATAACAAAAGCCAATAGGGCAAGGACAGAAAATATTAAAAATGACTTCCAAATACTGGTTCGGCCACTCTCATTTGTTTCAACTTCCAAAAAAGAAGATGCCTTGGGATTTGCAGTTTTAATATCATTGCTATGAGCTACTAGATCGTAATCCACCAGAAATAGGTCTTTACCATCAAAAAGATCAATCTGGTCTTCTTTAAACATCTCTACAATATCACGGGCAGTTTTATACGTTACATTCGCTTGTATGGCAATCAGATCAATAGCACTATTTACATCGCCCTGTTTAATGAATTCCCGAATAGTGGCTTTATCAATTTCAATCGTATTTACGAGAATATTTTTGATCATATCTTTTAATTTCCTATAGATTAGAATGCTTGCTACCTACGCGGAGTAAATGCATTTACTTCAAAAATGAGATTAATAAGGGAGAGATCAATGAAAATTTCTTCCTTTATGAAAAACGCCTGCAGCATTATCATTTTCTGCTGTTAGATCCTTTAACAATCCAGACATATCAAAGCAGCGCTGAGCAATGACATGAATAACTTCTCCTTCAGCTTGAATTTTACCAGCGATCATAAGGAGCTTTGCCCGAAGGATCTCTTTCCGATATTTTTCAAACACAGTACTCCAAACCACAATATTTGCAAAACCTGTATCATCTTCAATAGTGATAAATAAAACACCTTTAGAGGTTCCTGGGCGTTGCCGAACGGTAATTAATCCACATATCTTTATCGGCATATCATTTTTTATCCCTCCCAATTTTGCTGTCGGCACTACATGGAGAAGATCTAGCTTTCCACGCAAGAAGCTCACCGGATGTGCTTTAATGGATAGCGATGTTTTTGCATAGTCTGCAACTACATGCTGACTTTCCGTAAGCAATGGTAACTGGATCTGTCCCTCGGTTATACTTTCAGAAGCTTGCCCTTTAAATAATTCAATTGGCCGATCACCTAATGCTGTAATCTCCCAAAGTGCTTGCCGGCGGTCCATATGCAGCGACCTAAACGCATCTGCATGCGCTAACTTTTCTAAGGTCGCAAGCGATAATCCGACGTCCATCATTCCTATAATGGATGAAAATCCGTTGTGCCGACCAGTAATTAGCACAACAGCCTCTTCCATGGAAAATCCTTTGATTTGGCGTAACCCCAATTGAAGGGCATGCGGTTTACCCATCTCACCCTTTAAAGTATTGTCCCAGGTTGAATAATTTACATCAATAGGATGTACCATTACACCATGTTTCTGTGCATCAATAACAATTTGAGCGGGCTGATAAAAGCCCATCGGCTGACTATTCAATAAGGATGCAGCAAAAATATCGGGATAATAATACTTAAGCCATGAGGACACATATACCAGTAATGCAAAAGATGCGGCATGGCTCTCTGGAAAACCATAACTACCGAATCCTTCCAGTTGCTTAAAGACTCGATTGGCAAATTCTTCTGAATAGTTTTTTTTGACCATGCCATCGACCATTTTTTTGTGAAAAGAAGATACCTGCCCTTTAGATTTGAATGTTGCCATACTACGCCTCAACTCGTCGGCTTCTGCAGGTGTAAATCCCGCTGCAACGATAGCAATTTCCATGGCCTGCTCCTGAAAAAGAGGAACTCCTAAGGTTTTTTTAAGAATAGCTTCGATCTCTTGACTAGGATAATCAACATTTTCTTCTTTATTTCGACGACGTAAATAGGGATGCACCATATCCCCTTGTATAGGTCCCGGGCGTACTATAGCCACTTCAATGACCAAATCATAAAATTTTCGTGGTTTTAATCGTGGTAACATCGACATCTGGGCTCGGCTTTCGATCTGAAATACACCTAAGGTATCCGCATGGCAGATCATATCGTAAACTGCTTCATCGTCATTTGCCCCAATATCGGCGAGTGTAAGCTCTTTTCCGTAATGTTTTTTTGCGAGTTCAAAAGCCTTACGGATACAGGTCAACATTCCCAAAGTCAGTACATCTACTTTCAGAAAACCGAGAGCTTCCAGATCATCTTTATTCCATTCGAGATTGGTTCGATTATCCATTCGAGCATTTATTAAAGGACAGAGTTCATGTAAATTACCTTGTGTAATTACAAACCCACCAGTATGCTGGCCCAATTGCCTCGGAAATCCAATATATTGATGCGTCAACTCCAGCACTTTTCTCAGATGCTGGTCATCGGGATTAAAGCCCTGTTCAACCAAACGCTCCAAATTGATAACATCATCCCAATGACTACTTACTATGCCTGCTAAGCGCCCTACAGCATCTAAAGATAGTCCCATGGCCTTACCAACATCACGTATAGCTCCTTTTGAACGTACTTGTGTGACTGTAGCCACAATGGCAGCTCGATTGCGTCCATATTTCTCATAAATATATTGGATTACTTCCTCACGACGCTCATGCTCAAAGTCGACATCTATATCTGGTGGTTCATCGCGCGCATCGGACATGAATCGTGCAAAAAGAAGCCTATATTTAGAGGGATCTACCGAGGTAATTCCTAAACAGTAACAAACCGTAGAATTTGCCGCTGAACCTCGCCCCTGACATAAAATTCCTTTTTCTTTGGCAAATCGAACATAATCATATACCGTCAAAAAATAAGAAGCATAATTTTTACGCTCGATAAAATCAAGTTCCATTTGAATCGTTTCCCGAATGCTATCGGGGATATCACCGTCAAATTTTTTCTTGGCTCCTTCCCAAGTTAGATAGGTTAATTCCTCCTGCGTCGTTCGCCCATTAGAAGATAACTCATCTGGATATACATATTTCAAATCATCTAAGGAAAAATGACAAGCATTGGCAATTTTTACACTCTGTTCGATAGCCTCTGGATACCCCCTAAACAAGCGTTCAACTTCAGTGATTGACTTTAGATAGCGCTCCGCATTGGGATGCAAATTAAACCCAGCAGTTTGTATCGTACATTTTTGACGGATACATGTTAAAATATCCTGCAATTCACGTCTTTCGGGTATATGATAATATACATCGCCGACAACAACAAGTGGAATATCGCATTGTTTACCCAGTTGATTTATTCTAAACAATAGTTTTGAATCATCTCCACGATAGAGTTTTTTAATACCTAGACTAAGAAAGCCCTGGAGGAACTGTTGACATTGCTGTACAAATTCAATAAAAAAAGGATCTAGCTCAAAACCAGCCACCAATTTTTCAGGTGGACAAATAATAAACATAATTCCCTCAGCATATTGAAACACATCTTTTTTATACAACGCACATCTGCCTTTTTCAGTCCTTAAGTTCCCAACAGTTAATAATGTTGAAAGTCGACCATAAGCCTCTTTATCTGTCGGGTATGCCAGTAAGCTAGGGCCATCTTGTAAGTCCAAGCGACAGGCAGGAATAAGTCGTATACCGGCTTTTTTGGCCGCTATATGTGCACGAACAATACCAGCAAGGCTATTACGGTCAGTTACTGCTACAGCATGATAGCCCAATTGAGCCGCTTGTTCAATCAATTCTTCGGGGTGTGAGGCACCTTCGAGAAAACTGAAATTACTTGTTATCTGTAATTCACAATAATTCATCTTTATGCAAAAAAGCCATGTAAAAACCATTCATCTGCCTGTCCGCCGTAATGTCCAGATCGATACAGCCAAAACCGCCGGCCTTGTAGATCTTCCACGGCATAGTAATCCCGATGTTCACCTGGATCAATCCACCATTCACGCTCAATACGTTCGGGACCATCTGCTTTTCTGATATTATAGGTATCTCCCTTATAGCGGAACAGTAAGGGAGGATAATCGGGTATAGGTGCTGTGACTATAATACGCTCGGGAACCTTTAATAGTCGTGTCGGACGTGGACGCTCGGTTTGCCATTCAGCAGTTACGACCTCATCCATAGAAGCAGCTATTTTCATGGATCGTTCAGGCCAATAGTGTGCAGATGGAACATACCGTAGTATTTCACAACTGGAATCTCTGCTTTTTAAACGATCTAAAAGTTCGGTAACCAATGGACTTTTGAGTCCAATTCGATTGTCCCAAAGATTTTCCTGAACAGGATCTGCTGCCTCTACTTTGGATGCACCCAGCGTAAATAATTCAATGCCCAATGCGGGTTCAATTTGTGGAATTTTTATTTCAAATAACTGAAGAATATGTTTTACCTGAGCTGTAGCACGACTTGTTTCAATAGTAATTGTCTCTATTTTTCCATCTACCCGATGACAGTCCAATTCGGCTGCCCGTAATCCTTTACCTTCACCCGACAATCGTTTGCACAACTTATTTATTAAATCTTCTAAAGCCAATGCAATACCATTTGGTGTACATATTGGCTCAAGACAAGGTAAACGCTCTTCATATGGTAAAATAGACTTTATAGGAATAATAAATTCGTTCTCTAATCCCATGGCCTGATCTAGTCGAAGCAGCAAACTAGCGCCAAATCTCCTGCGCAAAACTGCCCGGGGCATGTGAGCAAAACTCCCTATAGACTGTAATCCAAGCGCTTGCAACCTCTTCAATTGAATATCTTCCAACCGTAATGCTGCTGGATGTAAAGGCAGAAGAGCCTCCAATTGGCCCTGTTCTTTTATAATACTATCATCAGATCCAAAATGCGCTATCGCCCAGGCGGCACCAATGGTATCAGCAATACCTATGCGGACAGTATAACCATGGTATTTAAATGTAGAGGCAATATGTGTTAAATAAGCAAATTCTCCGCCCCAAAGATGGGCACAACCACTGATATCTAACATAATCCCATCGGGTTCATCTATCGAAACCTGCGGTGTATACCTTATGCACCAACCAGCTATAAAATGGAGTAATTTATCAGACAGTCCTGCTTGTTCATGGATAATTTTAAGTGATGGAATAAATGCCCGCGCATCCGCTATGGCCATACCCGAATATACGCCCGCTTGCTCTGCTAGTAAATTATGCGCACTAACGATCAGTTTTCCTTGAACTACGATCGACAAAACAAAGGGAATATCTTGCAAATGTGGTTTACACACAGTAAACCAATCTGTTTTTAAGTAACGAAACCATAATGACGCAAATCTTTTTTTCATGACTAACCAAGATTTTGATAATTATAGTTCCAATTTTTTGACTCGACATCCTTGTTGGAGAATATTTTAAAGCCCTTCGGAGTCCAAACTATTTTTCCTTTGGCTGCTGTACCATTTCTTACTTTAAGCAGCTCGACATTCCAACAGGGGTTGCCAATACCGGGTAACCCTTCCTCCGATTGACTAGGCAAAGAAGTGACTTTCCAACGTGCGGCACAAGTGGTGGCCAACAATAGCTTTGGATTATGTTGGAGGATAAAACCCGTAACTTTACTTTTTTCTACAGCAAGTTGAAGCCGCCTTGACTGAACAAAATCCAGTTGGTGTATTTCGGCTAATACTGCTGTTATACCAGGACATTTCAACGCTTCTTCCATCGCCCATAAAACATCTTTTTGCTGCTTCATGGAAACAAAAATAATCGATGCAGGGTCGGCCCCAAATGTGCTGATTGCAGACGGAAATACGGTTTGTACCGAGCTTATCCAAATACAAATCCCGGCATTTTGCATCAGTTTTCCAAGGATACCAACGATAAATCCACAGGATGCAGCACTATCCATACGGCTAAAACTAACAAATTCATGTATTACACCTTTGGGAAAAGTACCATTTGGAAAAGCTTTTTCCAAAGGTCCCAAATCCATAGCAATTTCATCACTTGACCTTTCAGGTACCCCCTGCCAGGCAAGCAGATCCCTTTTAAGCTTGCTGATCAAAGCCTGTTTATCTTCTAACATCATAGCCCCTCCTATTTAATAACAAACAAATATAATACTAAATATTTTAGCAATAAAGAATACTGCTACATTTTTTAGTAATAAAGCTGATGTAAAAGGTATGTGCTGGTTTAGGGCTTATATTTCATTCAGGAATTGTTGGATAACATCTTTTTTTCTTGTCGCAACGGGGATCATTTTACCATCAGACATTTCAATCTGCCCATCTTTATAATACTTTTTTATATAGTTTGCATTTACTAAATAAGATTGATGACAACGGATAAAATCTGATTCTGGAAGCATGGTTTCAAAATGTTTGAGGACTTTTGAAACCATCATAGGTTTGTTGTCTTTGATATAGAATGTGGTATAACCTTTGTCGCCATGGCAATATAGAATATCATCAATATTGACGATCTGGGTATATTCAAATGTACGCAACGCTATTTTCCGAGGTCTGTTAGGAGACTTTAGATAGTTTTCAGCCATGCTTAACTGCATACTGTTGAATCTAAATTCTGTATTTTTCTTATAACATTTTTCAATTGCTTCGATAAATTGCTCCGGAACAAGAGGCTTTAATAAATACGCAATTGCACCTATGTTGAGTGCTTCTATGGCATACTGGTTAAAAGCCGTTATAAAAATGGTATTAATGTCCAATTTCAGCTCTGAAAGAAAGGATAGACTTGATCCGTCTTTTAATTGAATATCAGCTAAAATAAGATCCGGATTGGATATGGGCAATTCGCGCTCTGCCTGAGCAATGGATGGACTATACCCTACTATTTGAACATAGGGTATCGCATCTAATAAAGACTTAATATACAAATAGATATTATGCTCATCTTCAAGAATATAAACTTTCATCATTTCACGTATTTAATTAAAATGTAAAAACAAGTGGGATATGGATTTCTACACAATATCCGCTATTATCTTCCCTATAATTGGGTTTTATTTCAATCGTTGCTTTTTGCATCGGATCATTAAACATAAGCTCAAGACGCTCTTTAGTGATAATCTGTGATAAAGAAGTCTTATGCCCAGTATTTATCTTATCAGACTGCACTCCCCTGCCGTTATCACTGACAACAATATGCAATTGATCTGACGTCTGACTGAAAAGAATCTGTAAGTAACCACGATAATCTAAATTTTTAAAAGCATGTTCAATAGCGTTTTCAACAAACGGCTGTACTAACATGGGTGGAATCATGACATCATCGACATCAATATTACCGCTCTCGATTTCAAAATCAAATAGATCTTGATAACGCATCTGCTGTAAAAGTATATAATTCTTTAATGATTTAATTTCTTGGTCCAAAGAAATATACTCTTCTCTATTTAATTCGAGTATATCTCGAATTTGACGGGATAAGAGAAGGAGGTATTGATTTGCTTTTGATTTTTGCTCGCTACTAATCAAACCTTGCAAATTAGCAATTGCATTATAAATAAAATGTGGATTTAACTGATTTTGCCGTGTCTTTTGTTCTAAAATCAATTGTCTATTTTCTGCAATTATACGCTGATTTATATTTGTCAATAATTTCTGCTTATTTCGATAATAGATGAAAAATGCAAGGCTAAAGATAAGAGCAAATAAAATGACAAATATCCACCGCTGTTGAACCATAATCTGATAGTTAAAAGCATTGGTTGTTTTCAGAAGTTTTATAGCCTGGTCTTTTTTCTCGGTTTCATATCGCGTATTAATCTCGTTTATCCGATCATTTTCAATGTTTTTTATACTATTTTTGTAATCTTGATAAGCAGAATCCAATGTAAAATAAGCCCGCTCATAATCTCCTTTTAATGCATAGGCTAATTGCAAATTTTGATAAAAGAATAATTTATTTTGCTTGCTTTTATGCGTTCGGATAAACTGTAATCCCGCATTAAAATAATATATGGCCGAATCAATTTGACGATTATTTAAGAAATTTTTTGCCAAATTAGCATAAGCATAGGAATTGAGCATCTTGCTCAAAGATAAATAATTAAAATACTTTTGGGATGCCTCAACTGCTTTGCGATTATTACCGATGCTAAAGAAATATTGTGACTGCAGATTATACATACGCATGATTATCGCTGAATCCGCCGTCCTGTTAGCGTAATATTTACAGCTATCCAATGTTTCTTTTAATTTGTTATCATCATGTAATTCGATGTACTGCATAAATTTGATTTCCTGATACGCTTGCGCAACATGTGGATCGTATTTATTGGGGTGATAAGAGTACCATGATTCATTATCTTTTAATGCTTGCCTATAATCTGCCCGACGATAGTTTGCGTTGGCCAATAGATTGAAAAAAAGAAAGCTAAACCTACTTTTATTTTCTAATGCATATTCCTTAGCATCAATCATTTTTTCCATCGTACCAATATTGGTCACATCATTAAAACTAAAATTAGCCCTAATTTTAAAATAATCTTTCAGAACACGCAAATCTGGTGACACCTTCCCATCCAAGTTATCCAATGCAATTTCAATAGAATCAATTTTGTCTTGCAAAAGGTAGTTATACGCAAAAAAAATCCAATTATAGCCAGATTTATTGAAATACTGATCTTTCCCAAATTCATTTACTTTCTTAGTGATGATAGTCTGATCCTTAAAATCCTGTAAAGAGAGATATTTTAGTAACGTATCCTGATAGGTTAAAGTAAGTGAATTATCTTCCTGTTCTTTATTATTTTTAGATGTCTGGGAGCCATTTTGATGGCAGGAAAACAACTGTACCATCAATAGGAACAATAGAAAACAAAAAATAAATCTTTCCAAATTCTGTGTCATCAGTATTCTTTATATAACGATCTGTTTACAATTATATTTATTTTTTTTATGATAAGTGTAACGAAAAAGCATTATCACACACTTATCCCTAAAGCATCACGATAAATCATCATATGGTAAGTAATCTCACATTGAATGATATAACTTGGAAGATAGATCCTGAGATCTTCGTCATTCCAATTATTGACCATCCAATTCGCTGGTATGGTATATTTTGGCTATTGGGTATTATCTTATGTTATAGGGTATTAAGATCAATATTAAAAAATGAAGGCCGTACAATCGAATTTTTAGATCAGCTCAGCATGTACATTGTCTTGGGTACCATTATTGGCGCTAGACTGGGGCATGTAATTTTTTACGATCCGAGCTATTACTTAAATAATCCCTTAAAAATTTTTGCGATATGGGAAGGTGGTCTAGCAAGTCATGGTGGAGGTATAGGCATCGTTATTGCAATCTATTTATTCGCAAAAAAACAGCAACTTCCATTTCTTCATGTTGCAGACCGTATTGCTTTGCTTGTGCCTTTAGCAGGAGCCTGTATCCGTCTCGGTAACTTATTTAACTCCGAAATGATCGGGAAAGCCACTGACTTACCTTGGGCTTTTGTGTTTACCCATATTGATGCCATACCTAGACACCCAGCGCAGCTTTATGAAGCATTGTTCTGTTTCTTGCTATTTATAGTGTTATATCGATTGTGGAAAGAAAAACAGTTTCGAATTAACGACGGAAACTATTTCTCCCTATTGTTGATATTGCTGTTTTCATTCCGGTTTTTGGATGAATTTTTGAAAGTAAATCAAGAACATTTTGAAGACTCCTTATTCATCAATATGGGCCAAATACTTAGCCTACCCTTTATTGTTATTGGACTATGTGTATTTATTTACAATCGTTTTAAGAAATCATTAAAAGTAAATTAATACAATCCCATACGTTCCCTTTTGAAATACATTTGAAAAATATGATTTATGATTTTTTTAATAAACCATGCTGAAAAGCATATTTCACCAGTTCTGCTGTATTTTTCACTTTTGTTTTATCGAGCAAGTTCTGACGATACCCTTCTACAGTACGCTTACTCAAAAAGATTTTATCGGCAATTTCTAGATTTGTAAAACCATCCGCAATCAATTCGAGCACTTCTAGCTCTCGCTCATTTAGATCCAGCTCCAGGATGATATTAGCACCATCATCATTATACAGTCGATCCGAAGACACTTGCTCAAGCAGAGCTAAGCTAATTTCTTCACTTATATACCGACCACCTTCGGCGACATGCTTTAATCCAAAAAGTAATTCATTATAATCGATATTTTTTAGCAAGTATCCTGACAATCCATTTTTGAAGCCCTCAACAACATAACGAATTTGACTGAGCATAGACAATATCACAACTTTGACAAACGGATATTTTTGCCTAATATTCTTTAACAGCTCCATCCCATCCATTAATTCCATGCTTACATCCGTCAAAACAATATCTGGCACTACTCCGTCCGCCAACTGAGACAATGCTTCCGTGCCATCGGATGCTTCTCCTATTACTTTAAATTCTCCCTGAGATTCCAAAAGTAGTTTAATACCATTACGTACGACCATATGATCTTCAACCAATAGTATTTTAACCGTATTCATTTTCTAAAGCTTTTAAATAAAAATTCGATTCTCCCCACTTCCAAACCTATATCAAAATGACGGTTTACAATATTTCATGATTTGGAAGAAACAAGAAACAAAATACATAAACAGAATAAAGATACAAATTTCTGTTCACTGATCGTTTCGAACAAAAAAGAGCAACAGCTGCAAATCAAATAACAACTGTTGCAAAGCCACTTATTCCGTAACTATTTCTTTTTCAAATCCGCTCCGGCGATATCTTCCCATCGGTAATAATGAAATGTTTTATCGTCACTCATCGCGACAAACAGGCCATGTTTAAAGGTTTCGTTTAACCTAAAAGAGGTTGTTTCTGAACCGTCACTTTGTGTCGCCATGACCGGCACAGTTTTCAAATAGCTATGTTCGAATGGGTTGCTTTTGGTTCCTTCCCGGCTAAAAACCTGAAAACGATTTGCGCCTTGGTCAGACACCAAAATATAGCCGGTACTATCGGTTAGTTTGTAAATCGAAATACCCTCATGATCTTCTTTAAAACCTCCTGTAGCGAATAATGCCAATTGTTGGTTTCCCTTTGCTGGATCCGCATAATATTGTTTTACCCCAACTTGTTCATCGGAATAGTAAATATACCCAAGTTCGTTGTCCACTGCTATCGCCTCAATCTCTTTCTTTCCACTAAATGAACCAAACTTGCGAACCAAGGTAGCCCTGAGTTTACCAGAACCGTTATCCTCCAATAAATATTGCCCTAGATAACCATCCTTTGGTCCATTTTTCCGCCCCACGATCGCATAAATCTCTCCTTTTGGAGAAGTATATAAAGCAATCCCCATAAGATCTCTAAATTCAGGCCCGGTTTCACCAACAAACATATCTAATCCCCCTTGGTCAATAGGTTTCATATCGGGTAGTGAAAAGACACGCAATTTATGGGTCATACGCTCTGTTGTAACAGCGATATCAATAGGTTTGCCACCCAATACCAAACCGTACGCCACATCAACATTATTAGGTCGTTTCAAGTTTGAAACCACTTTTTCTTCGACCGTTTTGCCCTGTAAATCGTACACAAATAATGCGCCGTTGGCATCTTTGTCCGTTGCGATGACCAGACTCTTACTCGGATCGCTCTTATTGATCCAAATTGCAGGATCATCCGAGTCATAACGTACTGCATCAGTTACAATAACGGGTTTAACTGCGTTTACAGTATTTGTTTGCGCATTTTTGCATGCCGTTTGAAGGAAGCTTGACGCTGCTAAGGTTAACGTTAATATTGTTTTTGAATGTGTCATGATATGAAATAAATTAGAATTTGGATCCAAATGCTCCAACATATGCTGCCGGTTGGGGAGAATGATATGTTAGGCCGTTTGCCATCACCAGGCCAGTCGCAAAATGAGGTTTGAAAGTTAAAATACCTGCCTTTAATGCCGGTGAATTCCCTTGGAGATGAAAATCCCAGGTTGAATCAAATAGGTAATTGTCCACCGCTGTTTCTAAAGGATAAAAGCTAAATTTAGGGTTGTTTTCCCCGGCTAATTTGGCTCTCACATCATTACTCCCAGCTACAATATCATTTTTACCAACCTGAAATTGATCTACAGTCAATTGACTATAACCATAATACCAATTATTGCTGGAAATCGAACGGTTATCTTCTGGTTTTTTAGGGTCACGTTTCACGCCAAATCGCGTATTGGCAAAGAGATTATTATAAATTTCGGCTCTTACAGAGGCTTCTAACCATATAGAACCTCCTTTTGCTGTAGGTCTTCGCCATCCGGTATTGAGCATGGTATTGTTATAAACAATCACATAAGCCTGAGGCGTACGGTCTCCCGAGTTGGATAATTTTAATGCATTTGTATTTACACTGTACACCAGATTATAGGCGACGTCTGCAAGACTTCCCGATTTGAAGTTCATCGCTTCTCCACCTGTCACCCCATTAGAAAAGAAACGATTATTTGCAAAAATAATTTTCCCGCCTTCAATATACGTACAGTCTTCCTGAAAATGACTTATGGTACTATTTTGTACCACTAGCTTTCCGTCTGGATTTGAAAACCACAAAGCTGGCAAAGCTTCTCCAGACACCTTTTTATATAAACCCATTTTTACAGAAGTCGACGCATCCGATGTAATTGCACCACCATACTCAACAACGGTATTGTCCAAAACAAGTTCCTGGCAGCTTGGAGCGGCTAAAATTCCTCCCCATAACTTTCCAAACTCATTCGTCTTCGTCTTATAGCCTTCCTCAACCGTAAACTTGACAGGATTTTCAGCTGTACCTAGTGCATACAAATTACCCAAAACAACAATTTCAGGCTTATTAACGGAATCCATCAATACGGTTACACCTTCCTCAATCGTCAGGCTCTTGCCTTCGGGAATAATAATGTCTCCCTTGATATGCTGCACACTCCCTTTGCTCCACACACCGGAGACCTCACCAATAGCACTTCCATCAGCATCAGAAGTATCCACATCAATATTTGCTTTTTCACAGGCACTTAGCACCACGATAAAAAACGCTAGAAACGATAAAATACATTTATTTTTCATCTGTATATATTTAATTTTTAATGATGAAGCAGATTTCACTTATCCAAAACATTGGGCTTTCCAAAAAAGTGAAAGCTTCACCGAAACAAACTGTTGTTATTGCACGTCGCACATGTTCAGATTAAAACATGCCCTGTTTTACGCGGGTCTATTATTTATTAAACGAATACCGTAAACCAAGGATATAGTTCTGTCCATACAAATCCTTTCTAATCAATGTATTTCCGCCTTCAATAAGCTTTTCAGCGATCTTCTCATTTTCAGGATTTGTTCCTTTCACATACAATTCCATCGGTGTATTCAAGATGTTGTTGGCTTTGGCGAAAACAGCCCAACCAGCTTTAAATTTCTTTTCAATAGAAGCATCTACCTGAACAAATCCTTTTTGCCACAAATCATCGTTCAAAAATTGCGACACTGTATTGATGCGTGAACCCGTATAAGATCCAGCTAACTGTCCTTCCCAGCCATTATTAGCATCTTTGTAAAGTAGCGATAGATTAGCCACATGTGCAGCTTGCCCATATAACGGTCTCGTTTGATCCACGATAATCGCTTCAGGGTCTTGTGTTGTCTCATTGATTCGACGCGACATCTTTGCCGTCGTTATACGTGAATGTGTATAGGTGTAATTGGCCTTGACACCAAATTTCTTTATATACTTGATATAATCAACCTCAATACCATAGTTGTTGGCCTGACCGAAATTTCCAGGTGTGTAGTATACATCTTGCTTACGAATCTCATCCGGTTGAAAGGTATATTCAATTGGGTTTTTGATTTGCTTGTAAAACATACCTACAAGAAACTGAGAAGAAGCTTCTGGAAATACTTCATACCTTAAATCAAAGTTATCCGCCAAGGCATGTTTTAAATCAGGATTTCCTTTTTCTAGAAACTCTTCATTAACCACACTTGACGGAACAATCTCGTAAAATCCTGGACGGTTTAACGCACGGTAATATGCGGCATGAAGCTGCTGTTTTCCGTTCAAATGATATTTCATGGTCAAACTTGGCAGCCATTCAGTATAAATTTGTGATCCCGTAGGCCTTTTTTCTCCAGCCGGAAACAATAATTTATAATGCTGATTGGTATGTTCGAGTCTAACTCCACCGATCATTTGCCATTTGTCATTCTCATAATTAAACATACCATACGCTGCTGTAGTCTTCTCTCCAGCATCATACGTTAACGGATTTGCGACAGCTCCCGTAGGATCGGTAACGGTCAGATTGAGCTCAGTATACCGCTGAAAATCCACGCCATAGCTATACTTTGCTTCCTCCGCCGAAGCGGGTGATAAGTTGTAGTTGTTGTAGAAGCTACTACGCTGTTTATCCCGATACAAACCACCGGTGGACAATTCCAACTTACTATTTTCCATTGGGACCTTATAGGCCACATCCCAATAGCCTGCTCGATCATTATCCGTATTCCGTTCCCAACGGTAGGTTACAGGAGACTTGTTGACAAGAGAAGTACGTTTACGTTGAAAATTTTCTTCTACTCCATCCAAACTGATCATCGTATTTTGTGGCAATTGGTTGCGGGCAGAAGAAAGAACCCCTGACCACCGGACATTTAGCAGATTATCTAAAAATCGATGATCCCCCTGTAAGGTACCACTGTAGATCTCTTGCTGTGTTTTTCGGCTTCTCGTCACATAAGTCAGCTCGGCTTTACCAATACTGGGATCGTACTGGCCATTGTATATCGTATTAACCGCATCACGCAATTGTAAGTTATTTAAACTCACATACATTTGATAAAAGCTAATACGATGACTTGGATTAAATCGATAATCGATCTTATTATGCAAACCTAAGCGTTGTTGCTGTTCGTCATATTGACGATCACTCTGCTCAGTAATCACCGCGTTGGGATTTACGCCAACAACAGAAGATTTATAGAAAATAGAACGGCTACCTCGATGTAAGTTTTGATAACTTGCCCCTAAAATAACGCCCAATTTATCCGCCAAATACCGATTACCTATTGTCAGATTGCCGACAAGATCTGGTAGCGGCTTACTATAGGTATACGCTAACGCTCCCCTATTAAAGTCAGCAGCAGTTGCATTTTAACCCTTGCCATTCAGTTCGTAAGGAGATTTTGCCGAGGTTCCATTTGTCGAAAAACTTCCAAAATCACGATTAAAATAACGCTGGCTGTAGCCTGTTGCCAAATTTGCTTGAAGGAATAATTTAGTCGGTGCCGATTTCATAACCATATTGACAACCCCACCTATTGCATCGGCTTCCATATTTGGTGTTAGCGATTTGTATACTTCTAAACGTTCCAGCATATCAGATGGAAATAAATCCAAGGGCACATAACGATATTTATTATCTGGACTCGGAACCTTTACACCATTCACTAAAGTGGTGTTGTACCGTTTATCCATCCCCCTGAGGATAGCATATTGCCCCTCTCCATTCGAATTTCTTTCTATTGATACACCCGAAACGCGCTGTACAACATTTGCAACGGTAATATCCGGGGAGATTTCTATTGCACGTGCAGAAACAACATTCATAATTTGTGAAGCATTCTTTTCTAAACGCCTAGCGCTCGGATCATCATCTCCCCCATTCCGACGTCCCTTTATAGTTACTTCCATTAATGTCTGTTCTGTAGACGTCAGCTGAAAAATAATCTGGGGCGTATTTTCTTTTTGAATCTCGATTTCTTTAGTTAATACAGCATAGGCAATATGCTTGATATGAACCCTATCCACACCTGCTGATAATCCCTTGAATTCAAATGAACCATCCAATTGTGTTTTTGTCGATAGCCCACGCTGTTCCAGGAACACTGTAGCTCCAGCAATCGCTTCACCGGTCTGACCATCCAATACCTTACCTTTGATTTTGGTCGCATAGGCAGCGCTAACCGAAATAGTGGAGGCAAGTAATACTGTTAAAAAGTTTTTCATTTTGCTTAGATTATTATGAATCTTTGATTGTTGTCGCAAAGATGACAGCCAATTTTGATCTCACAAAATCCCGAGCGTTACGACAGGGAAACAAGGTAAAAAAGCACGATACATGGAAGAAACAAATGAAATTAAACTTCTAATAAACAACAGTTTAACAAAGAACAAACCACCATTAACTTTCCATTACCCTTGTGTTAAAAAATTATGAAACACTCAAGAGATAGCTCGCCAGGTCCTCTCCTTGTTCCAACCTTAATTTCTTTCTTAAGCGGTGTCGAGCAACACGAAGGCTATCTTGCGATATGCCCAATAAAACGGCGATATCGATATTATTCAAATTGATTTTAAGCAATGCTACTAACCGCATATCCGCGGCGGTCAAATCTGGGCATTGTCGAATAAGCTTTTCAAAAAAGCTATGATGTACCTTTTCGAAAGTTCCCATAAATTCTTTCCAGTGAATTCCCTGAGTAATATTTTCGTTGATTTGCAAGACTAGCTTCTGCATCTGTCTCTTTTGATCCCGGCGTTCGTCCTTCACCATTTCTTTCAATTCATCCCGAAGTTCTTCCAAGAATTGATTGTTGCGAATCAGATTTAGCGTATGGGATGTCAATTCTTTTTGCTTTAGTGATAGCTCTTGTTTGAGTTGCTTATCTTCAAGCAGTTGATTTTTAAGTGCTATTTCTGTTAACTCACGTTCGGCTTCCTGCTTTCGGGATTCGGCAATCTGATTTTTAATCTTAATTTTCTGACGACTATATAAGACATAGGACAATACGATTAACAAAATTAAAACCACGATCGTTCCCCACAGCATGATCAAATTAATTCTTTTTGTCACCTGCAGTCTTTCGATCTCTTCAGCCTTTTGATTCATATCGTATAGCGCCTGAAAAAAAGCAGTATGTCGAGCGCCATCTACACTATACAGTTCAAGAACGAGCTTTCGGCTTTTTTCAGCATAAAAATATGCGCTATCCATTTGGCCACGCAATGCGTAGGTTCTACTCAAATCTTTTGTCGTGGCAGCCATCTGATATACATCTCCCAAGTTTGCCGCCATCTGATAAGCCACTTGCGTCAATTTGATACTTTCCGGATAGTTGTTAGTCTTTCTAAAAATGTCACCCATGTTATTTAAGACCACAATTCTACCATAATTGTCTTTTGTCTCGGTGTATAACTTACTTGCTTTTTCAAAATGAAAAAAAGCACTATCATACCTAGCAAGGTCTTCATAAATACTACCTAAATTTTCATGAATCTTCGCTTCTCCATTTCTATTTCCCACACTACTATAGATGGATAACGCACGTTTTTGATAAATAAAAGCAGCGTCGTAATTCCCTTCTTTTTCAAATAAATGACCGATATTTCCTAGTGTTCCCGCCTCTCCAATTTTATCCCCTTCTGCCCGGAAAGAATCTAGCGCCTTGTTAAAATAAAGTTTCGCTACAGCATGTTGTTTGTTGAAAATATTGAGCACACCAATATCACTCCAATTTGAAGCAAGATGATGCTTTGAATCCAATTGCCTATAAATTTGATCCGCTTGAAAATAGTAATCCTGTGCTTGCCCATAATGTCCTTGATTGACGCATAACCACCCAATTGCCTGCAAACAATTTGCTTGTAATAATAGGTCTTTATCGGTCACAGCTTTTGCATAACGTTTTTTCACTAGTGCAATCGCAGAATCAGGATGATTTTGACTCAGAGCCCGAATATCGTTAAAGGATTCAACCTGAGCAGTACCTGGGTGCCACAAAAAAAGCTGTATAAAAAAAAGTAGAAACAAAATAATTTTATCAGAAATCCTCATATTTAACGTAAATAATCGATTTGCAAATGTACATGAAACATGTTAACACAATATTAAATCACATCAAGCAAAACGAGTTTTAACATAAGGAAGACTGACTTATTTTATCCAACAAGCAAAATGATAAGCAATTAAAAAAGCCCTTTTATTGCTCTATATTAGCAATAAAAGGGCTTTGAAAATAGACAATGCCAAAACCAGTTAATTACCCGATTTCAATTCAATTAGCGGGGTGATCCGTTCTAATATATCAAATGCCACCTCTGCCATTTTATTACCTTTATTGTCCAATAACGGATTAACTTCAACAATTTCAAAACAAACCACTTTACCGGATCGAATAATTTCTTCTAAAATCATTACAATTTCTTGTGGCAAAAAACCCTTCGGAACCGGTGTTCCTGTACCGTCCGATATCAGTTCACTATCCATACTATCCACATCAAAAGAAACATAGATCATATCACAGTCTCCAAGGCAGGTCAATGATTCCGCGACACAATCTTTTATGCCCCTTTGCCTGATATCTTCAACACGGTAATTCTTAATCCCAAGACGGTCAATTAATATATCCTCTGGCTCTTCAGTATCTCTTACGCCAAAATAAATCAAATGACTGGATGCTATTTTACCTGACGGACCGGCTATTCGCTTTAGTTTATTCCAGAATTCTTCTGTCGATTGGTCGATTTGATTGATCTTACATTGCATATTATCCTCGTCTAACATAGCCGCTAGAGGCATTCCATGCATATTTCCAGACGGTGTTGTATACGGAGAATGAATATCAGCATGCGCATCTACCCAGATCACTCCTAGTTTCCTGTCCGGATAAGCAGATTTTATACCACTGACAGTTCCCATTGCCGAGGAGTGGTCACCAGAAAAAACCAATGGAAAATTGCCCGAAGAAAGACTATCCTCGACGGTAGAAGCTACCTGCTTGCATTGCTCATAAATTTGCTGAATATGCTTACCAAAAGGATGATGATCGTTTTGGTAAATAGAACTATTTCGAGTCGGTACATCAACAAACGGGTAATTAATGAAATATTGACTTCCCTTATTAATTGCCGCAATTTCAATTGCGTCTATCCCCAAATCTGAGCCCCTAGTTCCAGCTCCGATATCCGACCTATTTTTGATCAATTCAATCATTCTCTCCATACACTATTTAAAATTAATCAACGATCGCTCAATGATCTCTAAACAAGTTTCGACCTGTTCTTTTGTAATCACCAATGGTGGAGCTAACCTAATTTTGTTCCCATGTGTCGGCTTCGCTAATAGTCCATTTTCTTTAAATTTGAGACAAATGTTCCAAGCCAAATCACTTGTTTCATCCGCATCAATGACAATAGCAGTTAGAAGTCCCTTTCCGCGCACTTCTTTAATTAACTCACAATTCGCAGCAATTCTGCGTAGCCCATCCAAAAATAAGTTACCCATTTGAAGCGCCCGTTGGGTTAAATTTTCATCCAATACAACTTGTAGCGCTTCCTTCGCCACTGCACAGGCAAGGGGATTTCCCCCATAGGTAGATCCATGCTCCCCTGGCTTAATGCACAGCATAATTGAATCGTCGGCCAATACAGCCGAAACAGGCAATACCCCGCCCGATAAAGCTTTACCTAAAATCAAAACATCCGGTTTACTGTCGCTATGCTCATCTTCAATGTTATAGGACGCCAACATACTTCCAGTACGAGCAATGCCCGTCTGAATTTCGTCTGCAATAAATAAAATATTATATGCCGTACATAATTGTCTGACACGCTTCAAATACTGTTCGTCAGGAACAACAATACCAGCTTCCCCTTGAATAGGCTCAACAATAAAACCAGCAATATCGCTGTCTGTTTTGAATAGCTGTTCCAAAGCATCAACATCATTATAGGGAACAAGCACTATCCCGTCTAAAAAGGGACCAAACTCATGGGTTGCTGCACGATCATCGGAAGCCGATATCACAGAGATGGTCCTACCATGGAAATTGTCTTTGGCAAAGACAATTTTCGCTTGATTAGGTACTACACCCTTTACTTGGTACGCCCATTTACGACAAAGCTTCATCGCTGTTTCTACCGCTTCTACTCCCGAATTCATCACTAGCGCCTTATCAAATCCAAATAGCAGACAAAGCATTTCCTCAAAATCACCCAATTTATTATTATAGAATGCTCTCGAAGTAAGTGTCAATTTCTCAGCCTGCTCTTTTAAGGCTTGAATTATTCTTGGATGACAGTGTCCCTGATTGACTGCAGAATATGCGGAAAGGAAATCAAAATAGGCCTTTCCATCAACATCCCATACCATTACGCCTTCAGCGCGTTCCAATACAACTGGAAGAGGGTGATAATTGTGCGCTCCGTATTTTTCTTCTTTGGCAATGAATAACTCGCCCTTACCGTGTTTAACAACTGTACTCATAATTCAGACTTTTTAAATAAAAACAAATATACAAATTCACTAATTTATTATTAAAAAAAATAAATTTTACACTAAATTAGCACTATAATATTAAAATTACCTTTTTAATCGTATATAAAAATGAATAGTATCGATGAATTCGACCGGCAGATTTTGAAATATTTAGAACAAGATGGACGAATGGCCTACTCTGCAATAGCAACTGCTATGGGAGTTTCCAATACCATGATCCATCAAAGAATCATGCGTTTGACAGAGCAAGGAATATTGACAGGAATAAAGCCGCTATTGAATGAAAAAAAGCTAGGTTATGATTGGGGAGCTTTTACTGGGCTAAGTTTAGAAAAAGATCATGACTCAAACCGAATAATTGAAGAACTTAAGAAAATACCAGAAGTTACAGAATGCTATTATATCACAGGTAACTACACGCTGTATGTGAAAATTATTGCTAAAAACCACGAACATATGCGACAATTGCTGTATGAAAAAATCGATAGCATTCCGGGAATTGCAAAAACGGATTCGATCATTGAATTAGGCTGTGCTTTCAAACGTAACATGATATTCTAATTACGAAGAGATAGCTACGGGATCCTGAATATGTGTTTCAGGGTCTCCGCGTTATCTACCAATATTCGCCAATTCTTCTTCTGTCCAGTAGATCAATTCTCGCAAAACATATACATTTTCATAACTTCCCAACCCATCAATATACTCCCACAAATCACCTTCAACCTTTACTGGCCTTCCATGATGAATGAGGTCATATCCATTATCCAACCAATTTTGTATCTGCTCTTTATCCATCTTTATAAAAACTTATTGTTAGTTATCTTAAAATGTCTCTATCAAATATAATGTATTTTACTATGCCTACCAAGGAAACTAAAATTTCAGTTAACTTTTTATATACTTGCTTTCGTAACTCAAGAAGTTGTCGCTTAATTGACGAATTTCAAAAATAAAAAGTATCTTCGTATAACATCATATATAATAATTATGGCAGATTTTTTTTATGTTGGACGCGAAGGTGAAGATGAATTACTCGAACTGGTAGCTGTGTCGACTATCCAATCCCTTCTATATTTCCAGGATGCAGATCAAGAGGATTTTACAACGATAAAGACCGCTATTGATCAAAATTTTATTGTCGAGGAGGATCTGATTACAGTTGCAGATACACTCCGATTGGATCAATCTATTGTTCGTTTTACTCCTGGAAAACCAAATTATAAAGATTGATACTGTGTCGTCAGAGCAAATCACGCTGAGCAGACAATTCATTCAACTTAATTATCAACGAAATAAGTAAAAGAAACAATGAAGGTAGTTTTAATTGGGGGTTCAGGTGCTACAGGAAGGGCCCTTGTTCAATTGATGCTGAAATGTGACAAAATTACAGAAATTATTGTTTTATTACGGCGTATCTCTTTCGAGGAGCATACTAAATTGGCACAGGTCATCGTCGATTTTGATCATTTAACTGACTTTGAACAACATATTCAGGGCGATATTGCTATTTCCTGCCTTGGCACTACGTTAAAGGATGCAGGAAGTAAAGAGGCACAATGGAAAATCGATCACGATATTAATTTGCAATTTGCAGCATTGGCAAAGAAAAATGGTCTTCCTACCTTTATGCTGTTGTCAGCTGTCCATGCTGATCCCGACTCGAAAATTTTCTACAACCGCATGAAAGGGAGCCTTGAGCAGGATGTGAAAGCGCTTGATTTCAATAGACTCATCATAGTACAGCCCGGCGCACTCATCCGGCCGAATACCGATCGCCTTGGTGAAAAAGCTGCGATAACTGCGCTTCGCATCTTCAATAAGATAGGATTGTTAAAAGCATACCAAGCACTGTCTGTAGCCCAGGTCGCAAACGCCATGTTACAGGCGATCAATCACTATATGGAAGGCAATCATACACTAACCGTGGAAGAAATTAAAAAATTATCGGCAGAAACCATTGCATAGTTAGAAGACACGTGATCTCTGCGAACTGAAAAAGCTGGATAAATTACAAAAGGGACTAAACAAAACAATCCCCAAGAAAATCTTGGGGATTGTCTGAGCCTCTTATCGGGATCGAACCAATGACCTACTGATTACAAGTCAGTTGCTCTACCAGCTGAGCTAAAGAGGCTTTCAATTGAATTTTAATGAGTGTCGCTCAATGAGCCTCTTATCGGAATCGAACCAATGACCTACTGATTACAAGTCAGTTGCTCTACCAGCTGAGCTAAAGAGGCTTTTTAAAGAAGTTTAAATGCTTGTGGCATAAAAAAGAGCCTCTTATCGGGATCGAACCAATGACCTACTGATTACAAGTCAGTTGCTCTACCAGCTGAGCTAAAGAGGCGTTACTTCTTTTCAATCTTAATCACGGCTCACCGTTTTTAAGATGTTGCAAATATCGAAACCTTACAGCAAAATTGCAAGTCAAAAACAAGAATTTTCTACAGCAATAAGGCAAATATTTAAAAATCAAGCGCATTATTTTCAAGGACTGCAAATTTGTCATGATTCAATAATTAATATTGCCATTTTTTCCGAAATCCAGCTAAAAACCCAAATGGCACTTCAATTGTTATAATCCAACATATCAACAAAACTTTAATTAAGACAATAAAATGAATTTTAACAATTATACAATTAAAGCGCAAGAGGCCATACAAAAGGCGTCCGAAATTGCTGCTGGCCATCAGCAACAGGCGATTGAGACAGCTCATATTTTAAAAGCTTTACTCTCCGTCGATGAAAATGTTGTCAGCCACTTATTGAAAAAATTAAATGTTAACATCAGCTATCTCGGAACTGAACTTGATAAACAAGTGGAGGGTTTTCCTAAGGTTAGCGGTAGTAATATTTATTTAAGTAGTGATGCAAATAATGCGCTGCAAAAAGCACAAGGTTATTTAAAGGAATTTAATGATGAATTTGTATCTGTTGAACATCTATTGCTAGGTATCTTGGCAAGTTCCAGTAAGACGTCGACATTATTAAAATCACAGGGAGTGACGGAGAAAGATCTAAAGACGGCTATCAAAGAGTTGCGTGGAAATAGTCGAGTAACCGATCAGAATGCTGAGGCGACATACAATGCTCTCGGAAAATATGCACGAAATTTAAATGAATATGCGGAGTCGGGAAAGCTGGACCCAGTTATCGGTCGTGATGAGGAAATCAGACGGGTGATGCAGATCCTCTCCCGTCGCACCAAAAACAACCCAATACTTGTCGGTGAACCTGGGGTCGGTAAAACGGCTATCGCAGAAGGTATCGCTTACAGAATTATCAAAGGCGATGCACCCGAAAATTTAAAATCTAAAACTGTTTTTTCGTTGGATATGGGTGCTTTGGTTGCCGGTGCCAAATACAAAGGAGAATTTGAAGAACGTTTAAAAGCGGTTGTAAAAGAAGTTACAGATTCCAATGGAGACATTATCCTATTTATCGATGAGATCCATACCTTGGTAGGCGCAGGAGGCGGTGAAGGTGCGATGGATGCGGCCAATATCCTTAAACCAGCATTGGCAAGAGGTGAATTACGTGCTATTGGTGCTACAACGCTAAATGAATACCAAAAATACTTTGAGAAAGATAAAGCATTGGAGCGTAGATTCCAAAAAGTTATGGTGGAAGAGCCTGACACGCAAGATGCAATTTCGATCCTCAGGGGTTTAAAAGAACGATACGAAACACACCATAAAGTACGCATCCTGGATGAATCAATTATCGCAGCGGTGGAATTATCACAGCGCTATATTGCCGATCGGTTTTTGCCGGATAAAGCAATTGACTTAATTGATGAAGCTGCATCTAAACTAAGGCTTGAAATGGACTCCGTACCGGAAGCAGTAGACGAGCTTGAACGCCGAATCATGCAGTTGGAAATTGAACGGGAAGCTTTGAAGCGTGAAAATGACGACAAAAAAGTTGCAGAGCTTTCGGAAAGTATCGCCAATCTATCTGCAGAGCGAGATACCTTAAGAGCTTCGTGGCAAGAAGAAAAAAGCCTTGTTGACAATGTCAACCAAGAGATCGAGAACATTGAGAATTATAAGCTCGAAGCTGAACAGGCAGAACGCTCTGGTGACTATGGGAAGGTGGCCGAACTTCGCTATGGACGGATCAAAGAAGCACAAGAAAAAGTGGACAGATTAAAGGCTGAACTTGCGGAAAAACAGGAAAGCAAGCGCATGCTTAAAGAAGAAGTTACCGCGGAGGATATCGCAGATGTGGTCGCCAAATGGACTGGAATACCGGTTAGTAAGATGATTCAGTCGGAGCGTGAGAAGTTACTAAATCTTGAAGAAGAACTTCATAAACGTGTTGCAGGTCAAGATGAGGCTATTGAAGCTATTTCCGATGCGATTCGCAGGTCACGCGCGGGTCTCAATGATGCAAAACGACCAATAGGATCTTTTATATTTCTTGGTACTACTGGAGTCGGAAAGACCGAGCTTGCCAAAGCGCTTGCCGAATTTCTATTTGACGATGAGCAATCAATGGTTCGTATTGATATGTCGGAATATCAAGAAAGGCATGCCGTGTCACGTTTAATCGGTGCGCCTCCGGGATATGTAGGCTATGATGAAGGCGGACAATTGACGGAGGCCGTGCGAAGAAGGCCCTACTCTGTGGTATTACTAGATGAAATTGAAAAGGCACATCCGGATGTATTTAATATCCTACTGCAGGTATTGGATGACGGGCACCTGACAGACAATAAGGGTCGTACGGTAAACTTTAAAAATACGATTATCATCATGACTTCAAATACAGGTTCGACCATTATACAAGAAAATTTCAGTCACTTGAACGATGATAATAGGGAGGAGATTATTGCTAAAACACGAACTGAGGTATTTGATCTTTTGAAACAATCGATTCGCCCCGAGTTTTTGAACCGAATTGATGAGGTGATCATGTTTACACCGTTAAGCCGCACCGAAATTGCAGACATTGTCCGTTTACAATTTGCCCATGTGCAAAGACAGCTGGCCGAACAAAATATATTTATCACAGCTTCTGATGAAGCTATGGATTGGTTAGCGCAACTCGGCTATGATCCTATTTATGGGGCAAGACCGTTAAAACGTGTCATTCAAAAAAGGATTCTAAACGAACTGTCAAAGGAGATTTTATCCGGAAAAGTAAATCGCGATTCAATCATTCGCTTGGATGTATTCGATGGTAAATTTGTCTTTATAAACAAAAATGAATAATAAAAGAGAACGTCCGATACATGTATCGGACGTTCTCTTTTATTATTTGCGATTTAAATTTTCGCACCTAACACCTTTAGCAGTTTATTTACGTCTTCTTCGCCATCTAAATGCTGTATGAGTGCCTTCGTCTTCGCATCATAAATATACAATGAAGGGTAGTTGGTAGGCTTAAACTTTTCGATAAACTGCGTACCGTTATCAAATAAGAATTTAACATTTGCGGCATTTTTCAATGCCTTTGCGTACATGTTAATGAAGCCATCGACATATTGTTTATCATTCATCGAGATAAAGTAAAATGATGTATTCTTTAATTTCGTCAAGTTCGTCGCAATACCAGCCCCCATTTTCTGACAGTGTCCACAACCAGGGTCATAGAAATTCAAAACAATAAATCCAGATTTCGGGAGTTTACCAGAATCATATTTGCCGGTCTGATAGACCTCGTCGAATGTAAACGGCGGAAGTGTTTTAGGAGCCTGCGCAAAGACTGGTTGAAACAAAAAATAAATACTGACAAAAATTAGGGAATAGAGGAATTTCATGTTAAAAAATTTTAAACCAATAGTAACCGTTCAATTAATTTCGACTAATAATACTTAAAAATATGGTTTATTCGACTATTGTTTTAGTTTTTTTACAAAAATTCCGTAAGTTTGGGCTAATTTTTAAATCGATCAAATCTAATTAATACTCATCAATCGTGAAAAAAAGAATTGCTATTTTTGCTTCAGGTTCAGGCTCCAATGCGCAAAAAATAATGGAACATTTCAAGTATTCGGACGAAGCTGAGGTCGCCTTGATTTTATCCAATAACCCAGATGCTTACGTTATTCAACGAGCTGACAATTTCGAAATACCTGCACATATTTTTGATCGTGAGGAATTTTACAACACCGACAATGTTGTCAATATTCTTAAAAACTTAAATATTGATCTGATCGTTTTGGCTGGTTTTTTATGGCTTGTACCCAATAATCTTCTGAAAGCTTTTCCGAATCAAATCATTAATATTCATCCTGCTCTGCTTCCAAAATACGGTGGTAAAGGAATGTATGGCGACCATGTTCATCGGGCTGTTCTAGCAAATAAAGAAGAAGATCACGGGATTACGATTCACTTCGCGAATGAGCATTTCGATGAAGGAGAAATCATCTATCAAGCACGGTTCAAAGTGGATCCAAATGATACCCTCGACACAATAAAATTCAAAGGGCAGCAACTGGAACATCAACACTTCCCCAAAGTCATTGAGAATCTGATCAAAAAAATGTAAAAACTACGCCATTGTTTAGAATTGTTTTAAACAAATCGTAACTTCGTGACATGAACGAAATTATTGAAACTGTGATAGAGATGGATGAGTCAGACAACAAAGGTGGTTTGTTCCAGTTTAGAAATACTGCAATGAACCCATTTTCTGATTTTTCCTGTGCTTGCTTTAAAAAGTGCTGCAAGAAATACAAAGAAGGTAAACGTTGTAAGAAATGTCCCGGCCGTAAAAAATAGTGTATCGGGCCATTATTTCTCCTGATAATCTAAATCTTTATCAAAACTTTCTTCTAACTGGGTTAGCGAATAAATTGCTATTCCCGAAAGAAGTAAAACCATTGTAATCGCTGCTGGTGCAATTCCAAATGCGTTTACCAAATATCCATAGAGCACAGTAGAGGGAATGAGTGCACCTCGGACAAAATTTGGTGCCGTTGTTGCAACAGTAGCCCGTAGATTTGTGCCAAATTGTTCCGCTGAGATCGTTACAAACGTAGCCCAATACCCCACTCCTAATCCCATGATAAATGCAAGAGTTAAGAACTTCGTAGCCGTGATACCGTCACTCAGCAAATACACAAGTGAACTTCCGATGATAACTAACTGACAAATAAAGACCACTTTTTTACGGGATTTTAAAACTTGTGCAAATACTCCGGCCAGTACGTCACCGATAGAAATACCAATATAGGTAAACATCACCCCCTGGCCGGCACTTAGTGTATCGATAGCCCCTAAAGCAGCCCCTATTTCAGGAGCTTGTGTAACCAAAACACCTACAACAAACCAAATAGGAAGACCGATGCATAGGCAATTGATATATCTTTTTAAACGGCTTCTGTCGGTAAAAAGCATCCGGATATCTCCTTTTGTGGTATCCGATTCATTTTGCTCTTTAAACAAGCCCGACTCAAAAGATCCAATACGCAAAAGTAATAACAGCAGGCCCATTCCCCCACCGACAAAGTAAGCTGTCCGCCAATCGAACTCTTCCGAAACAAAATAGGCTAATACCGCTCCTATAACACCCACAGCAGCAACCAACATAGTGCCATAACCACGTTTTGATTTATGCATGCTTTCGGAAACCAGCGTAATTCCGGCACCTAATTCCCCAGCCAAACCAATACCCGCTATAAAACGAATAATACCATAGATCAGTACATCCTGTACGAAGCCATTTGCAATATTTGCTAAGGAATACAAAAGAATCGATCCGAATAGTACTTTTAAACGCCCAAATTTATCGCCGACAATCCCCCAGATAATTCCCCCCAATAACAACCCTCCCATTTGCATGTTTAATACAAATTCACCTTGAACACGCATATCCGCTGCTGGAACACCAATATCAGTAAAGGACTGAATACGGACAATGGAGAAAATTACTAAATCATAAATATCGACGAAGTAGCCCAATGAAGCGATCATAATGAGTAACCATACTTTTCTGTCGGCTTGTTTTCCTTTTATTTCGGACATTTTAGGTTTCTTTAAGTTGTAAAAATACCATAGTGAAGCTATAAAACCAAGATTTCGCACAATAATCCGACACATTGTTCTATTTTTGTATCATGAGATATAGTCCACTTGCCTTAACATGGCTATTACGCATTTACCCCCCTTTTCTATTTCAGGGAATCTGGGTTAAAAAAATTAGCCCTGGCTTTCAGGGTGCCAAAGTAAAAATATATAAGACACCATTTAATATCAATACCAATAAAACATTATTTGGAGGGACGATATTTTCTGCAGCCGACCCGATCTTCCCTATCCTAATTGATCAATATCTACAAAAAATCGGCTTTAAGAAAACTGTAGCTTGGTTAAAATCATCACAAATTGTTTTTAAAAAACCAGGTAAAACTAGTGTAGAGTATAGTGTTGAGCTTTCCGATGAAATTCTCGAAGAATGTGCACATATCATCCGAACAAAAGGGCGGGTAGTAAAAGACTTTTCATTGGAAATTAAAGACAAATCGGGCGACCTGTGCGCTACTGTATGTTGCGAAACCTATATTCGTGACTTGAATTTTACATTCCCGTCGAGAAATCGAAATGTTGAGCCGTAAGAAATTAATATATTTGTCAAATTACCAAAAGATAATAACATGAATAAAATCGCGTTTGTAGCTATTGCATCCTTAGCAATAGCAGCATGTGGAACTCCGGGGAATGGTGCAACGACCGTAAAAGCCTTACAGGATTCAACAATTAAAATACATGATGAGATCATGCCTCAAATTGCTCATTTCGACCGCGATGCTGTCAAGATAGATTCCATTTTGGACAATTTAAAAAATATGAAAACAGCTAAGGCTGATTTAGATACTAGTTCAACGAGAAAAGAGCTTAGTATATTGAAAGCTAATTTAGAGAGTGCTACAGAACATATGATGGACTGGATGAAAGGATATAATCCTGATTCCACGGATGTTAAATATTTTGAAACTGAACTTCAAAAGGTAAGTGACATGAAAAAGATATTTGATAATGTTTCGAAAGAAAGCCGCGAAAAATTAAAGAGTTTTTAAACGAATTCATTCCATTTGACTAAGCCCGACATTTTAAAACGTTCACATTAACGTCTGAGCAAAAAAAGGGTCAGGCTTAAAAAAATAGTAGACTCATGAGATCCATAACTAAATTTTACTCCGCAGCTTGCCTTTTACTCGGTTTATTTTCCTGCAAAAACAATAACCAGACCACCTTACCCATCTATGGCGAAAGGGAAGCTATAGAAAAAACAGTTGACGGAAAAAAAATTGTAGATACACTTTATCATACTATTCCGACCTTTAATCTGCTTAATCAGGACAGTGTAATGATCTCGGATAAGGATTTTGAAGGAAAGGTATATATTGCCAATTTTTTCTTTACCCATTGTCCAAGTATCTGTCCGACGATGAATCGCAACCTGTTAAAAATATATCAACAATATAAGGATAATGAGGAAGTTCGCTTTTTATCGCACAGTATTGACTTTAAATACGATCAACCTTATGTGTTGAAAGATTACGCAACGAAATTGGGCGTAACCAATAATCACTGGCAATTTGTTTCAGGAACTAAAGCCGAGATATATGGTCTAGCCAATCAATACCTAGTCTATACGGCCGAAGATAAGAACGCAC
Source organism: Sphingobacterium sp. UBA3549 (assembly GCF_002376635.1). Taxonomy (NCBI): domain Bacteria; kingdom Pseudomonadati; phylum Bacteroidota; class Sphingobacteriia; order Sphingobacteriales; family Sphingobacteriaceae; genus Sphingobacterium; species Sphingobacterium sp. UBA3549. The sequence goes on along the minus strand of NZ_DFOE01000005.1, from coordinate 57,633 downwards.
CTGGAGGTTATGATCATCAGGGATATCTGGTTTTAATAGATAAAGACAAAAAAATTCGAGGAGCCTATGACGGCACCAACGATGAGCAAGTGAAAAAACTAATGAATGACTTACCGCTACTATTGAGCGAGGGTAAAAAGTGACATGCGTATCTTCTTAACAACCGTAGGAACAATTGGCGTTATCTTATCAATATTGATAGGCTGTCAGCATGAAGTTGATATCAAAACTGCACAATATGCGGTCAATGGTCAAAAAGTATATCGGACACATTGCCAAAATTGTCACGGGGATAAGGGTGAAGGATTGGGCAATCTCTATCCTCCATTAACTGACACTACATTTCTTCAAAAAAATAGCGATCAACTGGCCTGTATCATCAAGTACGGAATATCAGGGGAACTCGAAGTTGCAGGTAAGAAGTTTAACAATACGATGCCCGCCTCAAATCTTTCTTCAATAGATATTGCTTATGTGTTGACCTACATTAATACTAAAATCAACAAAGGGAAACAGATTTATTCCCTAGAAAAGGTCGAAAAGAACTTAAAAAAATGCAATTAGAAGAAGCGGCTGTTAGATGAAACACGCCGCTTCTTCTCTTTTCTACGGCATCCCCAATCCAGCTAGTGCCTATAACACTAGGCTTATATTAACCATTAATTTGCTGTTGTTGGACACAGACCATCAAGCTACCCTAAAAAAATAAAAAACAATTTTATTTGTTTTCTCTTATTGTATTATTGATCCAATATTTCAAAATTTTTGATTTATTGATTTATAACAATATTCTGACATTTTGGAATCAAATTAATCGCTAATTTTGCAACCGAATGAACGTTCGATTGATGAATTATAATGAAAAAATTGCGGCTGTACTTGCGAGCACGCTAAAGCTGATACAGACCAACGGCTTCCATGGAACGCCGATGAGCAAAATCGCACAAGACTCTGATGTAGCTATAGGAACTATCTACCATTATTTCCCTTCAAAAGATGATCTGATTTTTGCGCTGTTCAAACACTGTAGAACATTATTAAATGATTATATTTTTGATGGTATAAAAGATGATTTCGAGTATAAAGATTCATTTTTTCATATTTGGCGCAACTTTGTCAAGTTCTATCTTGAAAATGGACATATCTTCAGTTTTTTTGAGCAATTTTTCTCGTCCCCTTACTACGAAAAAAATAAAGCGGAGATACAAGAGCCTTTGGGTGGGCAAAATAAAGTTGTCGATTTTCTGCAAGAGGGTATCGATCGGAAAATTTTAAAGCAAGTAGATGTCCATCTGTTAGTGGCCAGCTATATCGGAGTGGCATTATCGACAGTTCATAGTATCAAATTTAAAGATGTCAGTTTTTCCGAACAAAATGTAGAGGTACTGGTTGGGATTATTTGGGACGGAGCTATTAATAAAGAAAATAATAATTAATTACATATATGAAGTTTAATAAAATCGTTTATTCTTTAGCGACCCTTTCGCTTCTGAGTAATACAGGATTTGCACAACAGCAATCTGAAAGCTTGCCGCCAAATGCGACACTTCAGCAGCTGATAGATTATGCTTTACGGAATAAAATTTCGATTAAGCAAGCCGAGCTTGATGAATCCATCGGGGAAAGAGATATTGATATTTCACTTTCTGGCTGGTATCCACAGCTGGGTTTAACCGGCAATTTCAATCACAACGTCAAATTGCCAACGATGTTCTTCAATGGTGCTAATATCCCTATGGGAACTAAAAATAGTAGTGCATTAACGTTGCAGGCTGACCAACAAATTCTAAACCCGGCGTTAATGCAAGCCAAAAAAGGGGCTGACCTGCTTCGGTTAAGTAACAGACAAAATACCGAAAGTCAGAAAATCGACGCCGTTGTCGATGTCAGCAAAGCTTATTACGACATCTTGACTTCCGAGGAACAAATCAAAATTGTTCAGGAAAACATCGCCCGTCTTCAAAAGCAATACAATGATTCACATGTACGTTATGAAGTTGGTGTGGTGGATAAGACCGATTACAAGCGTGCACAGATCGCCTTGGCAAATGCCAGAGCTGACGAAAAGCGTACCGTAGAGATGCGCAAATATAAATATGACTATCTAAAACAGCTTTTGGCATTAGATAAAAGTCAAAACTTGACCTTATCTTTCAATAACGCTGATATGGAAAGTCAAATCTTATTGGATACAACCTCCGGATTGAATGTGACCAATCGCATTGAATTTCAACAATTACAGACTTCCAAAAAGATTCAAGAGTTAAACACGCAGTATTACAAGTGGACCTATCTGCCAAACATCAGTGCATTCTATAATTACGCATTTAACTACAGAAACAATAGTTTTGGAAAATTGTACAATGATAATATTCCAAGTTCAATCGCAGGTTTAAATCTATCACTCCCTATTTTTCAAGGGTTTAAGCGTAAAAATCAAATCAATAAATCCAGACTTCAGGAAGAGCGCATCGATTGGGATATTAAGAACTTAGAAACTTCGGTCAATACGCAATATTCCATGGCACGTGCCACTTATAATGCCAATCTAAGCGACTGGAAAACGGCCCAGGAAAACGTTACACTCTCCAAAGAAGTTTATGAGACAATCAAACTACAATATGACGAGGGGATCAAAACATATCTGGATTTGATGACTGCTGAGACCGATTTAAAAACAACACAACTGAATTATTTGAATGCGCTCTATGCCTTGTTGGCGAGTAAGCTTGATGTACAAAAAGCTATCGGATCAATTCAAACAAATTAATCAATTAAAAAGGAAACTAATACAAATCATGAATAAAAGACAATTATTATTCGCTTTCTTTCTAGGGACAGCTTTAGTATGGACCTCTTGTGGAAATAAAGATGCTAAAAAGCAAGGACCGCCACAGGCGCAAGCCGAGAAAGTCGTTCCAGTTACTTTCGGTGTAGCATCGCATGAGATTGTAACAGGTACAATAAGCTATCCTGCGACAGTTAAACCGCTGAATGAAGCAGATCTATTTGCAGAAGTAAGCGGTTATATCACCAAAATATATGTTTCAGACGGCGCAGCAGTCACTAAAGGACAGGCCCTTTATGAAATTGATGGCACACGCTATAATGCTGCGGTTCAGCAGGCCAAAGCTAGCCTCCAAGTAGCACAGACAGAGTTGGACCGTCAAAAAAGAGATCTAGGGAGATATCAAACATTGGCAGATAAGGATGCGATAGCAAAACAGACTTTTGATAATGCTCAATCAAGCGTTGCTGCTGCTCAAGCACAGGTGGAGTCTGCTCGCGCAGCTCTAGTAACAGCAAATACCAATTTATCGCGATCGACTATTCGGGCTCCCTTTAGTGGAACTGTAGGAATATCACAGGTACGGTTGGGGGCTTTAGTGAGTCCTGGTACTACCCTATTGAACACCTTATCTTCTACCAGCCCAATTGCTATAGAATTTCAGGTAAACGAAAAGGATATTAACAAATTTACCCAATTACAAAGTAGCCGTTCCTCTTCAGATCTTTCTCTTCTGCTACCAAATGGAAGCACTTATGAGGGCAAAGGAACGATCACAACGATTGACCGTGCAGTCGATCCTGCAACTGGAACAATCAAAGTACGTGCGACATTTCCGAACAATGCCAACGAACTGCGTGCAGGAATGAATATCACCATGAATGTATCAACAACCTCTTCCAAAGAAGAAATTGTTGTCCCCTACAAAGCTGTGTTTGAGCAGTTAGGTGTTTTCAATATATATACCGTCAACGACAGCAGTAAAGCGGAGATACATCAAGTAAAACTGGGTATCAAAGCTGGCGACAAAATCGTGATCAAAGAAGGTGTCAAAGACGGCGAGAAAATTATCGTCGATGGCACTATGAATGTCCAAAATGGAGTTAAAGTAGTGGATGCTGCGGTGGCAGCTCAACAGGCTGCGAAAGGAGCTCCTCAGGGAAAATAACACCACTAATTTTTAAAGAGAATCTAAAAAATATAGAATGATTTCAGAAGTATTTATTAAGAGGCCAGTTACCGCAATCGTTATTTCGATTTTGATTTCAATCATCGGGATTATTGCAGTATCTACGTTGCCAATTAGCCAGTATCCTTCTATTGCACCTCCAACTGTAACTGTTACAGCAAATTACACTGGAGCGGATGCACAGACGGTTGAACAAACCGTGACAACTCTTATTGAGAGTCAGATCAATGGTACACCTGGCATGATTTATATGTCGTCTAATAGCACATCCAATGGCCAAGCAACAATTACGGTGACATTTGAAGTAGGTACGGATATTGATATTGCTACCCTAGATGTACAAAACCGTGTGGGAATTGCTGAGCCAGCCCTTCCTGAAGCTGTTAGACGTCTTGGGATTACGACGCGTAAAGCCAATAACGATATCCTCATGTTGGTTGCGCTAACTTCTCCAAAAGGAACGAGAAGCGAAAATTTCTTAGCTAATTACAACAACTTATACGTAAAAGACGCACTCTTACGTGTAAAAGGTGTCGGTGACGTAACCGCCTTTGGCCAGCCATTCTCCATGCGGGTATGGCTCGACGCGAACAAATTAGCCAACTTGAGTATGACTCCTGCCGATATATCGACTGCAATTGCGGAACAAAATTCCCGTATACCTGGCGGTAGTGTTGGCGGACGTCCGCAAGAGTCCTCAACAGTATTTGAGTATCCGATTATTACCGATAGTGACCTTTCCAATCCAGAGGATTTTGAAAACATCATTGTGAAAACCAATAAGGATGGATCTATTGTACTTTTAAAAGATGTTGCGCGTGTAGAATTGGGTCAGTTCAATTATGGTACATCATCTACCGTAAACGGTATGACCTCCTCTGCCATGATGATCAACCAGACGCCTGGTGGTAATGCAGTAGAGTCGGCTGAAGGTATTGTTAATGCTTTGGAAAAATTGAAGAAATCTTTTCCAACCGATGTCGATTATACGATCAGTTATGAAACTGTATCTGTTGTAAATGCCTCAATTTCTTCAGTTATACACACGCTAGTTGAAGCGTTAATCCTAGTTACGGTTGTGGTGTTTTTCTTTCTTCAAAGTTGGAGGGCAACATTAATTCCTGTACTGGCGATTCCAGTGTCCATCATTGGTACCTTCATCTTCTTCCTCATGTTTGGTTTTTCAATCAACAACCTGACAATGCTTGCTTTTGTATTAGCCATCGGTATTGTGGTGGATGATGCCATTGTTGTTGTGGAAGCAGTACAGCATTACATCGACCACTATAAGCTGGATGCAAAAGAAGCGACACGGCGCGCTATGGGTGATATTACCGCTCCGGTTATTGCAATTGCATTGATTTTGGCAGCCGTATTTGTCCCAGTAGGTTTTATACCAGGCATGGTCGGTAAGTTGTACCAACAATTTGCCATCACGATTGCCGTATCCGTCATGTTATCTGCATTTATAGCGCTTTCTTTGACCCCAGCATTATGTTCAATTTTATTAAAGCCCACAGCAGTACATGAGGGCGCAAGAGGATTGAACAAATTTTTCTACAAATTTAATGTATGGTTTGAAAAAGTAACCATTAAATACTCAAATGGTGTAAAACAGGCAATCAAAAAAGCACCCCTGGTGTTAATTATTCTCTTGTGTATTTTTATTGGAACAGGCTGGATGTTTACAACCAAACCCACTGGATTTATTCCTTCTGAGGATGGTGGTGCATTTTTTGCAGGTATTACGTTGCCAGAAGGTTCGTCCTCTGCGCGTACAAATGAAGTGCTAAAAGAAATTGAAGCTGATCTGCATAAGACTTTCCCCGAAATCAAATATGTTACTGCAATCTCCGGTATCAATATCTTGAACCGTGCGTTTAAATCCAATGGAGCGACAGTATTCGTTTCGCTTAAACCTTGGGAAACGCGTACACGCACTGCAAACGATATTGCAGGCATGATTATGGGCAAGTATGCAGGCTATACGAAGGCCAGAGTATTGGCGGTAACGCCACCGGCAATTCCAGGTTTAGGTACATCTGGAGGTTTCTCTATGCAGGTACAGGATTTACAAACTGTCAACATCAAAGACTTTGAAGCAACAGTCGGTAAATTCTTAATGGCCGCCAACCAACGCCCGGAAATTGGAATGGCTTACACATTGTTTAACACCAATTCGCCAAACTACAAATTGGAGGTAAACCGTGAACAGGCAAAACGTATGGGTGTGCCGATCTCAAGTATCTATTCAACAATATCATCCTATTTAGGTAGTAGCTATGTCAATGACTTCACAAAGTATGGCCGTAGTTATCGCGTTGTTACCCAAGCCGATATACCATACCGCATGAATATTGAAGATGTCAACAAGTTGTATGTCAACAATATCTCTGGAAACCCTGTACCTATGGGTACCCTGGTTACCTATGAATTGACGACAATGCCTTCAATCATCAATCACTACAATATCTTTAGAAGTATTGAGGTCAACGGTAGTTCCGCCCCGGGTTATTCGTCAGGGGATGCTCTGAAAGCTTTACAGGAAGTAGCTGCACAAACTTTGCCAGAAGGTTTTGACTATCAGTTCTCCGGTCTATCGCTACAAGAAATGCAATCGGGATCCAAGACCATTCAAATTTTTGCACTGTGTATTCTATTTGTGTTCCTACTTTTAGCGGCATTGTACGAAAGCTGGTCTGTACCATTCTCTATTTTATTATCTGTGCCTTTGGGAGTATTTGGAGCAATCCTAACATTGACGCTGATTCCAACCTTGGATAATAATATCTATGCACAAATCGGTTTGGTAACAATTATTGGTCTAGCAGCCAAAAATGCGATCCTGATTGTAGAGTTTGCCAAGGAAAGGGTGGATATTGGAATGAACCTATATGAGGCAACATTAGATGCAGTAAAATTGCGTTTGCGTCCAATTATCATGACATCTTTTGCATTTATTTTGGGGATTATACCCTTGATGCTATCGCATGGTGCTGGTGCTATATCTCGGCAAACAATTGGTTGGACCGTATTTGGCGGTATGACTGCCGCTACGCTCCTTGCGATATTTATCGTTCCGGTCCTGTTCGTTGTGATTACACGTATGGCCTATGGTAAGAAAAAACTAGCGGAATTGGAGGCTAATTTCGATGCGGAAAAAGCTAAAAATTTAAGTGCGCACTAGTTATATGTTGCCCCCGGCGTTAAAATCAATGCCGAGCTAAACGCAAAGAAGCCTTTCCTAAAATTCAGGAAAGGCTTCTTTTTTGCTTGTCGAATTATATTTCTTTATTTTTACCATTCACTATTAAAAATATATGTCACCTGAATCACAACGTAAATTTGAATTACTAAACCTTCTCGCCGAGTCCTACGATGCGCTATTGTTTGATGTCGATGGTACTTTGGCAGATAATATGCACGCGCATAAACAAGCATACAAAGCTGCGGCAGAACACTATGGAATTGAATTGGATGTTAATTTGATCGACGAAACTGCTGGATGGCCAACTGTGGCTGTTGCAGAAGAAATCAGCAAACGCTATGAAGTGGATTTCGATTATCAAGAATTTTCCACGCTTAAATCTACTATATTTCGCGATGAGTATGTATTTAAAACCCAACCAGTAGATTATGTTGTTGAACATCTAAAATATCAAAAAGGCAAAAAACATATTGCAGCTGTATCTGGAGGAACGAGATCGACTTTATCGATGACATTGAATACCATTGGTGTATGGGATGATTTGGAAACATTAGTGTGTGCTGGCGATACTCCCGAAGGGAAACCCTCTCCGCAGCCTTTTCTTTTGGCAGCCTCACAATTAAATATTGATCCAAAAAAATGCTTGGTCTACGAAGATGGTATTCCGGGTGTTGAGGGTGCTAAAGCCGCAGGAATGGGTTGGGTTCGCGTAGATGAAATTTAATACAATTAAATGCGATAAAAAAAGCCGCAATAAATTAAACACTTATTGCGGCTTTGATTACCAGGTGGGGTTAAAAACTCGTAATTATTTTCACTCCCCCATTACTGTAGTTCAAATCGGAGGATTTTAGTCCTCCAATCGGGGCTTTATAATAAGGCTCTACAGAAATCGATAGTTTACCAATTTTCTGTTTCCTGCCAACTGAAAAATTAACAAAGCCATTTACACCTTTGTCATCCACATTTTTATCTGTAGATTTTTGTTTATATTCCGTATTATTAGTCTCATAAATCATTGCGCGTTCCTGATCCAATACACCTACATAAGATACGCCCACAGACGTGTAAAAGTTCTTCGTAATTGCATACCTCACATCCACAGGAATGTCCACTGTTAAGATTTTACCAGAAACTCGCTCATTGCTCTTCGCATCTTTTGCATCCGCGGTCCGCGTAATAAATGAATTACTGATAGTTGATTGTGAAATATAATTTGGAGCATCTAAACTAAATGAGTTTGAAGCCATAGCTGGAGTAATAGGTGTATTCCCAGAAACAGCACCATAATGTTGAATAGAGGCTCCGGATCGGAGACTTATTTTGCTCGAAATATTGTAAGCCAGTGCAACGCCACCGCCAAGTGTTATACTCTCCGAAGTTGAAGCTGGAGAAACAAAAGCCCCCATCTCCCACTTTTTCTCCCGACTGGTTTCATTCTGCATAATGCTGGTTCTCGTATTCCCTTGTTGCATAGCGTAGAGCTGTGAAAGCTTTGCCGCATCACGCTGTGTCAAATTACCAGAAGAAACTGCAACCGAATTAGATTGAGCTGCAGCACCTTCCACTTCATCTTCGCCCCAATGAATATTCGCTGAGAACTTATTATTCTTCAATGGGATCGATTGTAGGCTGGCAACCTCCTTCGAAAAAGTTAAATCAGTCGCTCGCATTACCCGTCCAGCATTTAATACCACACGGTTATTGTCGCTATGTTGAACTGAATGGTTTGTCACTCCTGCGTAGGTAAACGGTCTCGTTTGGAATGATTTCTCGCTAACTAAATCTTCATCATGGATAATATCCGATAGCGAGCGTTGAATGGACTCTTTCAAATCCTTATTATTTCCGATCACATCATCACTTGTCTGCTTCTTGATTGTGACCACAGACGGTGCATCCTTAGGCGTATCGATATTTAAGCCCCAGTAGCCAACACCAGCAAATACGAGTAAGGCAGCTGCTGCGCTCCAATACCTCCAATTCGAGGGACTACGTGGTACTGCGTCATACGTCGAGGCAAATTTTTCCCAGGAACCTTCTTTATAAGGAAGTTCATGGTCTTTTAATTGTCCAATGATCTCTTCTATCAATTCCTTTTTCTTATTGTCTTTCATCGTAACAACAATATTTATCTTATTTCTTGAGCTACGCCTGTATAATCCAAGTATAATTTCCTAAGTTTTTGCTTCGCTCGCGTCAAATAAGTACGTGACGTACTATCAGGTATATTGAGCATCTGGGCAATTTCATCGTGCGAATAACCCTCAATTTCATAGAGATTAAAAATAGTTTTTTGGATTTCAGGAAGCTGATCCAAAAGCCGCATAATCTCATTGACCTCCAAACGACTGTCCAGCTGAACCGATGGAGTGTGCATATCACCTTCTCCGAGATCTTCAACCGAATAAAGTTGCTTCTTACTCCGTAAAAAATCAATGGAAATATTCGCCGCTATTCGACCTATCCACGCTCGAAAAGATTTTTCCAGATTCTCATCGTCAATATTCCGATTAAAAGACGCTAATTTTCGAAACACCCTAACAAAACTTTCATTCACAAGCTCTTCAGCATCCACATCCTGTTTTACATAACGGATAATAATTGCCATGAGATATCCATAATATTTCTTATAAACGAAGGCCTTTCCGTCCTCACGATCTAGCAAGCAACGTGCTAAGGCATCATCTAAAGACGATAACTTCTTGTTATAAAAATATGATCGAATTATACCCACTTAAACTATTTAATTATCAAGTTTCAAACTTAGACAAATTGCCTTTGATATGCAATGAATTACATTATCTATGCAACAATTCATCAAATTTCCTCCGGTAACCAAAATCTTTTTTTGAGGAAATAACCGAATTAAAATCATAAAACTTAAAACTAAATAGCCAATTGTCCCCTTGTAATATCACTATTTAACTATTTTTTACTCTTTAACGATACGCTAAGCATTTTCGCTACAGCGATTTCATAAAAAAATCAATAAAAAGAATTGAAAAAAATGGCTATTTTTGCTTGATTTTCACATTTTAAATATTATTCATACCGAATGAGTACTGTATTATCCGAACAGGAACAACTTAGAAGACAAGCGATGCAATCGTTGTTGGATATGGGAATTGACCCATTTCCAGCGAATGAATTTGTCGTTAATGCACATGCTGCTGATATTTTAGAAAATTACGATAGAGATAAATTGAATTATAAGAACATTACCCTAGCTGGCCGGATTATGAGCCGTCGTGTCATGGGAAGTGCTTCATTTTTTGAAATTCAAGATTCTACTGGCCGTATTCAAGCTTATATTAAGCGGGATGACATTTGCCCGGACGAGAATAAGGATCTATACAACGTAGTTTTTAAAAAACTGTTGGATATTGGTGATATCGTCGGAATCAAAGGCTATGTCTTCACAACGCAAACTGAAGCGATTGCAGTGCACGTAGAACAACTTACTGTTTTATCTAAATCGCTACGTCCGCTACCAGTTGTCAAATCTGCTGAAGGAAAGACTTTCGATGCCTTTACAGATCCTGAACAACGCTATAGAATGCGCTATGTTGATTTGATTGTCAATCCAGGTAATAAAGATATATTTATCAAACGTACCAAACTTTTCAATGCAATGCGTCAGTTCTTTAACGATGCAGGTTACATGGAAGTAGAAACACCAGTTTTACAGTCTATTCCTGGTGGAGCAGCAGCACGTCCATTTATTACCCATCACAATGCGTTGGACATTCCATTATATCTTCGCATTGCTAACGAGTTGTATCTAAAAAGATTGATCGTAGGAGGATTTGACGGCGTGTATGAATTTTCTAAAAACTTCCGCAACGAAGGAATGGACCGTACACATAATCCCGAATTCACAGCGATGGAGATTTATGTAGCGTATAAAGACTACAATTGGATGATGGATTTTACCGAACGTCTTTTGGAACACTGTGCGTCAGCCGTAAATGGAACAACTGAGGTTACGTTCGGCTCACATAAAATTGACTTTAAAGCCCCATATAAACGTATCTCGATGACAGATTCTATCAAAGAATTTACTGGATTCGATATCACTGGAAAATCTGAAGATGAAATTCGTATCGCTGCCAAAGGAATGGGTATTGATGTGAATGAAACAATGGGAAAAGGTAAATTAATAGACGAAATTTTTGGTGCGAAGTGTGAAGGCAACTACATCCAACCTACTTTCATCACGGATTATCCTAAAGAAATGTCTCCTTTAACCAAAAAACATCGAGATAATCCCGATTTAACAGAGCGTTTTGAACTTATGGTATGCGGAAAAGAGATTGCCAATGCTTATTCGGAATTAAATGATCCGATTGATCAACGTGAACGTTTTGAAGATCAATTGCGGCTTTCCGAAAAGGGAGATGACGAGGCCATGTTTATTGACCAAGACTTCTTACGTTCACTCGAATATGGCATGCCGCCTACTTCTGGACTTGGTATTGGAATGGATCGTTTGATTATGTTCCTGACCGACAATGCCTCCATTCAAGAAGTTCTTTTCTTTCCGCAAATGCGGCCAGAAAAAGTTGCTCGAGTAGCAGAAACACAAGATTATGAGCAGCAAGGAATTCCTGCGGTATGGGTACCAGCACTGCAAAAAATGGGTTTTACAACGATTGAAGCTTTAAAAGAAGCAAATCCAAATAAGGTCTTTAATGACCTTGGTGGTATGCGTAAAAAGCTTAAACTAGATATCAATATGCCGACAAAAGACGAGGTATTTGCTTGGTTCAATTGAATTGATCCAATCTAAACAAAAAAGCTGTCTCAATGAATTTTGAGACAGCTTTTTTTATTTTGTAAAAACGGATAAAGAATTACCCCCTGTGATCGTGAACCGCAAAATCTTTAATTGATATAGCACCCGTTTTTATTAATGACACAATGCTACCAACACGCTACCAGCTCTGCCAATAGCAGGGTAATTACAGGGGGTTAACAGGGGTAAATCCCTGTGATCCCCCTGCTATACCCCTACAAAAATAGTGTCGACTCCCTCTTAAAGTAAGAGTTGGTATTGAGACATCAATAAGATGATTTGAGCGGATATGGCCAAAAATAGAGATAAAGCTTTTGAAAACAGTGGCTATGACCTGATTACTGCCAAGAAAATAGCTCGGCCAATTGTCTACATTTATTATATTTACATAGCATAAACTAAATCAGCTTTTAGTATGAAGAATATTCTCGCGCTTGACGGTGGTGGTATACGAGGCATCATTCCCGCAATGGTACTTGTAGCTCTAGAAGAGAAACTACAAAAGCAGACGATGGATACAAATGCACGTATCGCCTCGTATTTTGACTTCATAGCAGGTACAAGTAGCGGTGGAATTCTGACCAGTATTCTTCTCTATCCGGAAGAAGGAAATCCCGCCCAACCAAAATTCTCTGCGCGAGACGCGTTAAATTTATTTGTCAATCATGGTACTGAAATTTTCAATGCTTCCAAATGGCGGCATTTTTTAGGCGGTTTTGGATTGGTCAGTGAACTATATTCACCCATTCCTTTATCAAACGTACTGGAAAAATATTTTCAAAATGCGAGATTGAGCCATTTAATCAAGCCTTGTATTATCACAGCATATAATATCGAATTACGAAAAAATCATTTTTTCAGACAACAGAAAGCAATTACACATGGTGAAGCGAGAGATTTCTACCTCAAGGATGTCTGTAGAGCGACTTCTGCTGCACCCACATTTTTCCCTGTCGCTGAGATCTACTCCCTTTCAAAAACCAGATACCCCTTGATTGACGGTGGCGTCTTTGCCCAAAATCCTTCCATATGCGCTTTACTCGAAGTCCTAAAGGCATTTAATAGCACGCAGATAAATGATATGTTTATGGTATCTCTGGGAACAGGTGTCTCAAAAACCGCCTATAACTATGAGCATTTTAAGAAAAATCTTGCCATTCAAATCGGTCCAGCATTAGTGGATATTATGACAAGTGCGTCATCTGAAAGCACTGAATTTTTTATAAGGCAATTATTTCGAAGTAACGGCAAGCAGCAAAATTATCTTCGCATAGAACCTGCTAATCTTTCTAGCATCGATGCATCACTGGATGCGGCCTCGACTAATAATATACAGAAATTGATCTCCTTATCGGATAAAATAATTAGTGAAAATGAAGATACGCTAGATTATATTGTTGCTCATTTAATTAAAGAAAAGAATCAAAATGAGAAGAAAAATCCATGGAGCAGGTTGATGAATAAATTCTAAAAGATTACTTTTACGCATATTTTAAATCGATATGGCATTAAACTACGTTTGGGTTGCATTTTTTTTAATCACATTTGCCGTAGCCCTTGTAAAACTCATCTTTTTTGGGGATACTGAAATTTTCCAGCAAATTGTAAACTCAATCTTTGATAGTGCGAAAACAGGTGCCGAAATTTCCTTGGGACTGATCGGCATGATGAGTTTTGCCCTTGGCATCATGAAAATTGGTGAAAAAGGTGGAATGATTAATATCTTCGCGAAAATCGTAGGCCCTTTTTTTCATAAATTATTTCCTGAAATACCAAAAAATCACCCTGCGCTTGGTTCTATTCTTATGAATTTCTCGGCCAATGCGCTTGGTTTAGATAATGCTGCAACGCCTTTGGGACTTAAAGCGATGAAAGAACTACAGGAATTAAATCCAAACAAAGAAACTGCATCCAATGCCCAAATCATGTTTATTGTGCTCAATGCATCAAGTTTGACACTCTTGCCGATTTCTATCATGGCGTATCGAAAAGAAGCGGGAGCACCAGATCCTTCAGATGTATTCTTACCGATTTTAATAGCGACATTCTTCTCCACTCTGGTTGCATTGACACTTGTGGCTATTTATCAAAAAATCAATCTGTTGAATCGCGTAGTTTTGGGCTATTTGGGTGCGATGTGTCTGTTTATCGGAGGCCTGCTTTATTACTTTTCTGGACTACAACAATCGGAGATCGAAATATTCAGCAAAGTATTTGGAAATGTTATCTTATTTAGCTTATTTACTTCTTTTATAGGGTTAGCTCTTTTCCGTAAGGTAAATGTCTATGACTCTTTTATTGAAGGAGCCAAAGAAGGCTTTGAGGTTTCCGTGAAAATAATACCTTATTTGGTTGCCATGCTTGTTGGAATTGCCGTCTTTAGAGCGTCTGGGACGATGGATTATATGGTAGCGGGAATTGCTAAAGGCATTGCCTTATGCGGTTTGGATACGTCCTTTGTGGACGCCTTACCTGTTGCTTTTATGAAACCTTTGAGTGGCTCTGGCGCACGTGGACTGATGGTTGATTTGATGAATGCAAAAGGTCCAATGGATTTCGCGGCTCGGGTTGCGTGTGTTATTCAAGGATCAACGGAGACTACTTTTTATGTCCTTGCAGTATATTTTGGAGCGGTAGGAATTAAACGCACTAGACATGCGCTTCCATGCGCTCTACTAGCTGAATTAGCCGGAGTGATCGCTGCAATCATTATATCCTATATATTTTTTAAATAGCTAGCAAAATAGGATCAGAACGGTTCTTTTCCATATATAAGCCAATCGCTCAACACATAATTACATACTGATGAAGAAAACAATTGCATTGATAGCCCATGACGGCAAGAAACCAGAAATGGTTGCATTTGTCAAAGATCACCAAGATTTATTAGAACGCGCCGATATCATCGCCACAGGAACTACGGGTTCATATGTCAGACAAACTGGCCTCCCTGTAGAATTGAAACTAAGTGGCCCAATGGGTGGCGATGCACAGATTGCGGCATTAGCGGCTGAAGGAAAAGTTGATGGAATCATTTTCTTTCGCGATCCACTAGGAAAACACGCACATGAGCCGGATATTCAGATGCTTATGCGTGTATGTGATCTTTATAATGTGCCATTGGCAACAAATCCGGCAACAGGAAGCCTGATTATTGAAGGCCTATTGGAAGATGTTGAAGCTTAATTTCAAATTGTATGGATAATGAAGTAATCGTTTCAATAGGGAAAATTCCCTATACAACTACAGTACACTATGGAAAGCATCAGCTAACAGTGGATGAACCAAAAGATTTAGGTGGTGAAGATGAGGGCATCAATCCCATTCCCTTACTACTATCCTCCTTAGGGAGCTGCAAGGCTATTACCGTAAAAATGTATGCTGACAGGAAGGACTGGCCGCTAGAAGAAGTATTGGTTCGTCTAACTCATGAAGTACAAATGAGTGAGCAACAACAAACGACCTATATTCAATGCTATATTAGTTTTAAAGGAGATTTAGACGAACTCCAAAAGCAGCGGCTATTTAAAATTGCTGAGAAGTGCCCCGTCCATAAAATATTATCAAATCCTATTATAATAACGTCAAATCATTTATAGCGTTTCTTGGGATAACGAATAACAGTATTTATATTTGCCCGCGCAAAAACGACCTTTAAAATCGTTAAAATCGAATAGGAAAGGTTACTTATGCTGAAATAAAGATATTTGTATTAAAAATAAAGCAAACGATGCAATTGGATCCACAAATAGCAATAGACTCGCCTTTTCGATCGATCAAACGTGAAGACTGGAAAAATTTAAACGGGAAAGTCTTGCACAACTTCAGTGTCGAAGACTTGGAAACCCTCCATGCACTGAATGAACCCCTGACAAATCAGGAGATAGAAGAAGTCTATGTCCCTTTGAGTCATTTCCTTGAAATTCATATTGATCGTTTCCAAAGTCTTCATCAGCGAACAAATCGTTTCTTCGGCAAGGAAGAAAGCAAACTTCCGTACATCATTGGTATTGCCGGATCTGTTGCCGTGGGGAAAAGTACTACAGCAAGGGTTTTGCAGCGCGTACTCAGTCTGCTTCCTTCAAAGCCAAAGGTAGACCTGGTGACCACAGACGGCTTTCTTTATCCAAATAAGCAACTCATTGAACTCGGGATTCTAAACCGGAAAGGTTTTCCGGAAAGTTATGATGCCAAAAGATTGATCCATTTCCTTTCTGCCGTGAAGTCCGGTTCTCCAAGGATAGCAGTCCCTGTCTACAGTCACCTGATCTATGATGTGTTACCAGACGAAGAGCAACAAATCATCGAACAGCCCGATATCTTAATTGTAGAAGGGATTAATGTGTTACAAGTCAATTCGCAGCGGCCGAGAAAAGGCCATAGCGTCTTCGTTTCCGATTTCTTCGATTACTCGATTTACGTGCACGCCAGTGAAAAAAACTTGATAGAATGGTACACCAATCGATTTGAATCGCTTCGTGAAACTGCGTTCCAAAATCCAGCGTCATTTTTCCACAAGTATGCAAATATGACCACTGAAGAAAGCCAGTCTATGGCCGTAAGTATCTGGAATGAAATCAATAAGCCTAACTTAATTAAGAATATTCTGCCAACAAGATATCGCGCAGATCTGATTCTGGAAAAAGGGGGCCATCACTTCGTTAAAAATATCAAAGTCAGAAAAATTTAACCTTTGCCGCGCTGAAATTGCAAAATTTCATTCAAAATTCTGCTCTGCACCTGCTGATGTATCTTGTTGCTGGAAGAAATTGCACTAACTTCAACTTTGTACTTGATGTAATCTTTAGTGAGATCGGCAACCTTAACAATAAAACCTTGGGAGTGGTCCAAATTCGGATTCTGCTGAAATAATGGCGTTAAATAGCCTTCCAATTCTTCTACAGCAACAGCAATATCGATCGGTAATTCAAACTTAACAACAATTTTATTTGATTTTTGAGATGTTTTATTGACCAGCGTTGCAGTAAAAACTAAATTATTTGGAATCATTACTGCGTCGTCATCTTCATCTCGTACAACCAGATTGGCCAATGTGATATCGACAATCTTTCCTTGGTACTCACCAATTTTTATCCGGTCTCCCACCGAAAATTGATCGGAAAACATGATGATCAAACCAGAAATCATATTGGTGATATACTCTCTAAATATAACAGCGATCGCCATAGCAACGATTGTCATGCTGGTAATAAAATCTTTGGGATTTATACCAACGGCAATCATTAGGCTGACGATAATGAAAAACACATTACCAACAGTAGCGACGCGTGTAATTCCAAGTACAAAATTACCACGGACAATCTGTTGTTCATTTCTACTGTTGTATAATTTTACAAGTATAAAATGCCCAATTGAGATCAAAACACTTGCGGTTAAAAATGTATTTAATCCGTATGCGATATTTCGAATAATCTCCCGTTGCTTATAGAAGCTTTCAAATTGAACAAATGATGCCGTCAATGCAACTAGCAGTATCGTCCGTATAAAAAAAGAAATTGAAATTGACTTGCTCATTTTTACCCTAAATTTAAAACGGTTTTAATCTTTCAAAATTTGACGTTTGAACACCTTCCACACAAGATTATCTTTGTAAAAAGGGAATAAAACCGGCCTGCTAAGCTAAACAATTTTACTTTACGCAAAAAGCATTATCAGGAAATACCTATCTTTGCGTAAACACATTACTTACGATTAAATGAAGGAATCCAACGTGCATACTGAACTACATGTAACCGGAATGCACTGCGCAAATTGTGCTATTTCAATTCACAAATACCTGGAAAAAAACGGAGCTAAAGACATCTATGTTGATTTTGCCGCTGATGAAGTCAAATTTTCCGATATCCCCCAGGAACAAATACCAATGCTGGTCGAAGGGATTGAGTCTTTAGGATACAAAGTAATCGATGATCAGGATGATAAGCCTAGCTTTTGGCACTCAATTGAATTTAAGTTCTTCTGCTGTTTGATCTTTACTGTACCACTATGGGGCCATATGTTTACGGCGTATCCTTTACTCCATGATCCATATATCCAGCTCTGCTTGTGTATACCTGTATATTTTATTGGCTTTTCCCATTTCGGGATCAGTGCGTTACGATCCATTTGGAATAAAATGCCGAATATGGATGTGCTTATATTAGTCGGATCTACCGCGGCATTTATCTATAGTCTGATTGGCACATGCTACAATCTTGGTCACGATTATCAATTTTACGAAACCTGCGCGACGATCATTACTTTGGTTTTTTTAGGAAACGTATTGGAAAAACGGGCTATAACGAAAACCACGTCCGCAATCAAAGATCTGATTAAATATCAGAACGTGGATGCAATTAAGATCGATGGGGATCAGGAAATAACCATATTGGCCAAAGAAATTAAATCTGGCGATATTCTAAAAGTGAACACAGGAAATCAGATCCCGGTCGACGGCGATATTTTGGAAGGACAAGGCTGGGTAGATGAGTCGATGTTAACAGGAGAAAGTATGCCCGTTGAAAAACTGAAGTATGATGCTGTGATTGGCGGTACATTGCTGACCGAGGGTAATATCAGAATTGTCGCAACCAAAGTGGGATCTAAAAGTGTGCTCTATCAAATCATCCAGTTGATCAAAGATGCTCAAAGTAAAAAACCTCCTATTCAAAAATTCGGCGATAAGGTAGCCGCCTATTTTGTACCGATCGTTGTCAGTATCTCATTCTTCACTTTTTTTATCACGTATTTTATCGCACAATTACCACTGCAACAATCTTTGATGAATGCAATAGCCACCCTGGTGGTATCGTGCCCCTGTGCAATGGGACTAGCAACTCCTACAGCTGTTATGGTCGGCTTGGGTAGAGCTGCAAAAAAAGGTATACTAATCAGAGGTGGAAGCACTATTGAGGAAATGTCCGAACTCAAACAAATGGTATTTGACAAAACTGGCACCCTAACAACTGGCGATTTTAATATCAAGGCAATTCAAACATTCGGAATTGAACAATCTCAGGTCGAATCGATCATAGCACAGTTGGAAAGTTATTCTAGCCATCCTATAGCGAAGTCGATCCGAAAACAGCTGAAGGAAATTAAATCCTTCCGTATTATCTTTAAGGAAGTCAATGAGATACGAGGAAAGGGAATATTTGCCACAGATACCAATGGGAATAGTTATTCCATTTGCAATGCCAAACTTGGATCAAAGGATTATTCAAACCGTTATGACCTTACATTAACCATTAACGAAGTGGTTATAGCGGGTATTGTACTTGAAGATCAACTAAAACCTTACGCAAAAGAACTGATCCAATATCTCAAAGATAAGGGTATACGCCCTATTCTGTTGAGCGGCGATCGTCAAAGTAAATGTGAGCGCACAGCGCAGAAGCTTGGTATTGCCGACGTATATTGGGATAAATCACCGGAGGATAAATTAGAGATCTTGTATAAGCTTAAAAAGAAAGGCCCAACGGCAATGGTTGGGGACGGTATCAATGATGCGCCCGCACTTACTGCGGCGGATGCGGGCATTTCGCTTGGGGATTCAACTCATGTTGCGATTCAGTCTGCCAAAGTTATCCTACTGAATAGTGATCTCCGGTCCATTGAAAAGCTACTCAAGATCGGTCATCACACCTTACTGGCAATCAAACAAAATCTTTTTTGGGCTTTTGCTTACAATATTGTCGCCATTCCCCTCGCTGCCCTTGGTTTTCTTGGTCCTATGGTGGCGGCCTTAAGCATGGCATTTTCGAACTTAATTGTGATCGGTAATTCAATCCGTCTCCGCTTTAAAAAATTGAAATAAAATTGATAGCGCATCAGTACCATGACAATCCATAGTTGATTGTCTTTTTTATATATATTAGCGCTTCAATCTTTCGCTTTTGAGGTTAAATTTTTGTAACTTCGCATGCGTAGCAAGCCAGTTTATTGGGCTTGCTTACTAGTTTTATTGAAACCAAATTCATATGGCTGAAGAAACAGAAAACGACAACAATCTTGTTCCGGCAAACGACCGGATTATCCCAATTAACATCGAGGATCAGATGAAGTCTGCTTACATTGACTATTCCATGTCTGTCATTGTATCAAGAGCGCTTCCTGATGCACGTGATGGCATGAAACCAGTACACAGACGTGTTCTTTATGGAATGCTGGACTTAGGGGTTACCAGTGGCAAGCCTTATAAAAAGTCTGCCCGTATCGTTGGTGACGTATTAGGTAAGTATCACCCGCATGGTGATTCATCCGTTTATGACACCATGGTTCGTATGGCTCAAGATTGGAGTTTACGCTATCCGTTGGTAGACGGCCAAGGTAACTACGGTTCTATTGACGGTGATCCTCCTGCGGCCATGCGTTATACCGAAGCAAGATTAAAGAAAATTGCTGAAGAAATGCTATCCGATATCAACAAAGATACTGTTGATTTTCAAAATAACTTTGATGACTCTTTACAAGAGCCGACCGTACTCCCTACTCGTATTCCCAATCTTCTTGTCAATGGGGCATCTGGTATTGCAGTCGGTATGGCTACGAATATGGCGCCGCATAACCTTACCGAGGTTATTGATGGTACGGTAGCGTTCATTGAGAACCGCGATATCGAGATAGCCGAACTGATGCAACATATCAAAGGCCCTGACTTCCCTACGGGTGCACTTATCTATGGTTATGCGGGTGTTCAAGATGCCTGTAATACAGGACGCGGCCGGATTGTCATGCGGGCGAAAGCAGAGATAGAAGCAACTAAATCTGGGCGGGAACAGATTATCGTAACCGAAATTCCCTATCAAGTGAACAAGGCCAACATGATCGAGCGTACGGCCGAATTAGTGAACGAAAAGAAATTAGAAGGTATATCAGCCATCCGGGATGAATCTGATCGGACAGGTATGCGCATTGTATACGATATCAAACGTGATGCAAACGCGAACGTTGTTTTAAACAACCTGTTTAAATACACTGCACTACAAACCTCTTTCTCAGTTAATAACATCGCTTTAGTTAAAGGAAGACCTGTCCTCATGAATCTGAAAGATATGATTCATGAATTTGTGGAACATAGGCATGATGTCATCGTCAGACGTACACGCTATGAATTGGCTGAAGCGGAAAAACGCGCGCATATCTTAGAGGGATATTTGATTGCGTTGGATCATTTAGACGAGGTAATCAAATTAATCCGTAACTCCGAAACACCTGAAGATGCTCGTGTTGGATTAATGGAGAAATTTGGCCTTTCTGATCTTCAGGCCCGTGCAATTCTTGATATGACTTTACGTCGTCTTACTGGACTGGAACGGGATAAGATCAAAGAAGAATATGCTGAATTGATGAAAACAATCGACTATTTAAAATCAATTTTAGAAGACGAAGATCTTCGGATGAAGATTATCAAAGATGAGTTGATTGAGATCAAAGAAAAATATGGAGACGAACGTAGATCACAGATTGTACACTCTGCTGAAGATATGCGTATGGAAGATTTTATCGATGATGAAGAAATCGTGATTACAATCTCCCACAATAGTTACGTCAAACGTACTCCACTATCCGAATACAAGCGTCAGGGCCGCGGCGGTCGTGGATCTATCGGTACGAATACACGTGAGGAAGATTTTACGGAGCACATCATTACAGCATCTGCACATAATTATATGCTCCTATTCACCGAAGCTGGGCGTTGTTTCTGGTTGAGAGCTTTTGAAATTCCGGAGGGAAGCCGCACCTCGAGAGGTCGTGCACTGCAAAATATTATCAACGTTCCAAAAGAGGAGAAAATAAAGGCGTTTATCTTAGTGAAGAATTTGAAAGACCAAGATTATCTGGAAAACAATTTCATCATTATGTGTACTAAGAAAGGTACCATCAAAAAGACATCGTTAGAAGCTTATTCCCGTCCAAGAGCGAATGGTATAAACGCAATTAACATCAATGAAGGAGACCAGTTGATTGAAGCTTGTTTAACTACTGGAAGTAGCGAAATCGTTATGGCGCTTCGTTCTGGTCGAGCCATTCGTTTTAACGAGTCTACCGTCCGACCAATGGGAAGAACTGCGACTGGAGTACGTGGTATCACATTATCAACTGAAAGTGATGAAGTGATTGGCATGATTAGTGTGAATGATTCTGAAACAACTGTATTAGTGGTTTCAGAAAAAGGATATGGAAAACGTACAGACATCGAAGATTATCGGGTGACCAATCGTGGTGGTAAAGGTGTAAAAACCATCAATGTCACTGATAAAACAGGCGAGCTCGTTGCCATAAAAGGCGTAACAGACGCTGAAGATTTGATGATTATCAATAAATCTGGCATCGTTATCCGTATCGCAGTTGAAGGATTAAGGGTGATGGGTCGAGCCACGCAGGGTGTAAGGCTCATTAATTTAAAAGATAACGATGAGATCGCCTCTATTACTAAAGTCGATCGTGAAGAAGAACTAGAAGAGTCTGGCTTGACTGAAGAGTTAACCGATAACGACGATTCTACTTCGGAAGAGAACAAGGAATCAAACTCCGAAGAAAGCACGGAATCAAACGAAGAATAATTGACTAATGAAAAACTTACTGATATCATTTTTAATATCTGCAAGTAGTTTAACTGTTGTTGCCCAATCCAATTTGAAAGAGGGCAGCAACAGTTTTGCTTTATATACCAAAACCGGCGAGTTCAAAAATCTTGAAAACGCACGGAAATTTGCAGACGCGGCTTTTCAGTCAAGGAAAGATTCTGCTTCTGTTAACAATAATCTCTTAAGAGCACTGGTGTATAGTTCCTTGGCTGTTGCAGACTCAACAAGGAAGCAGCAATATAAGATGGATCCTATTGATATATCCATCAAATCACTTAAGCTTCTGGATCAAAAAAAAGCACGCCGAAATTTTCCTGCTGAAATGGACTATATTCGTCAAAATCTCGCTGGGGCCATCTCCTATCAAGCGGGCATTGCTTTAAAGGATGGTAAATTTGATAAAGCTTATAAAGCATATCTTCGAATAGATTCTCTTGGATTCAAAAATAATGATCTTAAATATAATCTCGCCGTACTCTCGGGTAAGAATAAAGATTATATGAACTCGATCAAGTATTATAATGAACTTATTAAGAGTGAACAACCTAAGCCCAATTACTTTCTTGAATTGGCACATATTTATTCTCTTGGAGGTACTAAACAGGATGTTTTAAACGTTCTTGAAAAAGGACATGTTGCATTTCCTGAAAATAAACAGATACTTTTTAGGTTGATTGATGTCTACTCGGCTAATCATTCTTATGATGCAATACTCAATGTTATCGCTGACGCTATCCGTTTGGAGCCAGAAAATGTGGAATTGAACTATATCGCCGGCTATTCCTACGAAAATGCCAATGATATCAAAAAGGCGAAGGAATATTATAATAACGTATTGCGATTGGATCCGAATAATTACGAGTCTAATCTTGCCTTGGGGCTGATCAATCTGGAAACTTTATTAAAGGAACCTACGAATCAGGATATACAGGAATTAACTATTGAATACCTGTTGAAAGCAAATGAAATAAAACCTTATGATGTTAATGCGCTCAAAGCCTTGGCTAAATATTATACGCTCATTGACGATGCATCGCAATTAGACAGGGTGAATTTATTATTGAATCAATTAACAGTTAAATAGATATGAATTTAAAATCTCTATTATTATTAGCCGCAATGGGTACTGTATGTACCTCAGTTTCCTTTGCGCAAACCGGTAATATAAAAAAGGCGAAAACTGGCCTGGCAAAATTTCAGGAATTGAAAGATGCTGGCACGTTACAGTTGGGTTTGCCCAACCTGAAAACTGCAAAGGAAGCTATTGATGCTGCTGTAATCAACGAAAAAACTAAAGATAACGCCGAGGCATGGACAGTTTATGCGTTAGTAAATGCTAATCTATCGACAATTGATAAATCTTCTGAATTG
Source organism: Sphingobacterium sp. UBA3549 (assembly GCF_002376635.1). Taxonomy (NCBI): domain Bacteria; kingdom Pseudomonadati; phylum Bacteroidota; class Sphingobacteriia; order Sphingobacteriales; family Sphingobacteriaceae; genus Sphingobacterium; species Sphingobacterium sp. UBA3549. The sequence goes on along the minus strand of NZ_DFOE01000005.1, from coordinate 33,690 downwards.
GCAAAATTGGCAGAAGATGGAATTGCTAAAGCAAAACAACTGGATACAGATGGTGCCAATAAAGCGAATATTTCGGTTGCAGAACAAATCTTAGGGCAATATAACTTCAATTTAGGTGCAGAAGAATATCAAGCTCAAAAATATGCTGATTCGTATAGCTCTTTTACAAAAGCATTGACCTATCTTCCTGGCGATACGTTAGTGACCTATTACAGTGGGGTTGCGGCATTATCTAACAAAGATTATAAAAATGCAATTGAACGCTACAAAGAATTGATTCCAAGAAAAGATTTCTCTTCGCATAAAACAATTATGGTAGACTTACCTAAGTTGTATCTATCGATGCAGGATACAACATCTGCACTGGAATATGCAAAAAAAGCAGCTGAAGCTTATCCTGACGACAACGCAGCAATGACGCAGAATATTGAGCTGAATTTAATTACAGGTCATGAAAAGGAAACAATTGATGCTATTACAGCGCAGTTAGCGAAAGATCCTAACAATAAAAGCTTAAATTATTACCTAGGTATCGCTCAATCTTCCGCAAAGAATGATGAGGCGGCAGTTGCAGCATATAAGAAAGCATTGGAAATCGATCCAAACTTTTTTGAGGCAAATACGAATTTGGCCATCACACTGATGAACAAAACGCGTGAAAAATTAAATGTTGTTAATAATAATAGAAAGTTAACACAGGCACAGTATGATGCTGAATTAAATAAGATTAAAGCCGAATTAAAGCCAGTGCTTCCTTATTTAGAAAAAGCAGTTTCTTTGCAGCCTAAAAATGTAGATGCATTAACCAATTTGAAGAACTATTATATTTTTATGCAGGATGAGGCTAAAACTGCCGAAATCAATGCTAAAATCAAAGAAGTAGAATAAAAATGAACTTCATAAAAAAAGGNNCCTTTTTTTATGAAGTTCATTTGCGCTAAGCTAAAATGGCAATTAACTCAATCTGAAATAATAAAGTACATTGCCCTCCTTTTCCAGAAACCAACTCCTCTTTTCCGTAAGCCAAATTTGGTGGAAGGCACACCTCCCAAATAGACCCGACAGGCATCTTTGAAATTGCTTCTTGCCATCCCACGATCAGTTCATTGATGTAGAACGTTTCTGGCCGCTTCCGCTTATAGGAACTATCGAATACGGTTCCGTCTAAGAGTTCACCCTTGTAATGACATATAACCTTTGCGGACTTTTTTGGTATCTGCCCGCCTCCTTTTGTCAATACCCTATAGTGCAAGCCCGAAGCGCATACAACGACACCATCTTGATGTGCATGCATTTCCAAAAATATCTTTCCCGCCTCACTATTTCTTTCTGCCAGTTCCGTGGAATTTACCTTGTTTTTCTTTTTCTGAACCAAAATTTGATTGATTAAAATTCAATATTATTACCTATTCTTTATCCGACCAAAATAACATCTTTTTGTTCTTTTTACGAAGAAAGAATACGTTTTTGTTCATTGTAGAAAATCGGTTACAACAACTCTGCATTTAACGTTTTTTCAAACGTAAATGCCCTACTTACGGGGCAGTTCTCTTTAGCCTTCTGCGCTATTGTCTGAAAATTAGATTCGTCTATTGAAGGAACTTTCGCTTTCAACTCCAGTTCAGACCGTACAATGGAGCCATTTTCCATCACAATTGTTGATACAGTTGTCAACTCATCAGGAACAAAACCTTCTTCAGAAAGATAGGCGCTCAATTGCATGGTAAAACATCCTGCATGCGCTGCAGCCAATAACTCTTCAGGATTTGTTCCAACACCATTTTCAAACCGCGTTGAATATGAATACTGGGTGTGATCTAATACTGTACTATCGGTAGTCAGGCTACCTTTTCCTTCTTTAAGATTGCCATTCCATTGGGCTGTTGCTTTTCTTTTCATGTTTTCTACGATAACTATTTAAACTAATTTTATAACATAAATTTCCCTGTCGGCTGTTCTAGCACTTCAGGTACTTTTATAGAACAAATGGCTGTTCAAAAAGTTGTATTCCATTTCACAAATTCGTGTCGCACTCCCAGCAATTGATACGTTAACTATCTTATTAAAAACTAAACTCATGAATAAACTATCCTTTCTTTTTATCGTTGTATCTATGCTCTTCTCATGCAGAACTCGTCAACTTGAGCAGCAGGTTTTAATACAAGACTGCCCCGAAGAAAAAATAGTAAACAAAATCCCTGGCCCCCCAGTAAAGGGCGAGGTCGAAAAAATTTATTACATCTACCAGGGTAAAAGAGTTTCCCCAAAACAATTTGATCAACAATGGCTCGAAAAGAATTGTGATATTAAAGAGACAGTTGTTTATTGATTTAATTTCAAAAAATAAGCTTAAAGACGTATTTTTGCCTAAAATTTTTAAGATGACAGTTTCTCTTCGGGAGGTCAATCAAAAGATTTTAGGCTATGTTTCTTTAACCTTCCTCGGTTATTTCACTATCGGCCTATCACTTGCTACCCTACCCATTTTTATTCACCAGACTTTGGGATTTAATACAATTGTCGCCGGATTGGTCATTAGCATTCAATACATTGCTACTTTTTTACTTCGCGGTTATGCCGGAAAAATAGTTGACACAAAGGGCCCAAAAGTTTCTGTTTTGCGCAGTATGCTATTTTTTGCCATGTCTGGTGTCCTGCTTCTACTTGTTTTCCTATTTAAATCACAGCCCTTTATCAGTTTAGGACTTTTGGTAATCACCAGATTACTGACTGGAATTGCTGAGGGTATGGTCGGTGCCAGCCCCATAAATTGGGCTCTTATGGAACTTGGCGATGAGCATGCAGCTAAAGCGATCTCGTTCAACGGCATAGCGAGCTATGGCGCATTGGCTATTGGCGCTCCCTTAGGTGTCCTCATGGTAAATCATATCAGTTACGAAGCTTTAGGTGTGCTAACAATTGTTGTTGGTATACTAGGCTATGTATACTGCCGCTCAAAAACGCCTTACCGGGTTGTTCGAAAAAGGACTGAAAAGGTCAGCTTCAAACGGGTATTACTTTTAGTAGCTCCGTTTGGAATCTGTCTTGCTTTGGGTGGACTTGGCTTCGGAAGCATTTCGACTTTCATGACACTCTATTATGAGCATTTTGACTGGCAAAACGGAGCGTCCTGTTTAACGGTATTTGGAATTTTCTTCATCTTGACCAGACTTGTATTCAATAAGGTTATTGATCAATATGGTGGTTTAAAAGTTGCACTGCTGAGTCTTTTTGTTGAATCATTAGGATTATTACTGATTGCTACAGTTATTAACCCTATTTGGACCTTATTGGGGGCAGCATTGACCGGTCTTGGTTTTTCACTAGTCTTTCCTGCGCTTGGTGTTGAAGCGATTAAAAGAGTCGACCAAAGCCAACAGGGCTCGGCTTTAGCAGCCTATGGTCTATTTATTGATATTTCTTTGGGAATCACGGGGCCTCTGATCGGTTTTGTGGCAAACAATATGGGGATGGGCGCTATCTATCCCTTTAGTTCAATTATGGTTGCTATTGGTTTTGCGGTGGTTGGAAACCTTATTTATACGAAAAGAAAAGCACTTGCTTAGCGACAGCATGAGTTCATAAAAGCGATTTACAGAAGATATATTTCATAAAAGAGCGGCTGAATTTTCACCTATCAGCCGCTCTTTTTTTATGCTAATTCGTGTATTTTAGCTTTCAATGCTCGGCACTCCAACAACTTCATTTGTATCTGCGTTGTAATCGATACCGTCGAAATTGAATCCGAACAAATTGAAAAACTCATTGCGATAGCCTTCAATATCTGAAATTTCTGCTAAATTTTCAGTGGTTGCTTTTTCCCATAATGCTGCAACTTCTGCCTGAACATCCGGACGCATCTCCAAATCGTCAACACGGATACGGCCTTTTTCATCGAGGGAAACTTTTCCGTCAGCAGTATATAGTCGCTCAGCGAATAAACGTTGCATTTGCTCAATTGTGCCTTCGTGGATACCTTTTTCTTTCATCACTTTATACAAAAGAGAAATATACAAAGGAACAACGGGAATAGCCGAACTTGATTGCGTGACCAAGGCCTTGTTAACCGATACATAAGAAACACCATGAATATCGCTCAAAATAGCATTTATTGCAGGCACTGTTCCTTCTAAATCGTCTTTGGCACGACCAATAGTACCATTACGGTAAATTGGATAAGTAAGTTCAGGTCCTATATAAGAGTAGGCGACGGTTTTCGCGCCCTCAGCCAATACGCCAGCAGCTTTAAGATCTTCAATCCAGAATTTCCAGTCCTCTCCTCCCATTACTGCTACTGTATTAGCAATATCTTCTTGATTTTCGACAGGCTGAATGGTAATATCTGAAATTACACCTGTGTGAAAATCTACAGTCTTATTGGTAAAAGGCTCTTGTATTGGTTTCAAAACAGAAGCATGTGCGACACCAGTCTTGGGGTGAGTACGGCGTGGTGAAGCCAAACTGTAAACCACTAAATCAACCTGTCCTAAATCTTTTTTAATAAGTTCGATAGTTTGCTTTTTCACTTCATCAGAAAAAGCATCCCCATTAATGCTTTTGGCATATAATCCCGCATCATGCGCCTCTTTCTCAAAAGCTGCAGAATTGTACCATCCGGCAGTACCAGGTTTGCCTTCGGCTGCAGGTTTTTCGAAAAACACACCGATTGTAGCAGCTCCAGAACCAAATGCTGCCGAAATCCGAGATGCAATACCAAATCCAGTTGAAGCTCCGATTACCAACACTTTTTTTGGTCCATTCGCGATTTCACCTTTGGATTTTACGTATTCAATTTGATTTTTAATGTTTTGCGCAGCCCCTTGTGGATGCGAGGTTAAACAAATAAAACCTCTAGTTCTTGGTTGTATAATCATCTTGATTAATTTTCTTACTACTTGTTTTATTGATTAGGCAAAATAAGGAATTTTAAATGAGAAAATCGTGATAAAAATCAATTACTTTTTGTTTCATTTTCAATTAAAGAGGCATTTGCTTACTTTCACAAATTGAAGTATACATCCTATTCACTTTAATTATGCTTTTCCAATTTACACTAAAAAAGAATAAAAATAATGCTATCCTTCTAGGGACTTTAGCGGCGCTTTTCTTTGCCAGTACTTTTGTTCTCAATCGCATTATGGCCGTCTCCGGCGGAAGTTGGCAATGGACGGCCTCTTTACGTTTTATTTGGATGTTACCCATATTATTCGTTATCGTCGCTATCCGGGGAAATCTCCGTAGTTTATTGAAAGAAATAAAATCAAATGTAGTACAATGGCTGCTGTGGAGTACGATTGGTTTCGGTTTGTTCTATGCAACGCTAACCTTTGGTGCCAATTACGGCCCCTCTTGGCTCGTGGCGAGTACCTTCGAGTTTACCATCATTGCCGGTATGTTCATTGGTCCTTTAATCGAGAAGAGGGGGTATCGAAAAGGAATATCAAAAGCTTCCCTCCTGTTTTCTATTATTATTTTTATCGGCATCCTTCTCATGCAAATTGCGGAGGCTCAATCCACTTCGCTAAATACCATGCTGTTGGGGACAATTCCAGTATTGGTTGGTGCCATCGCCTACCCTTTAGGCAACCGTAAAATGATGAAAATATCAGGGAATAGACTAGATGCTTTTCAGCGCACGTTAGGCATGACAATCTGTAGTATGCCTTTTTGGATCGTGCTTAGTCTATTTGGCTATTCAGAAAATGGATTACCAACAGATAGTCAGCTTTTGCAAACCTTCCTAGTTGCGCTATGTTCGGGCGTGATAGCGACACTTTTATTTTTTACAGCGACCGATCTTGTGCATCACGACCATAAGGCACTTGCTGCCGTAGAAGCCACCCAGGCGATGGAAGTTATTTTTACTTTAATTGGTGAAATCCTTATTTTACATGCTGCACTTCCAAATGGCTATTCCTCCATTGGGATTGTCATGGTGGTGATGGGAATGATCTTACATAGCCGATCGGCCTGACCATAATCTTTATCTTCCGCCACCCTGCAATGTCTTACTTATTTTACTCAGATTCAAACTATTGGCCATGGCAGAAAAAATAGCGTGATATGTGCCTTTACGCGCATAAAGATCCTCGTGTTTGCCCTTTTCGGCGACGCGACCTTTTTCCATTACAACAATCGCGTTGGAATCAATGATCTGAGAGATACTATGAGAAACAATGATTACTGTACGATCCTTTTTTATGGCATCCAAACTATTCTTAATCTGCTCGGTAGCGATAGCATCTAAATTCGCCGTTGGCTCGTCCAAAAAGATAATCGGCGGATTTTTTAGGAACAGCCGTGCGATGGCTATCCGTTGCTGTTGACCACCGGATAAAGATTGCGCATCTGAATCATAACCTTTTGGAAGCTCCATGATCTGTTGATGAATATAGGCTTTCTTAGCGGCTTCCATAATCTCATCTTTTGAACTCCCAATTTTTCCATATTCAATATTCTCCAAAATCGTTCCCTTAAAAATGTGATTTTTTTGCAACACCATTCCAATTTGTTGACGAAGAAATGCGGTATCATATTTCGCCAAATCCACTCCATCCAAAAAAATTTGGCCTTCAGCAGGTTCGTAAAATTTATCCAATAAATTGATGATCGTACTCTTCCCGGCTCCACTTAGACCGACCAAAGCTGTAATTTCATTCGGTCTGATATCGAAACTTACATCTTTCAAAGCGACAGTACCGTTTGGGTACTCAAAAAACACATTCCTAAGTTCCAAATGCCCTCTGATCTGCTCAGGTTTATATTCACCTCTAGATTCGATCTGCTCATCGGACTCTAGGATTTCAAAAAAAGACTCCGAATAGATCAATGCATCATTGACCTCGTCATAAATGCGATGAAGCTGACGTATTGGCGCAGAAACGTTGTTAAACAACATAATATGAAACATGATTGCCCCAATAGTGATCTGCCCCGAAAGCACTAGATAGGATGTTAAAACAATAATAATAACAACGGCAATCTGTTCGACGAAATTCTTAATGCTATCATATAGAAAACTAGTTTTCCGAGTTGCCATTTGATTTTCAGTCATCACGTATTGGATCGTCTCATGCCGCTTGGCCTCTTCCGGTTCCCGAACGAATGATTTGATCACTAATATGGAATCGATCAAACTAATAATTCGATTATTTTTGGATTCACGATATTTCCGCATTTGCCGTCTAAATCCGGTCAGTTTTGATGCTTGGGTTTGCCCAATGTACAGGTATAAGGGAATGACAGCAACCCCAACCAAACCTACATATACGTTCGCGTAAAACATACAGATAAGTGCAATAATCGCATTTGCAAATAACGGTAAAATATCAATAAAAAAATTCTGTACTAACCGCGTTAATGAACTGATCCCAGCGTCTATGCGAGTGGCCAATTTGCCGCTTTCGTTGTCTGAGGACGTGTAAAAGGCTAATTTATACGTCAAGATACGATTGACAATAGATTGAGAAAAATCCCTTGCGATATAGATACGAAGTTTCTCACCATAAAATTTCTGGCCAAACTGAACGATCGCGTAGATGATCTCTTTAACCAGCAAAATGATACTGATTATTCCAACGATATACATACCCTTAGACAAAGGCTCTTTGGCGACCATCAAATCGTTAATTCGATCGACTGTATAGCGCAAGATAAAAGCATTGATCTGTGCGGCAAAAGATCCCACGACAGTCAAAAGTAAGGTGTAAAAGATCAATCGCCTGTAAGGTTTGGCAAATGGAACAATTTTTTTAAGCAATTGGGAAATAGTCATCGAACTTTGATTTATTACGAAGAAAACAAATGATCTTTGGGCATTGTTTAAACCTAAACATAAAAACCTTTTTAGGGCTTCAAAAGATAGTATATACCAAGAAAAAAGAAGCTGTATTAAAAGTCTGTCTCATCAACTTGACAACAAATAATTTTTGAAGTTTTATGCAGCTTACATAAAAAAAGACCAAATTCTAACTGATTTTGGTCTCCTTTTTTTGGAATTAATACGTTAAAGCTGTCGCCCGAATCCAATTCTGATTTCTACTGGTAATTTTCGTTTATTCTACAGCCTTTCTCTATAAAACTTATAAGCGATATCTTAACCAAAGATCCGATTTAAAACTTTAGCCAGGCGTAAGCCACCTTTCAACATACATTGTTCCATCACATCTTTATTTTGATAAACATACGAATAGGATAAATTGGCATTATTTGCTACATCAGCATATATTTTTTCCGCTAATTGATTGGATTCATAGAGCCAATTTGAAAGTTCTCCAGCCGCCAATTGTAGGTTTCGCTCTTTACTATTCACATCGAGCACTGTTGCGTACTCCGTATAGCTATATTTTTCGTTATCCACTAAATCACTGTCCCATACACGGTGGATATTTGATTTTTTTCCGAACCAGCTTACTTCAATCTTATTTCCCCCTTGGTCTTCAGCACGGCTTACATGCATGGGTTGATGCGCATCCCCTAAGATATGGATCAAAAAATAAAGATTTTGCTTCTGCTGTTCCATAGCGATAGTCTTATCAGCGAAAGACTGTTCGATGCGGATAGCGGTCTTATACAAATTTTCATCGGCAGAATTTTCAAGCCCCAACTGGAACTCTGCCCAAGGTAAATTGGAATTTAAATTGATAAAATGTGAATTGCCTAATTTTTTAAATTCGGGATTAGGATCCGACTTAATGAAGTCACCCCAATTTGCCCAATAAGCAAGCTTTTGCTTACCAATAATTTTTCCGATATTCTTTTTCGCTTTTTTAGTCAAATGACGTTCTGCAATTTCAGCGACCACACGATGTCCGATCGTTCCCCATGCAAATACCGATGAAAGCTGAAAGCACAAAGTCAACACGAGCAAACCCTTAATTATTTTTCTCATTGAATAGTTGTTTTAAATGATGCTGTTTTTCCCCTCAAATCAACTTCCAGCGCAATTTAGCCGGTTTTTAAACTGTTGATTTGAATGGGTATCAACCCCATCTTTGTATAGTTAAATTAAATTTATTTAAATAAGTCGAACGCATATTTTGCGGACGACCAAAATTCATCCAGCGCAATCATTCGGGGCTTAAAAAACGAAATAAGTTCGGCCCAATCCGCTTCTCTAAAAACACTATGCCCTTGCATAGTGGTATAAATCTGACAAATTGGCTTTCCATATTCATCTCTTCCATCCATCTCCCAAATCCACTCTTCTCCGAGCAGATCATGCAGTAAAGCTCTAAACTGAAGAAACTGCTCAGCCATCAATGCCCTGATACCAGCATCCGGCTGCGACCACTGTATCGCGATTTTCGCTTCATTTTTATCTGCATCCATTTTAAAATACAAATGCTTAACACCTGTTTTGTAGTTAATCCAATTTGCTTTTTCTCCATCCGCAGATAAATGTAATGCCATAAATTGACCAAACTTCGTCCAGAACGAATGTTTTAATTGTTTTATCTCTTCCCTTGAATACACCAATACAATTTTTAAGTCAACAAAATTAATAAAATAGCCCGGCTTCTCTAAACCTTATTGGTATTAAAATTGTTGTTTTACTAACAAATAATTTCGAAAAAAATGAATATGGATAAGAAAAAATCACTCTTGCTTTTGGCCACGGTAGCACTAGGAACAGTCGCATACAATGCCCTTAAACCGGTCATTTCGCGGCCCGATGTTGTCGATCCATTCGATTTGGATAAATATCTTGGAAAGTGGTATGAAATAGCCCGGCTCGACTTTCGTTGGGAAACTGGCTTAAGTCAGGTTTCCGCCGAATATAGTAAGAATAAAAATGGTACGATCCGCGTAAATAACCAGGGATATTCCGAAGAGAAAGAACGATGGAAACAATCTATTGGAAAAGCCAAATTTGTCAACAGCCCGAATGAAGGAGCACTTAAGGTATCGTTCTTTGGCCCATTTTACAGTGGCTATAACATTGTCAAAATAACACCGGATTACAAGTATGCCCTGATCTTCGGCGATAATCTCGATTATATGTGGATTTTAGGCAGAGATACCGATATTCCAGATAAAATTAGAAATGAGTTTCTAACCTATGCTCTTCAATGTGGCTATAAGACAGGTGATCTTGTATGGACAAAACATTAATTAAAAAATCGGAGCGAGCAACTGGTAATTTAACGTTGCGTCCTGTGCAATCACGTCTGCAATTTCTTCAAGGTCTTTGTGACTTATTACATTTCTGATTCCTGCATTGTAAAGGTTAGCCAAAAACAACGCTGCTTCATGCTTTTCACTTATTGTCAGAATAGAACTCCCAACGTAGAAATTTAACGCTGATACCGCATAGTCACCAAAAAGATTGAATCCGAAATCTCCGTTTGTCTGTATGCAATAACGCATCATTTTTTCAAAATCAGAACGCAATGTTGCTTTGGTCTCCGTGTTCATACATTCACTTTTAGAAAATTTTTGCTTGAAATACTTAATCTGAGCCGCTATGTAACCTTGGCAAAGGTGCAAAAAATATCCCAAACAATACAGCTGCTAAGTAGAAGATTGTTTGGGATAACATATAAACAGTTTACTTTATCTAAATTACAAAGCTTCGGCGTGCTGCGTCACATCCAAACCAAGCTCTTCGTCCGTTTCTTCGACACGAAGTGGGGCAATAAGGTCAGTAATTTTTAATAAAACCAATGAGCCGACGAAAGCAAAAAAGGACACGGCAAATAATGCGATCATATGGACAAAGAATAATTTGGTTTCACCAAAAAACAGCCCGTTGTCTACCACCACAGGGTTGATGTTATGATGTGCAAATACACCTGTAAGCACCATACCCACCATACCACCTACTCCGTGACAAGGGAATACATCCAATGTATCATCAATACTTGTTTTACTTCTTAGATAAACGACAAGGTTGCTGACCAACGCGCCAACCAGGCCAATTATCATTGCGTGTGGGATACTGACAAAGCCGGCTGCAGGAGTGATCGCTACCAGTCCAACCACAGCACCGATACATGCACCCATTGCTGAAGGTTTCTTTCCGCGGATAATATCAACAAATATCCACGCCATAGCTGCCATAGCCGAGGCTGTAGTTGTTGTCGCAAAAGCATAAGCTGCTAAGGAATTTGCGCCTCCGGCAGAACCCGCATTAAATCCAAACCAGCCGAACCACAATAAAGCAGTACCCAATATCACATAGCTGATACGTGCAGGATTATGAACTTGTATTTTGCGCCCTTTTAAGTAGATCGCGGCCGCTAATGCCGCCCAGCCTGCCGACATATGCACAACAGTACCGCCAGCGAAATCAAGAACGCCAAATTTGGCTAAAATTCCTTCAGGGTGCCAAGTTGCGTGTGCCAATGGCATATAGATAAAAATGCTAAATAGAATAATAAATAGCATAAATGAATTGAAGCGAATACGTTCTGCAAAAGCACCAGTGATTAGCGCTGGCGTGATAATCGCAAATTTCAGCTGGAACATAGCGAATAAAACCAAAGGTATGGTTGGTAGCGCTCCCCATGCAACATTTCCCAATGTACCTTTCATCATAAAAAATGTACGTGGATCGCCCACAATGCCACCGATATCGTCACCGAAAGCTAAGCTAAAACCAACGATGACCCAAAGAATTGTCATCAGGCACATGCAGATAAAACTTTGCATCATGGTTGATATCACATTCTTTTTGCTAACCATACCACCATAAAAAAATGCAAGTCCTGGTGTCATAATCAACACCAATGCAGAAGAAGTTAACAACCAGGCTGTATCCCCTGTATCAAATTCTGCCTTATTTAAATCAGACAAGTCAATTGAAGGAAATACAAGTCCTAATACTCCTAAAAGAACTAGAACAATAAGTGGAATAATTTTTTTCATGTGTTTAAACTGATTAGTGTTTATTAATACTTTAATAAAATTGTTGAAAAAATACAAAAACAAAACAAAAACCTATAATCATTTAGATTTTTATCAAATATAAAGTCTTTTTATTAAAAAAATACCATGATAATTTATTTTTTGTGATTTTTTTTACATAATTTCACAATAACAAACACAAAAACCATTATTAATCTATAAAAATCAATTTATAACCATAAAAAAAAGAGAAATTATAAAAACAACTCGGCAAAAACACCAAACAAATCAAACTTAAACCTCCAAAAACATGAAAAAACTTCTTACAACAGCAATTTTATCTGTATTTCTTATAAATACAGCGATATCACAAGAAGAAAACAAAGAAAAGGGAATCGAAATATCCGGATCCGTTGACACCTATTGGAAATATGACTTCCAAAACAAACCAAATATTAATACCTATTTTACAGAAGACAACAATTCCGTTTCGATCGGAATGGTGGATTTAGCTGTTAAAAAGAAGTTTAAAAAAGCTTCATTTGTAGGCGAGTTATCTTTTGGACCTCGCGGTCAATATCGCTCTATCATGAATGGGGACGGTCAAGCTGGCGATGATAAAAATAGCTTTCACATACAAAATCTCTATGTAGGCTACGACCTCACTGATAAACTTAATCTCACTGCAGGTTTTATGGGAACATTTGTAGGCTTTGAAGTGATATCTCCCACATACAATTTTCATTATTCGACATCTTATCTCTTTGGTGCAGGACCTTTTCAAGATGCGGGACTGAAAGCAACGTATAGTTTCTCCGACAAGGTGGCGCTAATGGTCGGAATATTTAACGACTGGAACGTCTACCAAGATATGAACGGTGTGTCGCACGTAGGCTCCCAGCTAGCTTATACACCCAATGATAAAAGTAGCTTTTATCTTAACTTTCTCACCGGATCCTCAGCAGGTGGAAAAGCAAATTATAGTTCAGGAACATTGGTTGACCTGGTTGCTAACTATGATTTCACACCCAAATTTTTCCTTGGTTTAAATGCAACCAATTATAAAAAGAGAGATGGTGGCGGATATTCGGGCGTTGCTCTCTATCCAAGAGTTCACTTTTCGGAAAATTTTGGATTAGGATTACGTGAAGAATTTTTCCAAACACATAAGGAAGAGGAAAATGGTATCCCAAGTGCTAATATTCTAGCGACAACATTAACAGCAGAATATAGTTATCACGGCTTCAAATTTATCCCGGAGATTAGAATTGACAAAGGAAGTACAGAGAGATTCATCAAAAATGATTTAAGTCCAACGAAATCTGCAGGACAATTTCTATTAGCCTGCGTCTATAGTTTCTAGAAGGAATATTCATCAACAAATAAAAGAGCGGAATTCAGCTGGAACTCCGCTCTTTTATTTTAGCCAGACTGCTATCCCAAAATATGGATATTTAAAGATTACATCATTCTTTTAAATCTACAGCTTTCCAGACAGCCAACGGGGAACAACAAACTCTGCTGCCAGGTGCGCTAGCTTAAAACTGCGCCAATTGTCCTGTTTGATCCAAACCACCTCTACCAGCTCTTCATAAGCTTCAAAAGACTGAGTCGCCTTCAATTTAATCACGTAAATATTACCTTCTACCAATGTATTTACCTCATTTACGGCATGTGCAGTATGGCTACCTAAAAATTCTAAATCGTTTTCACGTACATCGAACCGTAGCTCTTCGCGAAGCTCACGAATCAATGTTTCCTCTTGATTCTCTTCAGGCGCTGCCTTACCTCCGGGTAACTGGAAATAAGCGGAACCCTTTTTCCGAACCATCAACAAATCACCATTGGGATGGAGGATCGCCGCAGAACAAATAACAATTTTATCCATATCGTGTATTTCAACTTACAAAACTAGCGTTTTTATTGCTCATGAAAAACATGTATCTCTTCAACCTGACTTTCATTAAGTCAGCATTTGAACAGATTCAGGTCGATTATCACCCAAAAACGACAATGTCATTCGTTCACATTACGTTCTTAAAACACCTATGGTTGACATTCTTCCCATAAAGTGTTCTTATTCACCCACAATAAAATTGCAAATCATCAACAATTTATCTAAGTTTAAACCATAAAGCAATAGTTTATAAATCTATATATGAGTCCAAGATTAACATGTCTAGTACTAAGTCTAATTTTCCTTTTGGCTGGATGCCAACAGGATAAAAAGGATATAGCAAAGACGCAGCCGCCCAACAGGCAACAAAAAAAAGTGGCGCCTGAAAAGTTGAATAAAAAACCAGAGCTAATCACAGACGAAGATATAATTATCAAAAAAGAGCTACAGTATAAAAAATATACCCTGGAAGATACCTATCCTTACAAAGATACTACACGAACTTTCCAATGGAGCAAAATTAAAGAGCGCTTAGCATTTGTTACGAATTTTCAACAAACTCCTTCGCTATACGCTGTACTTCAAAACTATCAAAATGAGAAAGGTGAAGCACCAACAATTGCGGGTTACAAGCGGGATACTTATAAAAGGGTGTCCGACAGCTTCAATGTGGAGCGTTATCAGGCCGCACCGCTCTGTGATCTTAACACCAATCAAGCGGTGCGTTACGGGCGCGATGGGTGGCTCGTCCGTGTTCAGGGCTCCGACAGCCTAGACAGGATTCCGGTCGAAGGTATTTCATTTGAAGGGAAATACAGTGTACCAAAGCGCTATCTTAAAATCATTCGCGATTCGATAGAATTTAAATTCGTTACAGTCGTAGACATTAAAAACCAAAATATCTGTACATTGGAAAAAGCTGGAAATGAATGGCTCGTCAGAAGCATGAATCCAGCAACCAGTGGACGACATAAACCTCCCCATGCCCAAGAAACGCCTACTGGTCTCTTTGTTGTCCAAGAACATAAATCAAAGATGTTTTATTACGAGGATGGAACCAAAATTTATGGTGGATTTGCGCCTTATGCCACGCGGTTTACTGCTGGGGCATATATACACGGTATTCCAGTCAATAACCCAAATGGCAATATCATCGAATATAGCGAAAGTCTTGGAACTATTCCAAAATCACATATGTGCGTCAGAAATGCGTCATCTCATGCTCAATTTGTCTATAAACGGTCAAAAGACTTTTCGTCGCTCGTCATAGTTATCGATTAACAATATTTAACATTCTGTAAATCAAATATGTATTAATTTTAATTATTACTTTTGTAAACATCTATACAGAAAAGGAGTAGAATGGGAAATACGTTTATGTTTCTTTTGATGGCATTGAATACAGCACTTTCATCACAAGAAGAATTAAAAACAACACAGCAAGAAACCAGCGAGCATCGTATAAATGTGGAGCGTCAACGCACAGAAGTTGATTCCTTATACGATGAAATGAACCTAGCGCAAGTGTTACAATACGAAGCGTTTCGTCAAGCAATGGAAGGCAGGAAAGCTCTTCCTATCCACAACAAAGACATTATGACGGTCATCGATTTCTCGCTGGCATCCACTGAAAAGAGGCTAGTAGTATTAGACCTTGCGCAGAAAAAGGTACTGTTTAATACGTTAGTTTCGCATGGCAAAAATAGCGGCGAGAATTACGCGGTAAATTTTTCGAATCAACAGGAATCACTCAAAAGTTCCTTAGGTTTCTTTACGACTGAAAATACTTACAATGGTGAGAATGGTTATTCATTGGTGCTAAATGGTCTTGAGAAAGGCATAAATGATAATGCCAAAGCAAGATATGTCGTAATGCATGGTGCAGATTATTGTAGCAATGGAACAATAGCGAGTTTAGGTAGACTTGGAAAAAGTTATGGCTGCCCTGCCGTACCGAGAGAATTTGCAGCCCCTATCATTAATACCATCAAAGATGGCACATTATTGTTTATCTACGCAGATAACGCTGAATATTTAAGCAAAACCCACTTGATCCATCAACCGAATATTCTGATGGCCCAGTTTCATAAAAGACAGTCTATGTTTAACAGTGAAGGCTAATAAAAAAACCTGATGAATCATCATCAGGTTTTTTTTATTCAAAGCCGTTATGCCGGTTGACAAAATCTTTTAAGACTTATGCCTTTTCCTAAATTTCAACATCCAATTGTAAATTGCATCGTCGTGAAATAATCGCTCTACACTCCCATGCGTACCTCCTTTTATTACATTCAAACTCACATTAGCATCTGGATCCTCTTTTTTTATAGCCCGCATAATCTTTTTAGATTCCGAAATTGGCACTGCCCGATCGGCTGTACCATGGTGCAACCAAATGGGAACCTGAGTCAAATTGGACGCATACTGACTGGATCCACCACCACATATGGCCACCGCTGCCGCTACCCTTTCCGGATATTTTCCAGCCACATCCATTGTACCGTAGGCGCCCATACTCATGCCACACACATAAATACGGTCCGGGTCAGCATTATAATGTCCGATGACATAATCCACAATTTCCATTACTTTATCTGCATCCCAGCCGCCCTTTGACTGTGGCGCAACAATAATCCCTGGAACTTCCTGGCCTTTATTGATAGCATACAGTACACCATAGCGCTTTACACGATCCAAATTTGTCCCGGAAAGACTCCTCCCATGCAAAAATACAAAAACAGGTTGCTTCTCAGTGGTGGAAGAATCTAGCCCGGAATTTTTGAATAAAAAGGGATACGCCGTTTCTCCTCTAATCGCCTGTACTTCCTGCGCATTTACACGCATCAGTAGCATAAAGAAAACACATAGGTATAAATAAACTTTTCGCATACGTTATGTATATAAATTTTAGCTTAATCTGGAACATTAAAAATACAATTAAATGATTTTTGACAGCCGTATTTAACAAGTTTTAACATTTTAAGCAGGCTGTATTTTACCAAGCTACCACTACGAAGCTAAATCTATAGTAAGGAATGAGCAGTAATTTATACGATTCCATCCAATTATAATTGCATTTCAGATCAAATTTATCTTAGTTTGTAACTGTTGACGCAAATCGAAGCTCTCACATGAAAATATTACATACCGCCGATTGGCACCTTGGAAAAAGACTGGAAAGTTTCTCTCGAATAGACGAACAGACCCTGGTAATGGATGAGATCGTTCAGATTGCCGATCAGGAAAATGTCGACCTAGTTGTGATCGCCGGAGATCTATTCGATGCTTTTAACCCGGGAGTCGAAGCAATTGAGCTGTTCTATAGAACAATCAAACGTCTTAGCAAGGATGGTATGCGTCCTGTAATTGCTATTGCTGGCAATCACGATTCACCACATTTGGTTGATGCACCCGATCCGTTGGCAAGAGCATCCGGTATCATCTTAATCGGCCATCCGCGCGCCGTCGTCTCTCCTTTTGCTACGGAAGGCTTCGCTGTCGTACATGCAGACAAAGGCATTATCGTCTTAAAATTACCTCACTATGAGCATCCGATTCGAATCCTTCATACCGCTTACGCGAATGAGATCCGCTTAAAACAATACTTAGGTGAAGATAAAGAAAGTAAGCTGAATGAGGTTTTGTCTTCCGAATGGAAAAAAATTGCCGATACCTATTGCGATGAAAAAGGCATTAACATCCTCATTGCCCATCTTTATATGAATAAGTTAGGTCGTCCACTTTTGGAAGAGCCGGATGGTGAAAAGCCGGTCAAAATAGGAAATGCAGACTTGATCTATTCACAAGCTATTCCGGAACAAGTCCAATATACCGCATTAGGACATCTACACGGTTATCAAAATATAGGTTCTCTAGAGAAACCAGTCATCTACGCATCATCTCCCCTATGCTATAGCTTTTCAGAAGCTGGACAAACCAAATTTGTAGCACTAGTCGATGTATCGCCCGATACACAGGCCGCCGTAACCCCAATCCCACTCACACAAGGTAAGCCATTATTTAGAAAAACATTTGAGGATATTGAAAGTTGCATTTCCTGGCTAGAAGAAAATCCAGACGCCTTGGTAGAATTGACATTTAAATCCGACACCTTTTTGAAAGCGGAAGATCGCAAGCGTATCTATCAGGCACATTCAGGAATAATCTATTTGATCCCAGTGGTTAAAGAACGGGATAGCGAATTTATAGACACCAAAGAAATCAATCTTAAGCAAGACATATCTGTATTGTTTCAAGAATATTTCAAATCCAAAAATGCCAACCAGGCGCCCAACGACGATCTCATTGATCTATTTCGCGAAATTTTAAATTCTTAATTGCATGATTCCATTAAAGCTAACACTAGAGGGCATCTATTCCTATCAGGATCGCCAGACGATCGATTTTACCGCACTTTCCGAAGCTGGACTTTTTGGTATTTTCGGCGCAGTGGGCTCTGGTAAATCGTCTATATTAGAAGCTATTACTTATGCGTTATATGGGGAAACAGAACGTTTGAATGCACGCGACAAACGTGGATATAACATGATGAATCTCAAGTCAAATAAGTCATATATTGAACTTGATTTTGTCAATTTTGAAGAACGCACATTTAAAGTTACTCGCGAATTTAAACGCAACTCCAAAAACTTCGATGACGTAAAATCGCCAACTGTCGTGCTCTATGAGAAATTAAATGAAACATGGGTTCCATTAGAAAGCAGTAATACACAACAAATAATAGGACTACGCTATGAGAACTTCAAAAGAACAATCATCATTCCACAAGGACAATTCAAGGAATTTATAGAACTTGGCGCCAGGGAACGCACAGATATGATGAAAGAGATTTTTCAATTGCATCGGTTTGACCTACAGGATAAAGTTTCTACGTTATATAAGAAAAATCAATCCGAATTAGATCACTTGAACGGTCAATTATCGGGATTTGAGGAGATCACTTCAGATCTTGTAACAGCCACCAGCGAAAAGTTACAGGCTGAACTTCAATCTTTCGCATCCATAGAATCTTCGCATAAATTACAGCATGAAAAATTCATGCAGCTCCAAAAACTTAAAGCGGATTTCATTGAATTGAACCGGACGAAATTACGTTACGAAGAATTACTTGAACAGAAAGGACAAAAAGAGAATTTAAGGCTACAATTAAATCAGTTTGAGGAGGCCCAGACCAAATTTTTACACAGTCTCAAGTCCAAAGAAAAATTAGATCTTGAAAAGGGATCAACGCAAAGAAAATTGGCGAACGAAGAAGTAAAAAAAACAGAAATACAACAGCTTCTACAGGAGCATCAATCTCGTTTAAATATATTAAAACCAAGGTATGAACTACTACCGCAACGTCGTATTCAGGAATTAGATCTTGAATTGATACAGCAATTGATTACCTTTTCCAATGAAATTAAAGGCTTGCAAGATCGCGCAGAGAAAGGGCGTCATTTTGTCGAAGAAGCGAAAAAACAACAAGTACATTATAAAGCAAAAATCCTGGGAACTGAAAGTGAAATTTCGAATTTAAAGCGTGCTAAACCTTCGCCGCATGAATTGATGGAATTAGGCCAATGGTATACTAGACAACAGGGGATAAAACAACAAGAAAACGATCTTAATAAGCAATTGGTCGATTTAGAAAACAATGCCAGCGAAATTAGACGAGAATTACAAAATTTCAGCGGCAACCTAGAAGAATTTCAATCAACCCATGCCCATGTTGTTCAGGAATTGGAACAAAAGCTCAATAAACTACAGGATGAAAGGGCGCATCTGCTTTTACAGCAGCGGCTAACACAATATGCTAAAAATTTGAAAGAAGGGTCGCCTTGCCCCCTATGTGGTGCAATTGAACATCCCATGGTCAACCATGGGCAGGATATTTCGCTTGAAATCCTTGCTCATGAAAAATTAATGACCGACACGAATGAACTCCTAAAACTAAAACAGGATCAAAAATTCCAAGTGGACAAACTTCTTCTTCGTTTGCAATCCTTGACAGATCAAAAACACGAACTGAATACGAAAATTCAATTGCATAAGTCCATAAAAATGGCGCATTTCAATGAATTTGTATGGACAGGCTACAGCAGCACAGATGAATCTATCTATGCTTCCAAAAAACAGGAGCTTTCCAAAATTGAAACCCTAATCCAGGCCCTCGAAAATAAGCTTGCAGATGATCAGACTGCTTTAGCTTCTGTAGAGGATAATCTGGAGAAATACAACAAGGCCCTGGGGCAATTTGAACGCGACGAAGTAAGCAAGCAAGCACAGATCAATCAAAATATTGGAAATTTAAAACTGCTCAGCTGGTTCGATTACCAATCGAAAGACGCCCAAACTGTCGAAGAAGAATACAACACGATCAAAAACTCAAATATTACGGTAGAAAAAGAGTTTGTTGCGATAAACGATAAGTTAAGCGAGTTAAACAGTCAATTCGCAGGGCAAAATAGCGTGGTGAATGCCATCTCGGAACGACTTCAAACAATTAAAAGTGAAATTCTGGAAGTTGACGGCACGTTGCAGCAGCATCTTTTAGCCTCGCCGTTTAACGCTATCGAGGAGGTTAAGCAGATACTTGCCCAAAATTTACCCGTACAGCAGATCCGACTTGAGCTGGAGCAGTTTCAAATTGATTTTGAAACTGTAAAGGCGCAGATTGCTCAACTGGAACACAAGCTTGCTGGTCAAGTGTATGAAGAAACAATCTTTATTGAACAAGAAAAGGCGCTGGAGGAAAGCGCTCGACAATTGAAAGAAAGTACTGAAAATGTGGCCAAGCTGAGACAGGAACTCAACCAATTGATGATTTCTTACGCTAAAAAAGAGACGCTTCTGCAGCAACAAATGAAGCTAAACGTCCGTAATGAAAATTTGAAACAGCTTTTCAATCTATTTAAAGGTGCCGGTTTTGTACAGTATGTTTCTTCAATTTATCTACGTCAATTGTGCGACCACGCCAATATTCGTTTTCACCGTATGACACGAAATCAACTTAGTCTACAGATCAACGAAAACAATGAGTTTGAGATTATAGATTATTTGAATGAAGGGAAGAGCCGTAGTGTAAAAACCTTATCCGGCGGCCAGGCTTTTCAAGTATCGCTAAGCTTGGCGCTCGCGCTCGCGGAAAGCGTACAGTCGAGTACGAGAGCGAGCAAAAACTTTTTCTTTATTGATGAAGGTTTTGGGACACAAGACACCGCTTCAGTCAATATTGTTTTTGAAACCCTGTTAGAGCTACGCCGCGAAAATCGTATTGTAGGGATCATTTCCCATGTTGAGGAGCTTAAAGAACGAATTCCGATATCCCTTTCCATAGAAAAAGATGAAGAGCGCGGTAGTCAAATTTTTATTAATTAAGATCAAAAGTTATTTTGTATATTAGTTATTGCGGTCATATCCGTTACAGAAAGGCCGCAATAACTAATATACAAAGATTATGGGCTTATTTTCAAACAGCAAAAAAGGAAAAGGGTCTCATCCTTTTTTTCATAAGGGAAGCAAGACGAACAGCAATAATTTCCAATCTGGAAGCGGTTCCGATTCCCCGCACATTCCGCAGTCCATGCTATTTATCAAGCACTATGATATCCTGACTATCTTAAGAGAGATTCTTATGCCGCACAACCAAAACTAAGATTTGAAAAAAAGAAGTTTAATTTAACATTGTAAAACTTTTCTAAAGAAATATTGTCATACGATAAAATAGGTCAAAGACAGTATATTTGTCAACTATATGAAATATAAACAAATCAACAATAACTCCATTAATCAAATTATGCTTATCCTTATCATCCTAGCGATATGCATATTAATCTTTACGAGCTTATTTTATTATTTACCCGGTTTTTTAGGAGCGATAACGCTGTACATTCTATTTAGAAAAATCAACTATAAGCTTACCGAAGAAAAAAGATGGAATAAGTCGGCGGCAAGTATTCTCTTAATCTTACTGACAATTGTTTTTTTGGTTGGCCCGCTTTATCTGCTAATCAACTACATGGTACCCCAGGTTACAGAAGTCATTAGCAACAAAGACGAACTGATGCAGAAATTCGATTCTGTAAAGAGCTATTTAAAATCCAGTCCCTACTTCAGTAATATTGACCTTTCAGATTCTGCATTAATGCAAACACTCCAGCGAGCAGCTAAATTTATCCCCAACATCCTTAATTCCGTCGCAGAGGTTGGAGTCAACTTACTGGTCGCATTATTTGTACTTTATTTTATGCTTGTAAGCAGCAAGAAGCTGGAAGAAACTATTTATCACGCCATTCCGTTTACCAAAGCTAGTAAGGCTGAGTTATGGAAAGAATTCGATATGATGGTCAAATCCAACGCTATTGGTATTCCAATTTTAGCCATGTGTCAAGGTATTGTTGCCGGGCTTGGCTATTGGTTTTTTGGGTTGGAAAGCCCTATTTTCTTAGGAATATTAACGGCTGTCTCCACGATAATACCGATTTTGGGAACAATGGTGGTCTATTTACCAGCTGCACTATTTCTACTCGCCAATGGGCAATCCGGAAGTGCTATAGGTCTTGCTTTGTATGGAATCATTATTATAGGAAGTATAGATAATGTTCTCCGCTTTACCATTTTAAAAAAGCTGGGTGATGTACACCCCCTAATTACGGTATTTGGTGTCTTACTTGGGTTAAATCTGTTCGGTATGCTGGGATTAATATTTGGTCCTTTAATTCTATCCTGTGTTGGCGTACTTCTCAAAGTTTACAGTATCGAATTCGGAAAAAGCGCACCAGAAATTATTCAGTCAACGTCCTTAATAGAACCTAAGTCCATAGGTGACAAACCAGATATCATCGAATAAGCAAGGCTAGGCGGATCGCAGTGTATCTATCGAAGTGTATCTAACGATCAAACTCGATATCCAGTAAACTGTCATAAATGAAATTGTAAAGTATAAAATCCGCTTTTTTTCATAGTTTTGGTTCGTTAATGTATTCGAGTATCGCTGATTTTATTTAAAAATCTGATATTGGATGCAAACGAAAGAAAAGATCAAATCATTGATACTGATTTAAAAGCAAATGTAATCTATGAACAAAAAAATAGTTTTAGGAGTAACAGCGGTATTCATGGCTGGAATCCTTTACTCATGTGGCGATAACAACAAAACAAAAACTGACGGTACAACAATGCCTACACAAGAGGCTGCTGCAGAAAATCATGACCATGCGGGACATGATCACGGGCAGACGGCCCCTACCCAATCTTCCGAACCAGCTGCAATTCTCCCTAATTTTACTTTTTATCAACTTCGCTCCGGGATAAGAGTTACGAACGAGAATGTCGCCAAAGACAAGAATACCGTATTTATTCTTTTTGATCCGGGCTGTAGCCACTGTCAGCATGAGGCTATCGAGTTAGAAAAAAACATGGATCGTTTAAAAGATGTAAATATCTATTATATCTCAATGAATGACCCGGCGTTAGTATTGGGCTTTTTTGACAGTTTTGCTCCAAAATTATCCAAAGCATCGAATGTTGAAGTATTGATCGATAAAGACCAGACGTTTATTCAAAAAATCCATGTGCCGACACAATTCCCAGCGAATTATGTTTATGGAGCGGATGGAAAGCTGAAAGCACATTGGGAGGGCGAAAAAAATATCAATGAAGCAATAAGCCAATTTCATAAATAATCTAAAATGCTCAACATAGCAATCAACGGATTCGGTCGTATCGGCAGAAATACATTGCGTAATATTTTTCTTCGCGGAGCTTGTGATGAGCTAAAAATCATTGCAATAAATGATTTGACAGATACAAAGACGCTTGCCCATTTATTTAAATATGATTCGGTGCACGGCCCTTTTTACGGCACTGTGTCCCACGATGAAAATCACATCATTATCAATGGCAAAGCTATCCTTGTTACCAATCAAAAAGATCCTTCGACGCTACCGTGGAGAGAATTAGGTATCGATGTTGTGATAGAATCAACAGGGCATTTTACGACACGTGCCAAGTCAGCTTTACATTTAGAAGCAGGTGCAAAAAAAGTAATTATCTCAGCACCGGCACAAGACAAGGATATTCCGACAGTGGTACTCGGCATCAATGATCGGACTATCGATCTTTCGGCATCCATTTTATCCAATGCCTCTTGCACGACCAATAATGTTGCTCCCTTAGTAAAAATTTTAGATGACCATTGGGGCATAAAAGATGGCTATATTACCACGGTGCACTCCATGACGGGCGATCAAAATCTTCATGATGCACCACATAAAGATTTACGGAGAGCGCGAGCAGCGTCATCTGCAATCATTCCAACAACAACAGGTGCGGCCAAAGCAATCACCAACGTTTTTCCCCATTTACAGAATAAGCTCGGCGGCGCTGGAATACGTGTACCCGTACTAAATGGATCATTAACGGACTTTACTTGCACCCTTGAAAAACACACCACAGTTGAAGAAATTAATAAGGCCTTTCGATGGGCAGCCGAAAATGAATTGAAGGAAGTGCTGTATTACACAGAGGATCCAATCGTTTCAGTTGATATTATCAATAACCCATATTCCTGTGTTTTTGATGCTCAACTTACTTCTATTGTTGGGGGCTTGGTCAAAGTGGTGGGTTGGTACGATAATGAATTTGGTTATTCCAATCGATTGGTTGATTTACTGATTAAGATCGATCATTTAAATGAAAAGTCTTTTGCCTAAATGAACTGCTGTCCGCTATACTGATTAAAGACAGCGATTCTGATTTATTTGATGAGAAGTGGCATATAATAAGAAAGCCTGTATTAAATACAGGCTTTCTTATTATAGCTCCCTTTCTACTCCCAGACCAAATAAGGCAAAATCATATTTGACGGGATCCAAAGGATCAAGTAAACGTAGGTTTGTTGTTAACTCCTGCGCTGTATTCCAATTGACTTTATCAAGTGTAATCAAACCAAATTTTCGCGCTACACGCTCCACATGAACATCACAAGGGCAGATCAGATCTTTTGGTGAAAGGCGCTTCCAGATACCAAAATCAACGCCTTTGTCATCCTGCCTAACCATCCAACGTAAAAACATATTAATCCTTTTAACGGTAGATTTCTGTGCTGGACTACTTATATGCTTACGTGTGCGATAGGGATAGTCCGGCAGTGAAAAAAAATACATTTTAAATGCATTAAGCGCCAGTTCCACATCAATACGCTTATTGTGCTCCTGTCCTACCAGAAAAGCATCTTCCAAAGATTCAAAATGACCATAATGATATTTGAAAAATTCAATGAAGTAAAGAATATCCGTGTCCTTAAATGTACGGTGTTTAAACCCCAGCAAACTTTTTAGATCTTGCTCTTGATGATTCATAATATAGTCGTACGGTGAACCATCCATTCGATCAATAAGCTCCTTGCATTTATTGATGATCGTCTTCCTTTGGCCCCAAGCCATAATTGAAGCCAGGAAACCCATGATCTCAATATCCTGCTTGGCAGAAAATTGATGTGGAATAACTATCGGGTCATTGGGTATAAAATTAGGTTGGTTATATTCCTCAACTTTCTTATCCAAAAAATCTTTCAGATCAAAATCAGCTGCCATCGTCATTATTACCTTCCTGTCTGCAGTATACCCTTACAAATATTGGCGATCAAACCAGGTCCTTCATAAATAAAGCCCGTGTAAACCTGAACAAGGCTAGCACCTGCATCTAATTTTTCAATTGCATCTTTAGCCGAATGAATCCCACCAACACCAATAATTGGAAAAGCCTTATTCGATTTTTGACTTAGGTACCGAATAACTTCCGTAGATCTTTTGGTCAAAGGACGGCCGCTCACTCCACCCGCTTCCTGTCTTAATGCCGTTGCACTCTTTAATCCATCTCTTGAGACGGTGGTATTGGTTGCAATAACGCCAGCAATCTGCGTTTCCATAACAATCTCCACGATATCATCCAATTGACTATTTGTTAAATCGGGAGCGATTTTAAGTAGAATAGGCTTCGGAGTTAATTTGTTGTTATTCAATTCCTGCAAGGTGTTTAGGATGTGTTTTAGCGGATCCTTTTCCTGTAAATCGCGTAGACCAGGCGTGTTGGGAGAACTGACGTTTACGACAAAATAATCCACATGCTCAAATAGTGCATTGAAACAATAGATATAATCATTGACTGCGTCTTCATTAGGCGTAAGTTTATTCTTCCCGATATTCCCTCCAATCAATAACCCCTGACGATCTGTCAAGTTTTTTAATCTATTCGCAGCGACATCAGCCCCCTGATTGTTGAATCCCATCCTATTGATCAGGGCCTCATCCGGTACCAGACGAAACATTCTAGGTTTATCATTACCGGGTTGCGGTTTAGGAGTTACTGTTCCAATTTCAATAAAACCAAATCCCAAATTAGCCATATCAGCGATATACTCCGCATTTTTATCAAATCCTGCTGCAAGACCTACGGGGTTTTTAAACTTCAACCCAAAAACTTCGCGCTCCAAACGTGGATCTTCGACTTTAAAAAAAGCATTCAATAGTTGTTTTGCACCCCAAATTTTTGAGAAAACATTTAATCCTCCGGTCACTTTGTGGTGAGCCGTCTCGGGATTCATCGTAAAGAATATAGGCTTGACTAATTTATACATAATCGCAAAGTTACTCAAACAAGAAGAAATATTCATTACTTTTGTACTTTTGCAGTTGAAATGATATCAATAAATAATTTAACATTTGAAATAGGATCTCGCGCCCTATATGATGAAGCAAACTGGCATATCAAACCAGGAGATAAAGTTGGCCTGATCGGCGCTAATGGTACAGGTAAATCTACTTTGCTTCGGCTTATTGTAGGTCAATACACACCGACATCAGGATCGATTTCTATGGCGAAAGATCTGAAGATTGGCTATTTAAACCAGGATTTATTATCTTACCATTCTGAAAAAAGCATTTTGCATGTTGCAATGGAAGCTTTCGAACGCCAAAATCAATTACATACCGAAATCGAAGAGTTACTTAGTAAATTAGAAACAGACTACTCCGATGATATTCTGAATAAATTGAGTGATAAACAGGTAGAATTCGAAGCCCTAGATGGGTATAATATTGAATTTAAAGCTCATGAAATTCTAGCGGGTCTTGGCTTTTCTGAAGCAGAGCAAAAAAGACCGCTAGCTACGTTCTCCGGGGGTTGGCGAATGCGGGTCATGCTAGCCCGTATCCTTTTACAGACTCCGGATATTTTATTGCTCGATGAGCCTACCAACCACATGGACTTACCGTCGATTAAATGGCTTGAAAACTATCTTCAGGCGTTCGATGGTGCCATTGTGATTGTTTCCCATGATAGATATTTTCTAGACCGTATCATCAAGAAAACGGTCGAATCGCGTAAAGGGAAATTAACACTTTACGCAGGTAACTACAGTTTTTACCTTGAAGAAAAAGAACTACGAAATGAACTTCAGGCTAATCAATTCAAAAACCAACAGGCAAAAATAAAACAGGAAGAACGCTTAATTGAGCGCTTTCGAGCCAAGGCATCGAAAGCAAAAATGGCTCAGTCACGCATCAAGGCTTTGGATCGCATGGAAAGAATTGACGACGTGGATGATGATAACCCAACTGTAAACTTTAGTTTTAAATTTTCAAAACCTTCTGGTCGCCATGTCGTTACTTTGGAAAATATCTCCAAGTCCTACCCTAACCTAGAGATATTAAAAAACACCTCAGCAATTATTGAAAAGGGTGATAAAATCGCTTTAATCGGTGCCAATGGTAAAGGTAAATCGACACTATTACGCATTGTGGCTGACGCGGATCACGAGTTTGAAGGAAAGGCAGAGCAAGGCCATAATGTGTCGCAAACATTTTTTGCGCAGCACCAGCTTGAGGCCTTACACCTGGAGAATTCCATCCTTGCAGAATTACAAGCCTTTGCACCAAAACATACAGAGACTGAATTACGTTCTATCCTAGGCTGTTTTCTTTTTACAGGTGATGATGCCTTCAAGAAAATTAAAGTCCTTTCTGGAGGCGAGAAATCACGTGTGGCACTTGCTAAAGCTTTAACGGCAGATGCCAACTTCTTGGCACTCGATGAGCCTACCAACCATTTGGATATGCAGTCGGTCAACATTCTGATCCAGGCTTTACAACAATACGAAGGCACATTTATTGTCGTATCCCACGACCGTTATTTCTTGGATAATGTCGCGAATAAAATCTGGTACATAGAAGATAAACAAATCAAAGAATACCCCGGTACGTACCAGGAATATGAAGAATGGGCGGCAAAACGGATCGTCAAACCTGAAGGTAAGACGGAGAAGAAAGCCAAGGAAGAACCGAAAGCAAAGAAAGAAAAGCAACCGCTTACGGAAGATAAAACGCGTTTATTGAGCAAAAAGAATAAAGAACTCACATCATTTGAACAAAAAATAGAAGAACAGGAAATTTTGGTCAAAACATTAGAGTCAAAGCTTGCCGATGAAGCGGTTTATTCGGATGCCGCTAAATTACAGGACACTACGCGCTTATATAACTCGGCGAAAGCAGTATTGATACAATTTCAGGAAAGCTGGGAACAGTTGGCAGAAGAAATCATGGATTTAGAAAACGATTAATTTTTTCGACTTAAAATCAGGTTATTATCTGTTTAAACGTGATTTTAATCCAAAAACATTTGCAGGAATAGGATTAAAGCCCTACTTTTGCATCACTTCAAACAACGAACAATAGTTCTAAAACGAAGTACGATTCCGTAGCTCAGCTGGTAGAGCAATACACTTTTAATGTATGGGTCCTGGGTTCGAATCCCAGCGGGATCACAAACAAAAGCTAATCTTTCGATTAGCTTTTGTTGTTTTAATACTTTAACGCTCGAAATATAAGTCGGTCGGGTTGGAATAATAAAAAATACTGATATGTTAGACTTTTACACAATAGCGGATTATCAGATGAAACCAGATTTCCCCGAAAAAATAGGGCTAGAATTTGCTGGACAACTCGACTTCAAAACTTTCAACAGACTTCAGCAAAAAGGAATAATTGCTCAGCAGTTTGACTATCATACGGACTTCAGGCTCGATACCGTTATGACCAAACAGATTCTTCAACTTATTTCCGATAAGAGATTAGAAATGGATGCTGACGTTAAGCGATTAACCCCGATTCTCGACCTCGCAAATAGCAAGCAAAGTGGCCTGGTTGCCTATAGTGATTAAAATCTATCCTGAAAACTTACTACCAAGTAAATAGCTCAATTTCTGTCCCATTTTTTTTAAATCCCTGGTTAAGTCAATTCATTGAGAGAAATTTAAAATGTTACAAAACAATTCTCAAACTTGACTAATCAATCGATTGACTAAACTGATTGTACCAAAACTTCAATTTCTTACACCGAAATAAAAGACCTTTCATTTATATTTATTGATACACAATATAAACCATTATGAGAAAATTTTTAAATCTAATAGTAGCTTCCCTCGCTCTGCTTACTGCGTCTTGTAGCAAAACTTTGATAAACACAACAGAGAGCGTCGGCACTCTAAAAGCAAAAAACTCAACAGCAACCGTGATCAACGAGTGGAATAGCAACCCTTACAAACTGAACGTGATCTATTTCGTTCCCAATGATGTGGATTCTATTCCCAATTTCCGAAAACGTTTAAGCAGAATTCTATTGAATGCGCAAAATATGTTTGCCAATAATATGGACCGTGAGGGATTTAGCCGAAAATCTTTTGGTTTAGATCTAGTCAATGACACGCTAATAAATATTCATTACATTACTGGGCAATTTGGAAAAGCAACTTACCCTTATTCTGGGGGCAACGGAGCAGTAAAAACTGAGGTAGATGCCTATTTTGGTCAAAATCCATTAGCAAAGAAGAGCGAACATAACCTGATTATTATTCCGACTTACAACACCGATCCTGCAAATCCAGGCGGCCCTCCATTCTATGGTACGGGTACTAGTTGTTACGCATTGGACTATGTAAATCTTGACGCTAAAAATTTGGGAATTGGCGGCGATATTGGGTGGAAGGCAACGGTATGGATTGGTGGTATGATTCACGAATTGGGTCATGGCTTGAATGCCAGCCACAACAGAATGAATAAGACATTGGCACCAACTTTAGGCACAGCCTTAATGGGCTCAGGAAATTCCACGTATGGAATCTCAACAACCTCCCTGACAAGTAGCACTGCCGCGACATTTAATAATAGTCAAGTATTCAGTTCTGTGACTAGAAGTGATTGGTATGCATCTGCATCAGCAGAAATTATATCTTTGTCTTCGAGCTTTACAAACAATACAATTATCATATCCGGAAAATTTACAGCGAACAAGCCTGTCAATGATATTGTTGTTTGGCATGATAGAGAACCCTTCGGTGGGAACAACGATTATGATGCCGTACAGTGGGCGACAAAAATCATCGGTCAGGATAGCTTTAGATTCGAATGTCCACTCGCTGATTTTTATGACCTCACAGGCAATTATGAAATGAGAATTGGCTTTATGCACATCAATGGTGTTCGTACAACCATACGTTACGCCTATAACTTTACCAACAATATCCCCGATCTATCCAAAGTTGTTACTTATAAACTATTGCCTACGACAGGTTGGTCCATCGTCGGAAGCGACAGCAATGAGCCTGGATCAACAGCGAGTAATGTCCTGGATATGAACCGAAGCACTGTTTGGCATACCCCATGGTCATCAACCCAAACACCCCAACCACATTTCTTCTCCGTGAATATGGGAGATCTACGCACTATTAAGGGGCTTGCATTTCGTAATCGCGATAATTTAAATGGAGCAATGAAAGATGTCAATATCTATTCAAGTGTAAACGGTACGACCTGGACCCTAATCAAAACAGCACAATTGACAAAAGTTTCAGGTTCTTGGATTAATGTCGATCTCAACGAATCAATTAGCACGCGTTATCTTAAAATAGAATCTACCAGCTCTTGGGGCGATTTCTTCTATTCGCATCTTGCTGATTTTGGGGCGTATTAAGAATGGCTGAAAAATTACCATCACAAGATTAATTATTAACAGCGGCTAGATTAAGGATTATCTGCAATCAATATGGGAGACAAATAGCGTAGTATAGAAACAATGAAATATTGAAAAATCATTGTTGAACTCCTGATTTATGTTAATTTTGAATATTAAGACATTATAAGTTAATCCGACGCGTCTTTATGAATAAATTTCGTAAATATTGGAAGCTATTTTCCCATATTGGTGCACATCCGGGCATGTCATACATCGATTTCAAACGCGTGTACATGATCAATCTGATTGCATTGTTATGTTTATTTCCAACAATTTTCTTTGCAATCCTTAATCTTATCGATCAACGCTATATTTTATCTGCGATTAATTTTTCCAATTCAACATGTGCCTTTGCTGTGCTTGTCCTCCAATATTACGGTAAATACAACATCGCTAAGGCCACATTGTTAACAACTAATTCTGTATTTTACTTCGCAGGAGCTTTGCTCTATAGAAACGGCGGAGAATATTTTCTATTGTGCACATTGATCGTCGCGATGTTGATGTATGAAAACCGAAAGATTCATATAGTCCATTGTATTACGATAGCTTTTCTAATTTCACTTTTATATCTGCTACCCGATATACTTCCACTAAGCCAGCAAGTTCCGCGATCAAGATCTGTGTTCAATATTATCAATGCGCTTGCTTTTATCGTCGTTGCGGTCAACTTTTTTCTTGATATCATCTATAAGAATATGAAAAAGATCGAGCAGCAGCGCCTTAATTTAGAATCTATGAATCGCGACAAGGAAAAAATATTTTCGATTATTGCTCACGACATCAAAAGCCCTTTTGCCAACCTTGAAGCACTGGTATTTATGTTCCGTAACCAAATGCTAGACAGTACCACGTCACAGGAATATATTCAGCAAATCTATCAACAGATCGCGCAACAGAATCAGACGTTAGATGAACTACTGCAATGGGGCAGCAGCAATATGCAAGGCATGAATTGTAGCACATCAAAACTATTGATTAAACCCATTATCCAACACATTATTAAAAGCTTCAATGATAATGCGCAAGCTAAACATCTCAAAATCAACTTGGATATACCTCCAGATACACAAATAATTGCCAATAGAGATCATACGACAATCATTTTGCGCAACTTGATCAGTAATGCGATAAAATTTAGTTATGTTAATGGGAATATCAACATTTACATTAGTGTGGACGATCTCTATACACATATCCATATTCAGGATGAAGGTATAGGTATAAATCCGTTGAAATCTGCCGCGCTATTTAATGAGATTCAGCAAAAGTCCTTTGGAACAGAACATGAACCTGGATCGGGTGTTGGACTTGTATTGTGCAAAGATCTGATTGAGAGAAATAAGGGCATTGTAAACATTCAAAGCACACCTAATGAAGGATCCATTTTTAGCGTAGGACTACCCTCCTCTCCAGTTCATATTACCCAAACTAAGGTAGAATTACCCTCATGCTGTTAGTAGAAAAACTAACTGCTTAGAAGGGAATACGGCATACACTTCGAACGTCGATAAGAACCAACATCGACGATGTAATTGAAATGACCTGCCAACTATGCTGCGAGTAAATCTATTCTTTACTATCATTTTGTCAGATTTTAGCGTGAATTGATATGCTTAGTCTTACAATTGTAAAAAGAGCACATAGAATCTATACAAATGAAAATCCAATAATATACTACTACATACAGGTACGGTCTTTGTTCACTATAAGTAACAGACAATTTTGTTTCACAGCTTACGACTCATATTCATGAAACACTTCATAACCCTCCTTACGATAGCCTTTGGTGTATTTCTAATTGTTAAGGTGTGTTATTCGCAAAAGGGGAATGATTTAAAATTGACAAAACAGATAACTATGAATACTATAAATCAAACAGATCACGTAATTTATTTCGCAGGCGGTTGTTTTTGGGGAACCGAACATTTTTTTAAACAAGTCCGTGGCGTTACCGAAACCGAGGTTGGCTATGCCAATGGAAACCTTCAAAATCCTTCTTATACACAAGTTTCCACTGGAACAACTGGCTTTACTGAAACCGTTAAGGTGAACTACGATCCTCAAATTGTAGATCTCAACCTACTAATCGACCTTTTCTTCAAAACGATCGATCCCACTTCACTGAACAAACAGGGTAATGATATTGGCACACAATATCGCACGGGTATATATTATACCAATACAAGTGACGCCCCTATTATCAAAGAACGCGTAGCCGCACTTGCAAGTCAATATCCAAAAGAAATAGTCGTAGAAGTAGAGCCTTTACAGAATTTTTATGATGCTGAAGCCTACCATCAAAAATATCTGGACAAAAACCCTGGCGGTTACTGCCACATAAGCCCTGATTTATTTGAGCTGGCTCGCAAAGCAAATCCGCAAAAAGTGATACAGGACAACGAAAAACCCTACAAAAAAGCTGATAAAGAGACGCTAAAAAAAGTACTTACACCATTGCAATATGATGTGACACAAAATGCCGCGACTGAACGTGCATTCGATAATGAATATAATGACGAATTTAGAGAAGGTATCTATGTAGATATTACCACTGGCGAACCACTATTTGTTTCTACTGATAAATTTGAATCTGGATGCGGATGGCCGAGCTTTTCCAAGCCAATCAGTGATAGTATTATTGACGAGCTATCTGACAATTCTTACGGAATGCGCAGAACTGAGGTCCGTAGCAAAACGGGAGATGCACATCTTGGACACGTTTTCAATGATGGTCCGGCTGATAAAGGAGGATTAAGATATTGTATAAACAGTGCTTCACTCCGATTTATTCCAAAGGATAAAATGAAAGAAGAAGGCTATGAGAAATATCTGCCACTGCTGGTAAAAAAATGAGACTGTCTCAAAATGACAGT